>JBJLBX010000043.1:0-15844 GCA_045567955.1 Candidatus Poseidoniales archaeon | reverse complement strand
TCTATTTTCCTCCTTTACCTTTTTTCTTAGGTTTGTAAATTGCACTGACAGCACCAGTACCTAAGTGAACGGGTTGCCCAACAATAATATTTTCAGCAACACCAGTCAAAACATCAGATTCGCCAGTTAAACCAGCTTGTAGTAAATGAGTAGAGGTAATTTCGAAAGCTGCCCTAGCCAAAACAGAAACTTTCGCTCCTGAAATACCATGTCTACCAATAGCCTGTATTGCTCCAGTATTAGTCATAACATCAGCAACTAACAAATTATGTCTGTGATCTACCAAAAGACCTTGTTCTGATAATGTTTTGTGAAGTTCGTCTACAATTGAAATTCTAGCGGCTTCAATTCCAAGAACTTCAGCAACTTCATGTAATGAATTAGTACTAGTCCTTACTGGATCAACACCTGGAACTTCTAAAATAGCTTTCAAATCAGACCCTTCGGTAAAAATTACATATTCATTACCTTCTTTTCGCACAATCGCTCTTTGAATATCTCCAATTCCATCAACCATCAAATGACTAACTTTATCTTCAATCAAATATAATTTCTTAAAAGAAACTTCTTCTTCTTCCAATATAATGACACCACTTTCAATAGTAAATTTGGACTTTAGCCGTCCTCTTTTCTTTATTCTGGCGGCAAGTTCTTCTATTGGAAGTCCTCGTTCTTTCAATATTTTCTTATCAGGTTCTACCAATACTCTTAGATTAGTAATATCTGTGTTTATTTTGGCTAATTGACTAACTGATTTTGCTTCAATTTGACTTGCAATTTCCAATGCAGTCTTTTCATTTTTAGAAACATCAGGTTCCAAATAAACTTCCATAATTGGAGTTTTTGGAATTCTTCTCGCATCCACAATCTCAATTAAACGAGGTAAACCCAGTGTAACATTCATTTCAGCAACACCAGCGTAGTGGAAAGTACGCATAGTCATCTGAGTTCCAGGTTCTCCAATAGATTGCGCAGCTATAACTCCAACCGCTTCAGTAGCATCAACTTCATTTTGGTAATATTGCGCAATGGATCCATCAATAATGGTTTCCATATCTTTAGTTTTTAATTCATGTTCAATACTTTTTTCAGCAATTAGTCTAGTCATTGATTGAGGCAATTCTTTGTTTTTCTTTGAAATTACTTCTCTCACCTTGTTTTCCATATCATCAAGGCTGGCGTAATTATCAGCAATTTCTTGTATGCCTTTTCTAGTTAATTTATTCGTTTCAGCTTCCCGAGCAAGTTCTTCTAGATAAACATCAGGAAGTTTACTGCCAAGTTTCAAAGCTGATTTACGATATTTATTTACCGTTTTGATAATAGTTCCATCGTCTTTGGTCTTAGAATCATCTTTGGATTTAGCTTTTTGAGGAACAGGAACTTGTAATTCAATTGCGGCAGCTTCAGCAGCAGCGTCTCTGAATTTAGCAATTTTTGAAGCAGGAACTCCAGCATTTCTCAATTCATTATCAGTAGCAATCACGACCTGAGAAGCTTTGAAAATACCATATTTGTACAAACTACGGGAGACTTTTTCACTCAATCCCATTTCTTTATACATTTTGACTGCAAATAGTCTTTCTTCTTCAAATCTTAAACGTTCACGATCTAAATCTAAAGCATCTTCAACTTGAGTATAATTTCTTGCAGATTTTACTTGAGTTCCATCCATTTTACGGAATTCTTCAAGTCTAATAGTTCTAGGTAATTCTATTAATTGTTCGATTCTTAAGAATGTTACGTAAGGTTCTTCAGTGTGAGCAGGCAATAATAATTTTTCTTCTTCAGGAACATTAGGTCTATCAAAAGACACAACTTCGCTAACAACAGATTGATAACAAATTCCTCTTGTTTTCAAGTAGACATAACCATTGAATGGATATCGGAATTGTTTCGAATTGATAGGGAAAGCTACACCCAATAGGACTTGACCTTTTTTAGAAATGTGGGATGCAACACCATCAATAGTATATCCTTCAGGTAAAGACCATATAACTCCCAATTTCTTTTCAACTCTTCTAAGAGCTTGATCAGCAGTAATAGGGCCATCACTAACATCACCTTCTTCTATTGCTTTAAGAACGATATCTTCTCTATCAATTAAATTATTCTTAGAAACATCAATTAGTTGTAAAATTTCCTTATAATGAAAATCTTTTCTTAATGTTTTTAGATCGCTTTTCTTTAAAGTGCCCAAAAGGTAACCCAAGTCAACAACTTTTTCTGCCAAAGTTGGTGATAATCCGCGCCTTTCAAGAGCTCTAATTGTATCTAATCTAGCCATTATTTCTCTCCTCTCTTTAATTTACCAATAAGTCCATCAATATCAATAGCACTTCCAAACTTACTTCGGGTAGGGTCTATTGAATCCTCACCATATTTGAATTGGACAACAGTGTTTGCAGTGTTACGTACAGTACCGTCGTATTTGACTCTAAGATCTTCTAAAGCATTAACCAAACGTCGTTGCATATATCCGGAACGAGATGTTCTGACAGCAGTATCAACCAACCCTTCACGACCACCCATAGAGTGGAAGAAATATTCGGTTGGGTTCAATCCTCTCTTGTATGAAGAACGGACAAAACCTTTCGCATCTGCACCAAGATCGCCTTTGTTAAAGTGAGATAAAGTTCTTTTTTCGTAACCACGCGAAATACGTTCACCACGAACAGCTTGTTGACCAATAGATCCAGCCATCTGCGACAAGTTCAACATACTACCACGAGCTCCTGAACGGGCCATAATAACTGCGAAATTATCCATACCTAGATGCCATCCTGCAATTTCTCCAGAAGTATCACGTACTTGACCAAGTAAAGACATGATTTCCACTTCTAAAGTTTCTTCAGCACTTCGACCAGGTCTTGGTTGTAATTTCCCTTCATTATAGGTTTTTACTAATTTATCGACATTTCTAACCGTCTTCTTTTGAGCTGCGAAAATTTGAGCTAATGCATCTTCTGGAACATCAGCATCATCGATACCAGTAGTACATCCTGTTTCCATAAGTGCACCAACAGCTAATCTCGTAACTTTATCAATGAAATCCTTAGCAGCATTAGCTCCTTTTAATCTAGATATTTCTTCTAAAATTTTGCCTTTGAAAGCAGAAATAGAATTACCATCTACAGGACCACTAAGCATGTTTCCATTTTTAATTTCCACAATCATTCCCAAATCAGTATTTTCTTTTACACTTCTATCTGCAAAATATACAGATGAATTGTACTCCAAATTCATGTCGTCAGGGAGAAGAACTGAGAATATTTGTCTACCAGACCATCGTGGACCGCCTTTGGCCTTAGGATATTCTGGTTTTGGCAAATCTCCTTTGAAATCAACACGAGATAGAATTCGAACAGTTTGATCAACATCGTAACTTGCATCACCATAGGTTAACAAGAACATACCAGTGATGTGGTCATGAATAGCTCCAATAACTACACCTCCAAACCGAGGTGAACGAATGTGTTCCTGAACTCTCATTAAAATTCTTGCTTCGGCTCGAGCTTCTTCAGATTGGACTACATGAAGATTCATTTCATCTCCATCGAAATCGGCATTATATGGCGGACAAACACATAAATTTATTCTAAATGTTTTACCCTTCATTATACGAACTTCGTGAGCCATCATAGACATACGGTGCAGACTTGGCTGACGGTTGAATAATACAACATCTCCATCCATCAAATGCCTTTCAACAATAAAACCAGGTTCAAGACGGTCATGATTGAATTCCCAGTTATCGTCAGTTAATTTAACTCTTCGACCATCTGGGCGTATCATATAATTTATCCCAGGAATATATTTATCAGGGTCACTTGGCATAAAATTTTCCTTAATTATATTTCTCATGAATGCTAAATTATGAATATTAATTCTAACAGGAACAGTCAATTCTCGAGCAGCTAATTCAGGTACTCCGACCTGATTAATACTCAAATAAGGATCCGGAGTAATTACAGTACGTGCTGAAAAATTAACACGTTTTCCAGATAAGTTAGATCGGAAACGCCCTTCTTTACCTTTCAATCTTTGTACGATTGTTTTCAATGGTCTTCCAGATCGATGTCTTGCAGTAGGTATTCCTGCAGTTTGATTATCAAAATATGTAGTAATATGATATTGCAATAATTCCCAAAGATCTTCAACAATTAATTGAGGTGCACCAGCATCTCTATTTTCTCTTAAACGCTGATTAATTCTCAAAACATCTACAAGTTTGTGTGTAAGATCATCCTCAGATCTTTCACCAGACTCTAGAGTAATCGATGGCCTCATTGGGACTGGAGGGACAGAAAGTACAGTTAGAACCATATATTCTGGTCTTGTTATTTTAGGATTAAATCCAAGACACAACAAGTCTGAATCAGGTATTTTTTCAAGACGGGAACGAACTTCCTTAGGTGTTAATTTACGGCCTTCTTCACGGAAAGTCGTAGGTTTATCCAACATAACTTTAATTTTTGGTTCACTACAGTGAGGACAAGTTTTTGCTTTTGCAGCTTCGCGAATAGCTCTTCTTGTTATTCCTCCAATAGTTACAGTTGTCCCAGCATCAGAATCTATCAATGCTTGAATTTGTTTATTATAATGATCAATCCTATCCTGAGTTAACATAATTCGACCAGAACTTGGATGCGTCGCATTCAAAAGATCCTTTACAGTTTTTGAATATCCTGCATGAATAACAGGCATTGCCAAATCAATGTGACCAAAGTGCCCAGGATCCTCATCCATTTTACGCCCACTGGTTTTACATCTCAATCCAGGTTCAATAACACCCATATGTAAGTCCATTAATCCCATAGGGATTGGGAATCCATCGTCATCGTAGGTGTCAGCAGTGATAACTTTCGTAGCTGATAATTTTCGAACTTCTTTTGGCCCCATAAGAGCAAAGTCAATCTTGCCAATTCTCTTTGGTATCATTTCCCTCATGATAAATCCTCCAATCTGAGTCTTGCAGCAATTCCAAGCGATTTCAATTCCTCTAATAATAGCTTGAACGCATAAGACATCGAAACAGGATAAATTGAAGTATTATCTCCCATTGGAGATGTAAGAACACCTCTACGGTCTAAGTAACCAATATGTCCCGATTTACTATCAACATATTGAACAGTCTTATCACTTTCATCTAAAAGCCGATCTTTGATAACCATTGCAGCTCCGTGAGCGATTAAACAATCACGTTCCATCTCTCCGAATCTTAGACCTCCCATACGAGCCCTACCTTCTGTAGGTTGTCTGGTCAATAATTGTACAGGGCCACGAGATCGAGCATGTAGTTTTCCGGAAACCATGTGGTGTAATTTTTGGTAATAGATAACACCGATGAAAATCTCAGCATCTATTCGACGGCCCGTTTGTCCATCATACAACACTTCTCTTCCACTGTGTCTTAAACCATATTCTGCTAAGCTAGTTCTCAAATCAACTTCTTTTTCACCAGAGAAAGCACTTCCATCAACAGGACGTCCATCCATACTCCCAACTTTCCCACCAATCATTTCTAAAACATGCGCAACAGTCATACGAGATGGAATAGCATGAGGATTAATGATCAAATCAGGTGTAATTCCTTGTTCAGTAAATGGCATTCCTTCAGGAGGGACCATGTGTCCAATAACTCCTTTCTGTCCGTGTCTACTTGCAAATTTATCGCCCATTTCGGGAACTCTCTGATCACGTACTCTAATTCTAGCAATTCTAGAACCATTTTCAGTTTCAGATAACATAACAGAATCAACAACACCTTTCTCACCATGTCTTACAGTTAGCGAAGATTCTCTAACTTTTTGTGGACTTAAGAAATCAGTAGGCTCAGCTAAGAATCTAGGTGGACTGGTTTTTCCAATAAGTACTTCTTTACCATGTAAATCAATTTCAGGATAAATCAAACCGTCCTCTTCTAGATAGAAATAAGCTTCTTCAGAACGAGCGCCTCGAACTTCAGGTCCAGGAATAACAAAACGATCTTCTTGGCCGCCAGGATACCTTCGTTCTTCTGACATGTATGTCCTGACAAAAGTAGATCTACCAATACCTCGATCAATGGATCCTCGGTTAAAGATAAGAGCATCCTCCATATTGTATCCATGGTATGACATGACTGCAACAACCATATTTTGACCAGCAGGTCGTTTTCTCAAGGTATTATATTTCATTGCTTCAGTTTGAAGCATAGGTCTTTGAGCATAGTGAAGTAAATGTCCTCGAGTGTCTGGCCTGATACGATAATTTGCTTGCCCCATTCCTAGAGATTGTTTTGACATACCAGCTCCCATCGTACATCTTGGAGCTGAATTATGTTCAGGGAAAGGTACGTTTGAAGTAGCTACACCAAGTATAACCATAGGGTCAACTTCCATGTGACTATATTGATGAGTTTTCTTGTTACTTTTCAAAGCAGCTTCGTTTAAAGCAATTAAACAATTTTCTTCTTCTTCAGCATCAATATATTCAATGACTCCAGCTTCAATTAAATGTCCCCATTCGTATTTTCCTTGAACTAGGTTGTCAATATCTCGCTGCTTTAATGCCATTTTATTATTTCTATTAATAACTATCAACGGCCTTCTAATTCTTCCAGGATCACTATTGATAATCACATCATTCAGAGATTCATCATATCTAACATTAACAACATCACTAATCAAGTTCTTTTTTCTACGTGCTCTAATCTCAGCTACCAAATCTTCAGGAGCTTTATGAGTGCCGATTAAATCACCATTAAAGTAAACTTTCCCTCCTCCAGCTTCACCTTTATCAATAGAAGTAATTTCCAATTCTTCAAATGATTCAAGAATTATATCATTAGGAACATTTTCGGAAACATCAACCATAAGAGCTAAATTTTTAACTAAACCACAATTTTGTCCTTCAGGCGTTTCGTTAGGACATAATCTTCCAAATTGGGTTGGATGCAAATCACGAGCTTCGAAATGCGGTTGAGATCGAGTAAGTGGCGAAATAACTCTTCTTAAATGTGAAAGAGTAGCCATGTTACAGGTTCGATCTAACAATTGCGAAACACCCGCCCTTCCACCAGTCCAGTTACCAGTTGCCATTGCGTGCATTATTTTATTTGTTAATACATCACGACGTACTGCGTGGTGTATGCGATTTTCTTTTCTTTTGGAATATGAACGTTCCATTTGGTACTTCATATCATTCAACAATGCTTGAAGTCCTGAACGGAATAACTCCTCCATCAAGTTTCCAGCAAGTTTTAATCTTTTATTTGCATAATGATCTTTGTCATCAGGCTTTCTTTCTCCCCTGTGTAATTCTAAAACTTCTCTAGCCATACGTCCAAGGAAAACGGCTTTCTTAGTTCTGGCTTCAAAATTAGTGCTTAGATGAGGAAGAAGGGTATTGTCTAAAATGTAATCGATTCTCTTTCTTCTGTATTCTTTAGATTGTCCTGCTGCAAATCTTCTTTCAAGATATTCAAGAGCTTCTTGAGTAGTATAAATTCCTTCAGTATTATGCACTTCTTCAATATTAGCTAAAATTAAATTCTGCATTTCGCTCTTATTTTCAGGATTTATTTGAAGCATTATATCGTCTGCAGATTCCATGCCCAGAGCCATCATCAAAATAGCTAGTGGAACTTGTCCAGATGCAACCGGAATAGATACTGAAAGAATTCCATCTTTCTTCTTTTCTACAACTGTTAGTGCACGGAAACCTTCTCGCTGAGAGAAAACTTTAGCCAATTCGGTTTGTCTTGCATATCTTTGCTCACTTTCAACCATTACACGGTTTGGAGCTAAATCTTCTAAACAAACTAATACTCTTTCAGTTCCATTTACAATAAAATATCCGCCTGGATCTTCAGGATCTTCATTTTTAGATTTTAATCCGGTTTTATATTCTTCATCACTTGAATTTTCTCCAGTTAAGTAATTTCGGTGCAGGTTACACAGTATGGATTTTACCATAACTGGCATATTTCCAACTTCTTCTTCAACCTCTTCTATTTCAATTCCTTCTTCAACTATTGTAAAATTAAGATAAATTGGCGCAGCATAGGTCATGTTACGTAATCTAGCCATCATTGGAATAGATTCTGTAGTTGAACCGTTGGCTTCGTAAACCATAGGCCTTCCGATTCGGATTTTACCAAGATTTATAACAACATCTAAATCACCCAATTCTAGTCTGATTGCTCCCCTTAGAGATTCATCAGCTCCTACTGAGATATTATCTACAACTCTTTGCATCCAAGGAGCTGCATTTTTTTCGTGAGGCAGAAAATCGTTAAACGAACCTAATTGATGATTAACTAATGCAGCACTAGGCCCAGAGATACTTCTACTTTTGAAAAAAGCTTTGATTAATTGACGGCTATTATTCATATATTCTCCTCGATTCATCTGTTCGCCCTTAATCATTCTTCCACCACAATCCTGTATGCTAAATTTGCACCTGCACTTTCACTAACTCTATGAATTTCAACAACATCTCCTGGTTTTGCTTCTTGATCTAAAGCCTTGAGGGCAGGATCTTTCAAGAGGATTTTTGGTAATTGTTCCGGAATCACATTTAATGGTCCCAGTTTTGTTTCAATTTCAGCATCTTCAAGTAAGACGTGCTTTGGTACGAGCTTGTTTAACCACAATACATTGTCATTCATTTAGATTCTCCTTCTAGGTTGGGCAAGTTTGGCAATTAATCCTCTTTTCCCTATTTTCATGTTGCTTCCTTTCCAATAAACATCTGGCGGGCCTGAAGGGATTCGAACCCTTGGCCGTCCGGTTAAAAGCCGGACGCTCTACCTAGCTGAGCTACAGGCCCTTGTGTCCTCTAACCGTGAAACAGATGACTACTGGAGCTTGTGGCCAGTCAAGTGGTTTATATAAATTCTACCCTTCGATTGACTAAAATCATAGTTTATTGACGGTACTTTTATCATATATTTGTTAAAATTCAGATGTTGCAGATACTTATACCTTTAGTTTATAGGGATTAGTATATAAAAGACATTTACTAAAAAAAGGGCAACTATTTTTAACTTACCTGTTCCTTCGGGACTTATGCCAAAGATAGCTATCTTGACTAGTGGCGGAATTGCCCCATGCCTTTCATCGGCAATTGGAGGGTTAATTGAGAAATACAATGAAATAAGTCCAGATTCAGAAATAATCGGCTACATGCACGGTTATAGAGGACTATTGCAGGGGAATTCAATTATTTTTTCTGAAAAAGTCAGACAAAATTATAAATTATTATATAATTTTGGAGGAAGCCCTATTGGCAATAGCAGAGTAAAATTAACAAACATCGAAGATTGTGTTAAGAAAGGATACATTCAACAAGGACAAAATCCGCTGGAGGTGGCTGCAAAACAATTATTAAAAGATAAAATCGATATTTTGCATACTATAGGGGGAGATGATACAAATACAATGGCGGCAGCTTTAGCTAAGCACTTAGAAAAATCAGGAACTGAATTAACAGTCGTTGGATTGCCAAAGACTATAGACAACGATGTTATTCCCGTTAAACAGACATTAGGGGCTTGGACGGCGGCCGAACAAGGAGCCATTTTTTTCCAAAATATAGTAAATGAAAATACAACTAGTAGCCGTCAATTAATAATCCATGAAATAATGGGCCGTCACTGCGGATGGCTTACTGCAGCAACTGCATACGAATACCGTAAACTATTAGAAAATATGAATACACTTTCAGATTTATTTTTATCTAAAAATAGGTGGGATGTTCACGCAGTTTACGTTCCGGAAAAAGAGATAGACTTTCAGAAAGAAACAAAACGATTACTGGAACTTATGGATCAAAATGACTGCGTAAATATATTTTTGAGTGAAGGTGCAGGAATGGAGACCATAATCCGTGAATTAGAATCACAAGGTAAAGAAATTCCACGAGATGCATTTGGACATGTCCGTTTAGATGATATAAATCCAGGGCAGTGGTTTGCAGATAAATTTGCTGAAGCATTAGATGCTGATAAAACTCTAATTCAAAAGAGTGGGTATTTTTCCCGTTCTGCTAAGCCTGGAACTCGAGATTTAGATTTGATTAAGAAATCTGCGTTTGCGGCAGTAGAATTTGCTTTACGTAACAAAAATGGCTTAGTTGGTTTAGATGAGAATAATAATGGTGAACTAGGGCTAATTGATTTTCAGTTAATTAAAGGTGGAAAAGAGTTTGATATTTCTTTAGAATGGTACAAAAAGATGCTATTGGCTATTGGGCAAGAGACTCCCTAATCATTTTATTCAGGCCGTTTTATCAGGAATATGGATAAAGAAAATTTAGCTACAGTAGCTAGTGCAATTGTCGCATCTGGGAAAGGAATTTTAGCAGCAGATGAAAGCACACCAACAATGGGCAAGAGATTGGCTTTAATTGATCAAGAAAATACAGAAACAAATCGTAGAGATTTTCGTCAAGCTCTATTCGATACGGAAAGTATGGAGCATTTTATTTCAGGAGTTATATTATTTGAAGAAACTTTAGAACAAAAATCAGAAGAGGGAATTAGATTATCTAAAATATTAGAATCCAAAGGAGTATATCCCGGAATTAAGGTTGATAAGGGAGCCCATCCGATGAATAAGTCTCCTTCTGAAAAAATAACGAAAGGTTTAGATGGTTTATATGAAAGATGCGTGGATTTCTATAATTTAGGTGCACGTTTCGCAAAATGGCGAGCAGTCATCACTATCGGTGAAGGAATACCTACAGATGAATGTATCCAAGCTAATGCGTCAGCTCTGGCAAAGTATGCTAAAGCATGTCAAGATGCAAATTTAGTCCCTATAGTTGAACCAGAAGTATTAATGGATGGAAATCATACAGTCGAAACTTGTTATGAAGTTTCAGAAAAAACACTTAGAACGACATTTAATGAATTAGAAAAAGAGGGAGTTTATTTGCCTGGTATTTTATTAAAACCAAATATGGTTATTTCGGGTAAAGAATGTCCAGTTCAAGCAAATATGAACGAGGTCGCTCAGATGACAGTCAAATGTCTAATGGCTTCCGTTCCCGAAGAAGTACCCGGCATAGTTTTCCTGTCAGGCGGACAATCCGAGACTGAAGCTACAGAACATTTGAATGCGATGAATGCAATGGGAGAATATCCTTGGAAATTGAGTTTTTCATATGGGCGAGCCCTTCAGCAGTCGGCATTAAATGCTTGGAGTGGAAATAATGCAAATTTAGAGACGACGTATGCTGTTTTTTATCACAGAGCTGAAATGAATTCCAAGGCTTGTCACGGAGAATATTCTCCATCATTAGAAATTTAATATGAAAGTGGAAGCTATTATTGTAACAGCTATGGTTTTTTTTACTGTAGTCTGGAGCAGTTATAGCTATATGACCAAAGAAGATAATGAAGAAACAGCAGACAATAAAATAACATTTCCTCCTGATGCTTCGTTTGAATGTTTTATTTATGATGATTTAGAACGCTGTTGGTTACTTTATGTTCCAGATAATTTAGAAATGAATTCTACAGTACCGCTTATTGTAGATATGCACGGAATCACTCAGAATGCACATAAGCAGTATTTATTGACAGATATGGATCGCATAGCCAGAGAAAATAACGCCATCGTGATTTATCCAGATGGTTGGGGAAATTCTTGGAATTTTGGCCCTTGTTGTGATCCTGCATTAGAAGAAGGGATAGATGATTTTGGTTTTATCCGTGAGTTAATTAATTACACAGTTAATGAATATCCTATAGATTCTAATAGAATTTATGCAACAGGCTGGTCAAATGGATGCGGAATGTCCCAGTCTCTTGCTAATAGACAATCCGATGTTTTTGCAGCTGTAGCTTGCATGTCCATGTATTATTTGGATGAAGACGATCCAAGTTATTCTCCTATTCCAATCATGGAGATTCATGGATTTTTGGATCCTATAGTTCCATACACAAGTACGGTAGGTACAGGAATTATATTTGCAGATCAAATTTGGAACACGGGAGCCCTTCAGAATCTTTATACTTGGAGGGACAAAAACCAATGTTCAGGCACGCTTCCAGATTATAGTGAAGAAACATTATTTTATAACGTTCAAGGATTTACAGATTGTTCAAATAATACTGAAGTTTCTCTTGTTACACTACACGGTGCCGGACACAATGCATATTCAAAAGATACAGATGGAAGTCCGGGAAATCAAGGAACCGTTGATACGGCCCAGATTGCTTGGGACTTTCTGAATCGATTTTCAAAAAAGATGTAAGATAATAAATCTTATATTTGGCCGTGGCTTTCCAAAGTTCTATGATAGAACCCAATAAAGTTAAGTTATCAGAAGGCGAAGCCTTGAAAAACAAAGATTCTGAGGGTTCTGACAAAAAGGTACAAATTTGGATTCCTAAGTCTACAATAGCTTATGAAGAAGAGAAATTAAAGCTACAGATTGAACTTCTTAAATTACAAAATCACGTAAAAAAAACAGGTCAAAGAATAGTTATGCTATTCGAGGGCCGAGATGCTGCAGGAAAGGGAGGAACAATCAAAAGGATTCGTGAACATTTAAATCCTAGAGGTGCACGGGTCGTGGCTTTAGAAAAACCAAGCGATACAGAAAGAACTCAATGGTATTTTCAAAGATATACCGATCATCTTCCTTCAGCTGGAGAAATGGTTCTTTTTGATAGAAGCTGGTACAATAGAGCAATGGTTGAACCAGTTATGGAGTTTTGTACTGATGAGCAACACAAACGATTCTTGAAATATGCACCTGTTTTTGAGAGGATTTTAGTAAAAGAAGGCATTATTTTGATTAAATTATATTTCTCAGTTTCTAAGAAAATGCAGTTAAAACGTTTTGAGAAAAGATCGAAAGATCCTCTAAAGCAATACAAATTATCTCCAGTAGATATGCAAGCTCAAGAGTTGTGGGGAGAATATACGATGCGTAAATTCCAGATGCTGTTAGAAACAAATACAACCTTATCTCCCTGGACAGTCGTTCGTTCAGATAATAAGAAAAAAGCAAGAATAAATTGTATGAAATACATTCTTTCAATGATTGATTACGAAGGTAAAATACCAGATGATGAATTAATTCCAGATACTAAGATTTTGATAAGTGGAATAGATGAGTTAAAAATGATGGAATCAAACTTATCTAAACCACATAAGTTACCCGGTTAAGGGACCTATTTCATTTCCGATAAAAAGTATGATAGTAGCACTTACCGTAATTAGCACGTTGTCATCAATAGGTCCAAATTCATATCTTTCAACAAATGTAGCTACAATGGCAGCTATAACTCCCCAAAGAGGTAAGGCTGGATCAGATAGTCCGCCCAGATAATATCCCATTGGAATACAGACAATAGCCATAAAAACATTTCCAATAGGATTTTTTGTTCTATATCCGAATTTTATGTTCCTTACAATTCCTGTGACTCCATCACCAAAAGCCATGAAAAGAAGAGGAATAATTGCTAAGTAAGGATCTCCAAGTAATTCCCAAAGTAAATACACGGAGACTCCGGCCATTAAACAGAAATTAACATCATTTTTATTGTCATTAGTTTGTACCCAATAAAGTAAGTAACCAGAGTAGTATGGAATGTATGTAATTATACTGAAAATAATTCCAATATACAATGCATATATGGGTTTTTCAAAAACAAAAGGAGCCATCATTCCAATTAATCCGCCACAAAACATATGCAAAATTTTCCGGTTGTAGTAGATGGCAACATTTTCTTCCATATTGCGCGCCATCATAAATTCGTAAATCCATTTAGTTCCAAAGACTACAAAGATACCATAAACAGTCAAAACAGCAGCCCAAGCAAGTTCATTCATGTATTATTAATTACACATTCTACTTAAGACAATACGTAAAAAGAGATAGTTTAGTCAGTAACATGCGTCCATTTCATTTAGCATTTCCGGTTGATAGTTTAGAAAAGACTCGTGATTTTTACATTAATACATTGGAGTGCAAAGAAGGCCGAAGTTCAGACAAATGGATTGATTTTGATATGTATGGGCACCAAGTGGTAGCTCACTTAGTAGATAAAATAGCCCTTATTCAGACAAATACAGTTGATGGCGATGAAGTTCCATCTAGCCATTTCGGAGTTATATTAGAAATGAAGGATTGGTTTTCATTAGCTGCACGTTTGAGGGAATTAGAAATACATTTTATCATTGAACCACATATACGTTTTAAAGGAGAACCAGGGGAGCAGGCGACAATGTTTTTCTTAGATCCTAGCAGGAATGCTCTTGAATTTAAATCTTTCAAGAATGATAATATGATTTTTTCTAAAGATTAAGTAACAATTATTATTTTATAATAGGATTGTATTACAATCGTAATCTTTTTATATTATCTTCTATTTCAATGAAATATGACAAGACGTTCAAGATATGCTTTAACAAAAGTTTCAGCAGATTTGCCCGCTTCATTGGTACAACAATTAGATGGTTGGAAAACTTCTATTGAAGGAATAAATCGTTCTAAATTGATTTCAGATTTGTTAAGATGGTCTTTAGATGAAGGGGCGATTGACGCTTTATATCCTGAATGTGAACATAATCATAAACACGGAACTGAGATTGATTGTAATTGTGAATTAGGGTGCTGTTAGATGGACGCCCAAACATTAATATTTGTTTTTGCAGTATTTATGTTCATATCAGTAGCTGCTTTTGGTTATATTCCACTAACTCTCGAATTATCATCTAAAAATCTTAAACAATTCACAGCGATAGGAGCTGGAGTTTTGATTGCGTCAGCTTTTCTTGTTGTAATACCCGAGGCTTTAGAATTATTTGAAGGCCATGAAGATGACGATAGCAAAATTGCAGGATCAATCGCCCTGGTAATGCTTGAAGTTGATCACGGAGATATCAATGCAGATCAAGCTATAGAAGAAATCGAAACATTAGTTGGAGGCCATGATGAACATGGACATGAAGATTCACACGATGAAGAATCTACAGAAGATTCACTTTCTGAATCAGTACTTCATGTTATAGAAGAAGTGGAAGGCGGTGAAATTAATGCTACAGTAGGCTTAGAAGAAATTGAGGAATTAATTTCGGCTACAGCCCATTCCCATAATGAAGGGAGCCATATCGAATCTTCAACATTAGGCTTAGCAATTTTATTTGGTTTTGTATTAATGCTTTTGTTAGAGACTTCTGGTTTGCCGCATGCAGTCCATCATGATGAAGATAAGGATCTTTTGGGTCTTTCAGCAACAATTGGGTTGATAGCTCATGCAGCTGCAGACGGACTTGCTGTTGGAGCTTCAGTATCTAGTAGTACAGAAACTGGTGTAATTGTATTTTTAGCAATAATGCTACATAAAGGCCCAGCAGCGTTTGGCCTTTCTTCATTCTTAAAGCATATCAAATTAGAAGAATCAAAATCGAAATTGTATCTGTTAATATTTGCTTTATCGTCTCCTATATTTGCTATTTTGACTTTCTTTGCACTTAAGGACACCTCCTTTGCCACCGACGATAATATAGGTCTAACATTGTTATTTTCAGCAGGCACTTTCATCTATGTTGCAACCGTAGACGTACTTCCTGAAGTTCATAGCCATGATCATGAACATGACGCTTCAGTTTTGTTTGTTATATTGGGTATGGTTTTAGTCTTTTTGACAACCTTAATTGGTCACGCCCACTAAAATAATCCTGCCGTTTACTTTATATCGACTATTCTGTGCTTAGTATAACATGGAAGGATACTGCGTAAAGTGTAAAGCCAAGAGAGAGATAGAAAACGGTAACGAAGTTGAAATGAAAAACGGTCGTAAAGCCATGAAGGGAACCTGTGGAACCTGTGGCACCGGAAT
>JBJLBX010000042.1:0-15980 GCA_045567955.1 Candidatus Poseidoniales archaeon | reverse complement strand
CAAATGTTATGACTATTGCAATTAGTGAGAGAGGTGGACACAAGATTTCAACTAAAGAATGGTTAGCTGTTGGCGTTCCAGTTATGCTAATCACTTGTACTATTGGATCTATAGTAGTAGCTATCTTCTACAAGTTGTTTGAATGGGCCTAATTCAAATAATCAATATCGCATTCTGAACATTGACCCATTTGAGATAAGGTAGATTTACAAGTAGGGCATTCCTGAACTTCCCAGAACGTTTCAATCCAGGCATCTAATAATTCAGGCTCATCTGCAGATTCAATCATATCTAATTCATAAAATCCTTTTTGTGTTATACTCGAGATTTTACGATATTTATCTATATCTAGTTTTAATTTTATATCAACTTCAATATTTTTTGGCAAGTAGTATGGAGCTACAAAAACACCAATTACAAAGGAAGCCATATGGGTAGTATGTCCAATTCCATCTTCAGTTCCCATCCCTACATAGAATGTTTCCATGGCTACAAAGACTATTGTTGCAAGCAGTACTGGAACTCTATGCATGAAAATGGGCCCTAAAAGCATTGGAATCTCATCTCTAGGGTAGAGCAAGGCAAAACCACCCATGATGCCAAAAACAGCTCCAGAAGCCCCAATATTGATGGTTTCTAGGCCACTTTGATTCCAAACTGAAAGTGAACCAGTAATTAATGAACCAATGATTCCGCTAATTATATATATTTTTAAGAATGAACGTGGACCTATTCGGTCTTCAAAAGGTACTCCCAATAAGATCAAAATTAGCATATTCAACAACAAATGCATCGGACCTGCATGCATAAACATTGAACTTACCAATGTTAGCAATCCTATACTTGGCGATTCTAGGTAAGCTGACTTAAATCCTAGATTTACAAATGCATCTATTGCTAAACTGGGTTTCAATAAGAAAAGAATCCACCAGGTGGCAAAAATACCAAAGTTGATGAACACTAATGATTGTGAAACCATGAACTGATTGCGTTTGCAGTAGTAGGATACAAATATCCCAACTGAGACTAGAATCAGAATTCCCCAATAAGAAATTGGTTCTGACATATTAACTAGCTAATACCTTATCGCATTAAAGCTGACGCTAGTTCTTTCCATGATCGGATTATGAGAGACCCGAAAGTCTCTCATATCCTTCATTGACTTATTTCGTCTATTCTTCTTCTCTGCGTAGAGATGCACCGATTGCTGCAACTATTGCTGCTACAGCCAAACCAATGATTCCTACTGCGAAAGATGGAGTAGATGCCTTATTCTTGACGACTGCAATTTGACCAACTGCATCATTGTCATCTTTTTGGTTAAGATACTCATCTTGAGCCTTGATACCAGCCTTCTTGTCCTGTTCTTCTGCTAGAGGATTGATTTCGGCATATATTTCAACAGTTTCAAAGTCTTGAACTGTTGTTCCTGGGATGAATGTTTCGTCCCAAGTTGCTGTTGCCTCATACCAAGTCTGATAGACGCCATTATTTTCCAATACTGGCTTAGGAGCCATTACATCGACAGTTGTTGAAGCTACACGAGTCATACGCTGAGTTCCTGTTGGAGTAGAGTATGCCGTACCTGTAGGATCCATTACATAGAAGACAACCAATACATCAGATGCATAATTACCTTCATTCCATGCTTCGACTGTAATCTCTAGACTATCTCCTTCAATTACACCTGCACGGTCAAAAGAGATGTCGCCAAGCACAAACTGTGATGGTTTAATGAATAATGTTGCAGCTACAGGTTCTCTTAGACTACAACAGTTTTCACCATCTACAGTCTCTGAAAACATTCCATTGATTGCTACATCGAACTTGCTGTTACCTGCTGGTTCGCCTTTAGCTGCATCATAGTCAGGAGCTACAAAGCGGATAGTAATTGTTGCTTCATCATCTGGGTTCATATCGATTTCATGAGTCCAAACTCCATCTTCATTTTGTGAAGATCTTTCAGAATCAAATATTGCGCCATTCATCATAACTTCTATATCGATAGTAAAAGCATCTCCACTATAGTCGTTACCTTGAGGATTCAAATCTGGAGTCATACTAAATGTAGTAGATACAGTTCCTATATTCTTAACAAAGTAATCCATCTCGACTGCTAAACTTGGGAATATCTCATAAGTTAACTGACTGACATCATCTTTTGCCAAGTAATATCCAACATCAAGTGTTCGAAGTAATTGAACTCCAGCAATGCTTGCACTACCTTCAACTCCACGAGCGCGGAAGACGAAAGAGTACGCATTATCACTAGATGGACTATATTCCATGCTGTTGTATCCTAGTCTCTGTGAATCCAATGAGATATAGTATGGGTTCCAACCATATGATGAATCAGTTAATGAGTCACCAATTTCTTCGTGGTCCATTCCGTCCATTATTGCAAATCCGTTAGCAGCCCATAGACCTAATGAATCAGAATCATCTAATGATGAACCTTTCTTTTGTGCATATACGCTAATTTGACTGTCTCCAGACATGTCAAAATTAGCCCAGAACACTAAGAATGATTCCTTAGACCAGACTGGTACATAATTTGTTCTAACCATTTCATCTGCATCTTGACTTGAAACTACAGTGAGTGATCCTACCATCGCTGGATGATATTTACAGTAATACTCGAAAACACCAACTTCTGTGAAAGTCATTTCAAAACTTTCACCTGATGCTATATCGAAAGAATCAAATTGTGAATTCTTGTCAGTAACAGTGTGTGTCTGCGAATCGGTATTAGTCCATGTAACGGTAGTTCCAATCTGAGCTGTTGGGTTCTTTGGAGTATATCCTATACCTGTTGTACCAATGGTCACATCCAAAGTATTGGTTGCAACACCTGTCTGATCCCATGAAACTCCCATTGCACCATCTTTAGTAGAATCGGCTGCCCAATTTTCACCACCTGTTAAAAGTGGATCGCCCATGTCTGCACTCTTTCCTACTATCAACATGTGACTTGCGTCATGATTTGCTGAGAACAAGTCAGATAAATCAGTTCCATCTGAATTTGTTATTTTAACACCTGCAGTATAAACTCCAGCTGTGTCCATACCTGGATAAGTAAAGGTCATTCCTGTCCTTTCTTCACCAGCATATGTAGCTCCACTATCATAATAAGCCATAGCTAATGTTCCTAGTGTTTGGTCTGATGACCATACTTCAGTACCATCTACCTTATTCACATATGCAGTTGCATAAGCTGAAGATAAAGTTCCTGAAGGCCCTAGATCACCAGCTCCCTGATTCTTAAAAGAGGCTGTGAATGTTGATTCTTCGCCAACTTCTAAAGTGTAAGGAGATGAATCTGAGGTCAAGGCAAGATCGAAACCAAGGCCATAAATTCCTACATCATCAATTTCCCAAGAAGTTTGATAATTGAAGAAAGCACCACCTAATCGGAATCTAATTTGTAATTCATCAAATCCAGTACCAGTGTATGAATCTAATCTACATTCTGTAGTTACAAATGACCCACCAGAATCCATAACAAATGCTTCCTGTCCTCTTAATGGGTTTCCATAATATGCATAATTGTAGACAATTCCGCCATATTCATCACCGCCAGGTGTACCACCAGTTATAGGTAATCCACTCCAAGTAGTTCCTGCATCAGTACTAATTTCAACTCTACCACCATCATAATAGTAGCTAGCCCAAGTATATTCATAACCTTGGAAAAAGTACCTGTGGTCAAAAACTAGTTTAGCTGATGTTGCTTTGGAAAGGTCAAATACTGGTGAAACTAAACTTACATCGTCACCGTTGTAAGCTTGACCGTATGCATCAGGTCCAGACCACCAAACTGGGGCTGTATTAGCTCCAGTTGTTGATGAAGGTCTAAACATGAATCCCTCAGCTGGCCCGCCATCTTTCTTAGCGCTCCAACCTGTTTCATACATCATTCGACCGACGTCATCTACCTTCTTTTGAGTTGTGATATCATCTGCAGTAGTTGCAGCTACAGTAAACATAGTTTCTCTAGCTAATCCTAATGAATTATCGCCTGAGAACTTATCAATACCTGATCCTGGATTATCTCCAATCCATGTATTAAATATGATTTTGTATTGTCCTGGTACTTGGAAATAATAATCCAGACCGACTGTCTGAGATTCACCGCTCATGAATTCACCAAGAGTTCCACTACCTGAAATATCCCATATTTGTTCTTTGTATACTGAACCCATTCCAGTTCCTGTGAAAATCAATGAATCAATGTGCCAGTGTTCTCCATCTCCAGGCCACTGATAACTGTACATACCTGCAATGAACTTAATTTTGACATTATCCATTCCTGCATAAGCTGCCATATCAAAAGTAGAGGTAATATATTTATCTTGATCATCTCCAGCTCCACCTGATACTCCACTACAGTCACCACAGTGAACAAATCCTTTTTGACCGAATAATGGGTTACCATATCCTGCATAATTATACATTGTTCCAGGATATCCACCTTCTGGTGCAATCAGAGCATATGTTTCTCCGCCATCCACTGATATCTGTACTTGACCACCATTATAGGAAGTGTATCCTGAATAATAATCGAAGTTATATCTGTGTTTCAAATCAAATGATAAGTCAGATTCTGCAGTTGAGAAATCCAATACAGGTGTTACTACTTCTGTAGAACCTCCGCCATAATACATTTGGAATTCACTACCATCTGGTCCCCAAGATCTAGTTTCGTCACCATCGCCTTCATCATTATTCAATATGAAACCTGCATCTCCACCATAGTATCCCCAGTTACCACATGAAGTTACGTTACAGTCATCACTGGTTGACCAACCGGCAGTAGTTGCTTCTGCTTCATTTGTATAAGATTCTAAGTCATCTGAAGTACCATATGTTTCAATACCTAGAGGACCTATCTGAAGTCTTACTTTTGTCTCTCCACTGTCTTGGTCATTCAAACCTGCATTGACTACAGTAGACTCTACTGTTACTGTTTGATCAACACCAAGAGGGTCTGGTAAATCAAATCCACTAAGGCCAACATTATCTGTGTAAACTAATCCAGTAATTGCCAGATCGTCAACACGCATGAAAGAGTCGTAGTAAGGATATGCAGTTGGTAAAGTACCCCAACCGGTTACGAATCTAACCCTAACATCACTGTTACCACAGTATTCATCCATATTGAATGTTGCTTTCTTGAATCCTTGTGGATCTGGAGCATAAGTGAATCCTGTTGATGATCCATAATAGGCATAACCTTTCTGGCCACGTAGAGGATTGTTGTAATATGCATAGTTATAAATTGTATAATATTGCTTTTCATTATCTGCATCTGGTGTTATAACATTCCATGTAGTACCACCGTCTGATGAAGCTTGAACTTGGAATCCATCATATGTGTAGTATGCATAGTATGCAACATAAAATTGCAATGAAGCTTCAACTGGAAGACTCAAATCTAAAGCTGGAGTTGATGCCCAATTATCTGCTGGAAGTGGTGACTCATCTTTTCTGTGTCCACTATCTAAAGAATAAGAACCTCCGAATGCATCAGCATCATCTACGCTCCAGGAATCACCTGAACCATATTTGATTTTTCCAGTAGTCCAATCTCCTTTAGGAGTGCTCATATCGCCATCTTCAAAATTATCTGAGAAAATAACATACATAACATCGCGGAAGTGAACTTCACGATTATTAGACATGTCCTCATCTCCTCCATTATCTGGAATATTGATTAGAACTCCTACTTTAGATCCAACTTCTAATCCTTTGTCCTTTGGAATAAATGCTCCATTTTCAAAGAAATTTACCGTTGTTGTTTCTTTAAAGCCTAAAGAAGCAATAGTCTTCGTTTCTGTTACAAACGTTTCATTTGCAACCTTTAAAGTTACTGAAACATCATCCAATCTAAAGTATGAATCATAGTAATATGTGTTATCATATTGATTGAAACCTACAAGCCATCTAAATTGAGTATGTGCATTACCTGCAAACGAAGTTAAATCCAGAGCCATGGTTTTCCATGGTGCTGTGTTTGTATTGTAACTATATGCTCCGTTTGTATTATAATAGGTCCATTGTTGCTTTGAAACATCCATTGGATTATCATAATAATTATAACCAGTTCCATAATAACTACCTTGTGTGAAAAGTGATCCAGGAACATGGTTCCAATTGACACCGTCTGTTGTACTTTCTAAATAGGCACCTTCATACATGTAGTAAAATTGGTATGAGATTTTGAAACTCATAGTCATTCCTACTGCTGCTGTAGTGTCATACACTGGCGTTGCCAATGCTGAAAGACTTGCGGGATTTGGACCCAATGTTGTATCTGGATTATTACTGTATGTTCCTCCTGTAGTTCCTTCGTGAATCCATATCTTGTCATCCCAATTATAGAAACTGCTATAACTGTATGCATAATTACTTGCAACATAAATGTCACCAGAGGAAGTTACAGCCATTGAACTTCTGTATCCAGAAACTGCATAAGAACTGAACAATGTAGTGACTGAGCCACCTGATGTAGACAATCTCTTGATTCCACCATAATAACTACTGTAATAATATCCAGTAGTATATACGTAATCATCTGCTACAGTTATAGAACTGTGATATCTAGAATACATGTATGTTTGTGAATAACTTGATGATGAATAATCTCCACCAGAATCACGATGATATTCTCGTATTCTTCCATAATAATCTCTGTAAGATATCCATAATGAACCATCTCCGTCTTCATCTGCATCTATGTCTTGCGTATATGAATAAGCTGAAACTCCGCTTCCATATGTGAAATCGGTTTCTTTAGTCATATCAGATGCATCTAAAACTATAACCTTTCGGTAAGATGTACTGGAATAAGTTTGTAAAGCAAACACTTCTCCATCATAATAAGTTAAAGCCGTTCCATATTTTACATTGGATGTATTACAAGCCGTAGGTGAGGATGTATCAGACATAGCCCACTTACATATTTTAGTCATTGAACCATAAACACCTGAAGTTCTTGCTAAAGTGTAATAGTTAGTTCCGTCTTCAGTTACATCAAGAACGTCATTTAGATAGGTATAACTTGTTGCAATAACTGTAGTTACACTGTTAGTACTAGTTGAAAGTTTTGTAACACTATCTGACCCTTTGTCAGCAATCAAAATATCTGTTCCATCATAATGTATTTTCTGATTATCATTAAACATTCCACCTAATGATGCAGATTTACGTCCTGAAGACCAAGCACCATCGCCAGTGCCTTCATCTCCTTCATTATGATTACCTTTACCATCATTCAAAGCTTGTGTCCAACCATCTGCTCCCTGAATTGCCGAGTGTGTAAATCCTTCTGCATCTGACCTGTCGTCAAAAGTATAATCTGTAACATCTTCTTTGATACTAAAAACTGAAGCTGATACGTCTATGTCAGTTTCAGCAACCGGAGTACAATCTCCAGCCACGTCACAGTTTACACCGTTGTTGAGTACTGTTGCAGCCATTGCATTGTTTTCATCCAAAGAAATTGGATCTGGAACACTTGCTGATTTTAAGCGAATGTCATTTCTTGCTGGAGGTGGAGGTGTAAATTCTACTGTTGAGTCGTCAAGTGTATTGAAAGCAACTGGCGAATTACGGTAAACATATTCTAAACCTACTGAACCACCTGAAGGGGTACCTTGGATACCAGTTGTAGCTTGTTCATTATCTGAACCGTAACCACCGTTAGTATCTTTGTAATTAACTGAAATTTTATTTGAACCTTCATGTAAAATTATTTGCCAAGTCAATGCATTAGCTGCTGCTGTGCCAGGACATTGGTAAACTGAAGGATACCAAGCTCCTTGATCTTGGTATTGGACAATGAATTGCCGGTCAGGAGTAGTTCCTATTGTATTGTAGTAAACACCTGCATTAGGGTTACTAGCTCTACAAAAACCACCATCAAACCAGGCTCCTGCCACTGCAGCTTGACCTAATTGGGTTGCTGGAATGTGGTAAGAAGTCCATTGATAGGATACTGCTGCACCGAAAGTAATGTAACCATTATCTCCGCCATTGCTCCATGAATCGTATTCTTTTTCATAAAACTCTAACGCAAATGGAAGGTCTATCACAGACTGGGCTGCATCAGTACTTGATGAGATCAATAAAGTTGTTCCCGCTGCACCAATTAATTCAGTCCAGGTAGCGTCTACTCCAGTTTCGTCACTATCCTTAAAAGTATAACCGTAACTATCAGATCCGGTTCTTGCCGATGCCTCTGGAGCAAAGAGCACTATTGTGCTTCCTACCATAGACACGACGACCACGATAGCCATTAGCTTCGTAGCCCAATTTTGCTTGTTTACATTACTAGTTTCTTGCATATGTACACACCTTGGTTGAGTCCTTGTATCAGTGGGCTTGCGCCCATTGAAGGGAACTTACCATGACGCCGTTGTAATATAAAGTTTAGTATTTCTTTTTCAAGAACAAATGATACTTCTTTAAAACCAGTGACATTCGTCTATTAATGAACATTGGTATTCTAGCGTTACAAGGTGCAGTTTCGGAACATATATCCAGTATAGAAAAAAACAGCATTAATGCAGTCAAAGTTAGAACGCCTGCTGATTTACAAAATATATCTGGCTTGATTATGCCTGGCGGTGAATCTACAACTTTAAGAAATCTTTTAAAAAATTCCGGATTATGGAAAGCAATTAGCGAAAGTACTTTACCAATAATGGGGACTTGTGCCGGAGCCATCCTAATTGGAAAATGTCAAGATGAAACATTTGGTAAGATAGATATGGTAATTGATAGAAATCATTATGGAAGACAAAAAGACTCATTTGAAAAAGATATTCGAACTGAAAATAATGAAATTTTCAAAGGTGTCTTTATTCGAGCTCCTGCGATTATATCAATTGGAAATAAAACTAAACCAATTGCTTGGGCTAACAATGATATTGTCGGATGTATTGAAGGAAAGAATATGGCATTAACTTTTCATCCTGAATTAACTAATGATTTAACATTTCATAAACTATGGTTAGAGGGACTAAAATGAAAGATCCAAAAGGAAGAAAAACTACTGGTTTTGAGAAACATATTTTTATTTGTGAAAATTCAAGATCATCGGATCATCCTCGAGGTTGCTGTCAAGAAAAAAAAGGTAGTGAAATCAAAATGATGTTCAAAAAAGAAATTGCTAAAATGAATTTGGTTGGAAAAGTAAGGGCAAATGGATCTGCGTGCTTAGATTTTTGTGAACAAGGGCCAACTGTTGTAGTATATCCTGAAGGTGTATGGTATCGAATTGACAATCCTGAAAAAGATATTAAAGATATAATTAAAGAACATATTATTGAAGATAAAATAGTTGATAGATGTGTCATTAAATTGTAAAATCATGGTGCGGGGGGAGGGATTCGAACCCACGTACCACTAAGGATCGGATTTTGAGCCCGACGCAATTGGCCAGACTATGCGACCCCCGCACTATCTTTCCACCAGAAGAAGCACTATTTTAGGCGCGCGGTTATTTAGACTTATAATGTATTAAATAATTAAAAAGAATCTTACTAATTACTTGAATCTTTCTTGAGACTGCCAAACGGCACCAACTAAGTGTCGAGTAAGGCGTGCAGCTAATGCTGAAGTATTGCCATTGTCATGAGGTGGGCATACTTCAACGCAATCAAAACCAACTATTCTATCTGCAAAGAAATTAATTGTCTGTATGATTTCATATGGAGTCATACCAAATGGTTCTGGAGTGCCTACTCCGGGAGCAAAGGCAGGATCTATTGCATCCATATCAAGACTCAAGTAAACAGGGCCGTCCAAATCTTCTATAACATCAGCTAAATATTCACGTAATTCAGTCCATCCTGATTCTATAAATTTTAAACCGACTGAACGAGCTTCAGTTATTTCTGATTGTGAAACCGAACGAATACCTATTGAACGAACATTGTCTACACCTACAATCTCACTAACTCTTCGAGTAACAGTTGCATGGGATTTAGGATTTCCTTCATACTCATTTCTAAAATCTAAATGTGCATCTAAAATTACTACAGCTAAATTTGGATATTTAGAATGCGCAGCTTTGACTGCTGCAGGAGTCAAAGAGTGTTCTCCCCCTAAGCCTATAGGAAACTTACCTTCATTAACTATCTTTGAAACTAAATCTTCCAAAAGCTTTTCATTCTTATCTTGATTATCAGTAGTTTCTAAATTTCCCCAATCATTTGCTGAAATATCAGATAAATCAATTCCTAATTCTAATAAATATGTTTCAAAATTGTAACTATTCTTACGAATTGCATCTGGAGCCTCGGAAGAACCTTTTCTAAAACAGGCAGTCCCATCAAACGGATAGCCATAGTACACGAACCTAGCTTCATTGTAAGAAGCCTCGGCGTCGGCAAAGAATTCTGACACTTTAGTCTGTTACCAGCTTACGACCCATAGCTGAAAGGAAAACAATCTCATTGCCTGGTTCCATAGCTGGATGGAATTTTTCAGGAATTTCTGATAAAGGAACGTTAAATGTTTCGAATGTCTCAAGATCCATCATCTGGATTTCTGCACCCATATCGGCTAAAATCTGAGCTTTACGTCTATCTACAAGCGGAACATGCACTTTGTGCTTAACCGGATGTACTAAGGATCTTTTTTGATTATCAAATAGACCAATAGCTACCATACGCGCCTTAGCTTCACCGTGCTTTCCAGGTTTAGAGGTGATATATTCCACCAATTTACAAGGCTCACCATCAATGACGATATATCGCCCAACTTTTAATGTTCTTATTTCTCGGATTTCTGTTTGGCTCATTTTAAATTACCATTCCAATTCTCGCCATTTGTCATCTGAAAGATACCCATAAAGAGTATTGCGTCCAGAAATATTACGGCGCATTCTATTCAACAAATCTAATGTTATTTCAAGAGACTGGTCTTCTGTGTCTTCGTGTAAGTCCTCTAATCTTTGAATTAACTGTTCAACAGTTATCATGAAACTTATGTCCTCATTAAACCTGCAGTAGATAATTCTTCTTTTATATTTCTAACTGCATTCTTGATATCGTTGACTTCACGAGCACCAACACAAACCATCTTTCCACTTCCAAATAACAATAAGACAACTTTAGGGTCATCCATTCGATATACAAGCCCTGGGAAAGCCTCTGGTTCATATTCTACATTTTCGAAACCAAGAGACATTGCTATCTGAATTAAATTCAAAGTTGATTCTAAGTTAGTCGTAGCTACTATATTTTGTATTACAATATCTGGCTCATCCTTAACAGGCATATCCAGAACTCTAAGTTCATCTACTACTTTATTGATTGCAACATGTACATCAGGTATTGATCTTGCACCTGTACAAACAACTTTACCACTTCTAAAAATCAAAACTGCAGTTTTAGGTTCTGCTAATTTGTAAATAAGTCCTGGAAATCTATCCTGATCATATTCAGCACCTTCTAGCTGGAAAGCTATATCTTGAAGCATCAATTCTTTACCGATTGATGCACTTGCTACGACGTTAACTACTATTATTTCTGCCATGTAAAATACCTCTGGGGGGAAGTTAGTATATAAAGTGTCTATTTAAAGGTTTAAATACTCACACTAAAAAAATTATCGAATTAAAGAAATAATTTCTTGAGGATTGTCAGTTCCAAAAACATAGTGTATACCACTTACTGTTTCAACTTCAATTCCTTTCTGAAGCCATACAAGATAGCCGCGTTTCCACTTACCATCTTTTTTACCAATGCGCCACCCAAGACCACCGAAATCCTTGATTGGTTGATATGGAACTGTTTCTTCTATGGACTTGATCTCGTGTGATTGAAGTTTTATGTGCCACTGCGGAAAACCGAATTGTATTGTTTTATCATCAAAGATTTTCACGGAATAAAATGCCAGATTGTAGAATATAAAAATTACAAAAAGCATTGGAATCATAGGTAAGAGCCTTATCCATAAATCAAGAGACTCCATTCTATATCCGAAATAAATAATGAAGCATAAGAAAAATGGTATCGCCGCTAAGACCCAATATGTTACTTTTTTTTCCTCATAAATCACTGTTTGAGGATAATATGTTGACATAATAATTGATTCATAAGGCCAGTATTAACCTTTTTTATCATGCTTGTATCCCATCAAATTCCAATGGAAAAATATGCAGCTTCTATAGATGATGTGCGCTCTGCAGCTAAGCGCATTGAAGGTATTGGTCATAAAACTCCTGTACTAACATGCAAGACTTTAGATCAATTAGCTGGACGTAAACTTTTCTTTAAATGTGAAAATTTCCAAAAGGTTGGTGCTTTCAAATTTAGAGGAGGATGGAATGCAGTTTCTATGCTAAATGATAAGGAAGCTGAAAAAGGAGTTTGCACACATAGTAGTGGAAATCATGCTCAGGCTGTAGCTTATGCTGCTCAAAAGAGAGGAATACCTGCCTATATTGTAATGCCAAATAATTCACCTGATGTCAAATTAGATGCTGTTAAAGGATATGAAGCAAAAGTTACTCTTTGTGAACCTACATTAGAAGCAAGAAGAACTACGCTCGAAAAAATTGCTGAAAAAACTGGAGCAACCATAATCCATCCTTTCAACAATTCAAATGTTATAGCCGGACAAGGGACGGCTGCATTGGAATTGATTGAGGAAATTGGAAATTTAGATGCTATTATTGCGCCAATAGGAGGCGGTGGGTTAATGTCAGGTACATGCATAACTACCAGAAGCCTTCTACCAAAAACTAAATTATATGGAGCTGAACCAAAAGGAGCTGATGATGCCTATCGTTCATTTACAGAAGGAAAAATAATTCCTCAAGAAAATCCTGATACTATCTGTGATGGACTCCTCACAAGCTTGGGAGACAAGACTTGGAATATACTCAAAGACCACTTAGAAGCGATATACACAGTTACCGACGATGAGGTAATAAAGGCAATGCAAATAATTTGGGAAAGAATGAAGATTATTATTGAGCCAAGTTCTGCTACTCCTGTAGCTGTAGCCCTAAGTGATGAATTTAAGGCGCTGAAAGGAATGGAAAATATCGGAATTATAATTACTGGTGGAAACGTAGATTTATCAAAATTACCATTCTAAAAAGAATGGCGGGCCTGCAGGGATTCGAACCCTGGATCTTCTGGTTAGAAGCCAGACGCCCTTCCAGGCTAGGCTACAGGCCCTAAATCAGTTGCACGAGAGGTGGGTTTTAGTGGTTTGGCCACTAATGAACTTCACTTCCATCCTTAATTTCTTTATCAGGTTGTAGGAGACTAACTATGCCTTCTCCCTCTGCTGCTAATAACATTCCGTTGGAGTCTTCACCTCTAAATTTTGCAGGTGCCAAGTTAACAAGAACTGCAATTTTCTTACCTAAAAGATCATCTGATTCATAAATACCTCGAAGACCTGTGACAATTCTCTTAGTTGGTCCTCCAAAATTTACATCTAAAAGCCAAAGTTTGTCTGCATTAGGATGTGGTTCTACATTATCTACAGTTCCTATTCGGATATCCAATTTCTTGAAATCGTCAAAAGTTATCTCTGGTTTGACGTTAGCTAGCTCGTTTGTTTCCTCTGGGGGCATTTCTTTCTCCAATATTTCGTCCATGTTTAACTTCGTAAACAATGGCAAGGGTTGTTCTAGTTTGAAATTCGTCTTAATTTCAAGAGCTGAATTCCATCCAAGATTTTCAATTTTGTCTTTTTGACCCATGTAATCCCAAGCTTTCTGGGATGACTTTGGCAAAAATGGCGCCATCATTACTGATAGGCTACGACATAAATTCAAAAATGTAACTAATGTTGCTTCACAAGCATCTCTATCTGCTTTCAATTGTTTCCATGGTGCAGCTTCGTTCAATGCGATATTTCCAGCCTGTGATAATTCCATAACTGCTTGTAATGCTTTTTTAAATTTACAAGCTTCTAATGCCTCTGATACACGTTTTTGAGTTTCTATTATCTTTTCATTAAGTGAAGGAACTGTAGTTGTTTCTGAATGAAGGCCTTCAGGATAATTTTTATGTGCAAAGGACATTACTCTGTAAAGTAAATTACCATAATTTCCAATCAATTCTGTATTTATCCTAGTTACATAGTCTTCCCATGTAAAATTTGCATCTTTTTGTTCAGGCATTATTGCTGCCAAATAGAAACGCAGTAACTCGGGATCATATCTATCCAAATAATCTGGAATCCAAATAGCATGTCTTCTTGATTTAGAAAATTGAGAAGAGTCTAACAATAAATATTCATTGGCAGGAACATCATACGGAAGTTTATACCCACAACCTGAAAGCATAGCTGGCCAAATAATTGTGTGGAAAGGTATGTTATCTTTAGCCATGAAATAATAGTGCTCGGATTCTTCGCTTTCCCACCACTTTTTCCATTCATCTGGTTTCCCCTGATTCTTAGCCCAGTGGACTGAAGCCGAGTAATATCCCATTACTGCTTCAAACCAAACATACATTCTCTTAGATTCATAACCTTCTCTTGGGATCTCGATGCCCCACTCTAAATCCCTAGTTACTGCTCTATCAATTAATCCTTCTTTGAGCCAATTCCTTGTAAAATTAATTACAGAAGGACGCCAATGCTCTTTTCCTTCAGACAACCAATCTAGCAAAGTATCTCGGAATTCGGACAATTTGAAAAATAAATGTTCTGTTTCTTTAAATTCAATTTCTGCATCTGGATTCAATTTAGAACGTGGATTAATCAATTCTTTGGAATCTAAAGTTTTTCCACAATCATCACATTGATCGCCTCTTGCAGATTCACACTTACAATGAGGACAAGTTCCTTCTACATACCTATCTGGTAAAAATTGTTTAGCGATTGGATCGTAAGGCTCTTCAGATATTCTTGGTTCAATGTAACCATTGTCATCTAATTTTTTTAATATTGATAAAGCAATTTCAGTATGTTCTTTTGTGTGAGTATGGCTGAATAAATCAAATGAAATACCCATTTTTTCAATAGAATTACTGTTGATCTTATGATACTCCATTGCAACCTGCTCTGGTGTTTTACCTTCTTGTTGAGCTGTTACTGTAATTGGAGTTCCATGCATATCGCTTCCACTAACCATCAGGACTTTATTTCCTTTCAAACGATGGTAACGTGCGAATATGTCGGGTGGCAGATAACAACCAGCCATATGTCCTAAGTGCAAAGGACCGTTGGCGTAGGGCCAAGCCACACATACTAAGACGTGCTTCACATGACCGCAAAATTCATGCTATATATGAAACATGGTTAGTAAAAAAGAACTATAATACTAACAAAACTGTTCCAAAGAATATGTGTTATCATACTAGGAACGATACTACCTGTTTTAACTCGAATCCACCCATAAAGTAATCCTCCACCAAAGGCCATTCCATAAGCCACAGGTTCATGTGCAATAGCAAAGATTAATGCAGATATAACTATTGATGTGCGATCATCATAGCATTTTAACAAAACTCCTAGAATAAAACCTCGGAACAATAATTCTTCTAAGATAGGAGTTAATAATGAAACTGATAAAGCCATCAATATGGATGATTTAGGAGATAATTCTTCAAGTACTGTTATTATTTCTTGCTCATTTGCTTCTGGGAAAAAATAAGTAGTAAAAATAACATGCAATGGTTTAACAACAAAAATATCAACAAGTATTACGATTCCGATTAAACGCCAAACCTCACGATTTGAAGGGAATTTTAATAATTCTTTAAAACTTTCAGGCGTATGTAAATTTTTCAATATAAAAAATACTAAAATCGCAGACAATGTAGTAGATATAATAACAAAATATAGCAATTCTTCAATAAATGTGGTTACAAGCACTAGTAATGAAAATAATAATACAAATATACCAAATATTGACACCCAAACACGCCATGCTGGCCAGCGCTCATCTGAATTGGTCTGGCGAGAACTGACCCAACATTGATTGCTGCAATATATCTGATCTT
>JBJLBX010000041.1:0-16353 GCA_045567955.1 Candidatus Poseidoniales archaeon | reverse complement strand
ATTTTATTGATATTGAATGGGATTCTCCTATCGTGATAAATAAATCTTCAAAGAGAAATTCTCTAATTATTCAATTAGAATCTAATCCGAGGATAATGGGTTCCACAAAAATAAATACTACTTGAAATTATCAAATTTAAGCGTGCGTGTAAGTTATATATAGTCAAAAACAACGTATTATCTAAGGTGTATTTTGTTTAATCGGCGTAATTTTAGAATTTTAGCTTTTGGTTTAACTTTTTATTTTTTTATAACTAATATAATTTTAGGATTTTATGTTCTAAAAGCGGGAAGTTGGGGCGGCGGTCTAAAATTCCTTACTAATTGGAATTTATTATTAAATTTTATAATTGCCGGTTGCGCACTTCTTAATGAAAAAGATTCGAACTTTGTTTCTTATTATTTCCTGTTGCCAGCTTCAATGGTCCTCAACGTTCTTGTTTTCTTACTATATTGGGTTATCAAACTCTTGGGTGGGTTTGGCGCTTCTGAAAGTGGATGGTCTATATTTGATGTTTTTAAAGATTATTATATGCATTTTGGAACTTCAGTCTTTTTGTTTGTAGAAGTTTTATTTTATTCCCAAGCTTTTCAAGATTTGAAACGAGAATTTTCCGTTTTTGGTATGATTTTTACTGGATATATTATTTGGATGGAATTTTTTGTTCAAGTTTATAATGATTTTCCATGTGGTTCTGTTTCATGTGGTTATCCTTATCTTTTCCTAAATTATTTAGATGTTATGGGGCGGTTGATCTTCTACATTGTTGTTTTTACCTTGGGCACTCTTTCTTGGATTGGTTGTAGAAAATTAGTTAAGGGACCTGGGCATTCTCTGTTGTAATTTTTAAATAAGGCTTGTCTCTCTTTTTTTTATGAGTGACAAAATTACAACAAAAAATACCCTTTCAAGGAAGATTATCATGGTTGTTTTGTATTCTTTATCCGTACTTTTCTTCTTTATCAGTTTTTCGTTATTTCTGTATTCGTGGGGCCCTATAGCTTGGGAATTAGTTATCTTATCGGGGTGGCTCTGTATTGTTTGTTTTTATTTTGCAAGACGTATTAAAAATAGTATATAATCAACCTCGTAAATTATATTTAATAATTTCTTCCCAGTTATCTGGTTTAGGAGGCCATCCTTCTGTCATATATGTGTAGAATTCTTTTACTTCTTTAACTTGTAAAGCTTCATTGTTTTTTATTTCTTTTGAGATTGTAGAAAATTTATCTTCTGAATCTATGGCATGAACTGCCCCTACATGATTTGGATAAACTTTTGTATCTGCTGGTAATTGTTCTAATTTTCTTAAGCTATTATAGAGCATTTCTGTTTTTTCACGAGGATCGCCTCCCAAGTCTATTCTACCTACGTCTCCAATAAACAAACAATCTCCTGATAATAAATTGTCTTCAACCAAGTAGCAATTATGATCATAAGTGTGTCCTGGCGTATACACAACTTTCAATTCAGCATTTCCGATTTTTAAAGAATCTCCGTCTTTAGTGCTAATTGTTTTACCTTTAAATTTAGTCATTTCGCTTTTCACGACACCTCTTAATTTGAATTCATTCACAAAATATGAAGATGCTGATTTCCGATCTGCATGTGTATGTGTATCTATGACGTATTTAATTACAGGTGAGTTTAGTTTTTTAATTTCTTCGAAAATATCTTTTTCATATTCTTTGAAAGGATCTATTATTGCACATTCCTTCTTTTCTTTACAAAAAATGAGATAGCTAACACAACCTGTTTTTCCTAAAATGAGTTGTGATATATGAACCATATATATTATAATAAAAGAATAGTACTTATAAGACACACACACCCTTCTTTCCATTGGAACCCTCTCTCTATGCGGCGGCTTATTTTTGTTGTTTTTTTCACTTATGTTTTTTTGATCATCTTTCCAGTGGAAAGAAAGGTGTCTGACAGATTCTAATGTTCATTCACTAGGTCCCGATTGAACTAAAACCCCCACTCAATGGGGACTTATGGCGACCGCCGTACATGAATTAGAACAAATAGCTGAACAGATTTACAAACAATTAAGCACAGGTAAAGTACCTGAGATGTCAATTCCTACAAGAAGTAAGAATAATATTATTTTTGATGAAGATGCTAAGGTTTGGAAATATGGTAAATCAGAAACAACAAGAACTGCTAAAAAATTAGACGGAGCTTATATGCTTCTTAGAACAACCTATCTTTTAGATTTTATTAGAGAAATGTCGAGTCAAAGTAAATCTTCAACTCTGAGAGAATTGTATTATATCTCTGAAGGTTGGGATTTAGGAAAATTTCATGCACAAGACGAATCTAATAAATTAATTGAAGATTTAGAAATTATAACACATTTCCAAAGAGAAGATTTCAAGATCAGACCAGAAGATGACGGAGCCAAGGTTCTGGGAGATGTAACTATTACTGAGATAAATCGTAAGGGAAATCCTATGAAAATCAATTGCCGTAATGATGTAGGAGATACCGGATACAATATACCTTACAATGTCGAAGATTCTAAAATAACATTTAATGATTTTGGTAATTCAAAATGTATTATTGCTATTGAGACAGGAGGTATGTTCGATCGATTAGTAGAGAACGGTTTTGATGAAACACATGATGCTATTTTGGTTCACATAAAGGGACAACCGGCACGTTCAACTCGTAGATTTTTACAAAGAATGCACGAGTCTTCTGGAATTCCCCTTCTTCTGTTTACAGATGCAGATCCTTGGTCTTACCGAATTTACAGTTCAGTAGCTTACGGAGCTATCAAAACTGCACACATATCTCATATTTTAGCAACACCTAGCGCAAGGTATCTAGGTGTAACTCCTTCAGACATAATAAATTACGAATTGCCTTCAGACGATCTCACAGATAGAGACATCAGTGCATTGAAATCAATTCTTACAGATCCACGTTTCAAAAGTAAATATTGGAAAGGCGAAATAGAATTACAATTAGAGATAAATAAAAAATCAGAACAGCAAGCTTTAGCAAAATACGGACTTGATTTCGTTACCAAGACATACTTGCCGGCTAAGTTGAAAGAAATGGGAATTTAGTTATTATAATTACAATAGGGCTTTAGCCATAAGGCCTTTAACTTCTTCAACGTGGTTATCCACATTTTCTTTGCTCCAATTATCAGTTTTAATTGGATCTAGTACTTCAACTCTAACTTCACCGGGATAAAATTGCATAGTCTTTGCAGGCCATATTTTGTGCGCACCATGAAGTATAACTGGAACAACTGGCAAACCAGTTGCCAATGCCAAATGTACAAATCCTTTTTTGAAAGGAATTAATTTTCCATCAATACTTCTTGTTCCTTCGGGCCAAATCCATATACTCAAATCTTTAGTTTTAACAAAATTAGATAATTTTGCCATTGAAGCAATTGCTTTAGCATTATTTCCTCGATCAATTAACAAATGCCCAGCTAACCAATAGGCCAAACCAAAGAATGGAATTCTCAAAATTTCTTTTTTACCAACTCCACATCCGCCATACGGACAAAGACCCATGGAGATGAAAATATCTAAAGCTGAAGAATGATTAGTAACAAAAATAGCAGGAGTTGAATTATTCAATTTTTCTACATCAGGATTGATAACTTTAGCACCAATAATTCTAGCAATTACAGGTCCTATAATTTTCCCACAAAGATTTCCAATTCTTACTCTTAATGAACGAAATGGAAGAGCCAACAACATAAGCGTCATGCATGCTAAAGACCAAAAACTTAACCAAATAAATCCAATAGTAAATCGAATTAGAAAAGAAAAGTAACCGATTTTCCTTGGTTCTGCTATTGACATAATTCTAGTCGTAACTTTCTAAGATTTCTTCAAAACTTTGAGTTAAATGAATATCATTATCAGTTATGCCGCCAGCATCGTGAGTTGTTGTTGTTACAATAACTCGATTATATTCACATAGAGTCATATCTGGATGGTGGTTAAGCTTTTCAGCAGCTTCAGCTAATTTATTTAAAAATCCCATAGCTTCCATAAAATCTTTAAACATAGTTTCTCGAATTAATATTTTATCATCAGAGTCGTAATCCCAAGGGCCAATCATTCGAATGCGGTTAGCAATATCCTCATCTTTCAATAAGTCCATATTAATACGAGAAATCGACTCTATTTAGGCCTAACTCAGAAACATATTTTAACACCCCTTCTCGGATACAGCATTATGGTCCAAGAAGAAATGAGTTTTTCGGAAAGCATGTCGACGATGTTACCAATAGGAATGGCAAGTTCGGGATTCTTACTAACTATCATGGGAGTTTATTTTTATTTATTTCCTGAGAATGAGCAATCTATTACAGCCCTTATTCCAGCAATAATTGGTTTAGGCTTAATGATTCCTGGATTAATAACCATATTACGTCCAGAAAACAAAAAGCATGCGATGCATGCTGGAGCAATGTTTTGCTTAATAGGATTACTTGGCGGCCTAATGGGCATTCCAGACTTTATCGCTTGGATTACAGATGGTGGCGATTTGGAGAGGCCAACAATAGCTAGGATGGCCATGGTCTTACTTTGTGGAGAAAATTTAGTTGGAAGCATCCTTTCATTTAGATTAGCAAGGATCAAGAGAGAGCAAGAAGCACAGAATTAATGGCCGAAAAGAAGACTAAAGGTATATTTCCTCACAACAATCCAGTAATATTCATATTCTACAGTTTAGGTACTTCACTAGCCATAGGTGATTTTTTCTCACCTACTGTCGGCATAATTTCATTCGTTACCGTGATGTTACTATACTCGTCCGGCCGATTTTATCCAGATGAGTCTGGAACTTCAATTCAGGAAATAATTAAGACTAGTGAAAATAAATACATTTACACTTATGGAGTTGCGATTTCCCTTATTCTAGCCATACAATTTATACCTCAAGTAGCAGATTTTTGGAATGAGTTCTTTGTAAATCCAATAATGGCAGATTCTAAGGGTGAAGTCGGCGCTAAATACAATATTTACAATACAATTGCATACGGGATAGGTTTCTTTATTTTATTTATAGCAATAAATGAACTACTCACAAAATGGAAAATAGAACTTAGTGAAAGATTTGTATTTTCCTGTATTCCCTTACTTCTTCTTGGGGGAGTAGCTAGAGTTCTTGAAGATGCAGATACCTTCGAACCTCCAATCCAATATCTCTTTATTTCACCTTTAATTTATGGAATTTTAGTAATATATAGTTTGTTAATAATTTCATTTGGAGTTTGGTTATCAAAAACGGATTTACCTCCATTAACAAAAGGACTAGGTTTAGTTTCTTTTACTATTGGAGGTTATGGTTTATGGTGGTATTTTGTACCTGGAGATTGGATACACCCTTCTTCTTGGGCTTTGGTAGTGTTTTCATTCACTGCGTTAACTGCCGAATTCTACAGAGGGACTCCTCTTAGAGATCCAGTTCTTTTCTTTGGAATTTCTTCGACATTAACATTAATTTTAGCATATTTAACGTTGGCGCAAAATGAAATACTAAATCCAGAAATATTATGGAATACATTAATCATAGCTTCAGTTTTAACGTTTGTAGTATGGTTTTTTTCATGGTTTATAATGCCTTTAAAACCAATTTATCTTCTACTTTATTTCGGACATTTTATAGATGGAGGGGCAACATTCTTAGGGATAGACACATATGGGTACACTGAAAAACACGTTCTTCCGGATTTCTTTATAGAATATTTTGGAAGTGCAATTGTAATGCTTCCGTTAAAATTTTTAGTAGTTACTGGAGTTATTACGGCCCTTGAAGCGGAAAAAAGTAATGATGAAGACCCCGGAATGGTTGCACTACTCCTAATGTTTCTATTAGCCTTAGGTTTGGGCCCAGGTACGCGAGATATTCTGAGAATAATGTTTGGGACCTAATTTTACTTATCTATTGTAAAATTGCTCTATATTCTTTTAAAATAAGATTAGCTTGTTTTTCCCAACTCCAATTAAGTTTTACGAGTTCAGGGCCTTGTGTTAAAGCTTCTTCCAATAATTTTTTATTAGAACATGATTTTATTATAAAATCAGCTAGTTTTCGAGAATCATTTTTTCCAAAGAAAAGAATAGGGTATTCTTCTTTGTCCCATTGACGATGTCCGTGGTTATTACTAACAACTAAGATAGAACCACAAGCCATTGCTTCAAAAATAGTAAGAGGAATACTGTCTGAAAGAGACGAAGAAATAACGACTTCTGATTTCCCCATAATTTCTCCTAGTTCTTCTTCCTCTAATTGCCCGGTAAACTCTACATTATAATCTTCTAAACTTTCTTTAATTCTTTGTTTTAATGGGCCATCTCCGGCTAAATAGAATTTAATTCCAGGTTCTTTTTTGTGAACAAGAGCTATAGCTTTAGCCACAACTTTAGGATTATAAATTTCTTTGAAGCCTCGACTAAACAGAACACACTTTTCTTTTTCTAAGGGTTTAAAAATATCAGTATTTATCCCAATTAAATTAGTCACTATTTTATTTTCTTCAATACCTAATTTTACTAAGTTATCAACTAGTAGAGGAGGACATACCACCTTCATTGAATTGTTTCCGGTTTTTTTGATAATCCAAGATAATAGCTTAGAGTCCCTAGGGTGTACCAATACATCAGATCCCATTGCAGTAACAATTATAGGATATTTCTTCATTCGCGCAGCATAAAAAGCATGATTTGTTAAAAAGAAACCATGAATTACATCGGGATTAAATTCATTAATTAATAATTGTAATTTTTTTGTAGTTTTTCGAACTCCGCTACCTAAATTAATTATCAAACTTCGATCTAACCGAGGTTCCGGTCCAAAATAAGTACATTTTTCACCATCTTTTAATGAGAAAATAGAAACATCGTGCCCTTCTTCTTCTAACCAATTCACCCACCGAACAGTGTGAACACTATTTACATTGGCCACGATTGCAATTCTTAACCGACTCTCCATTAGAATTATACAAATTGAACATCTATATAACACATTAACTTAATTATTTTTTAGAGCACGCGAGTTTATAACTGGCTGCTTTCTGAAAAATTAATGGAATTGTCTCGGAAAATTATAATTCTGATTTACGGAAGAGCATTTTCTTTTCTTTTAAGTCTAATAATTCCATTGGCTCTAACACGATTATTAGTTAAGGACGATTACGGATCTTATCAACAATTAGTAATGATTTATGCTATAGTTCAAGCAATATTGTTATTTGGAATGCCCCAATCATTATTGTATTATTTTCCACGTAAAGATGTTTCGGCTCGGCCTCTTCTGATTAAACAAACGTGGAGTATTTTAATAATATCAGGATTAGCTGCATTTGCATTGTTTGCCCTTATTAGTCAAGCAATGGAGAGTGTATCTCCTGACCATCATCTTCAACCTTTCATCTTTCTTTTAGGAATTTATATTGGAATAATGTTGTCGGTTATGCCCCTTCAAAATCTATTAATTTTAGAAGATAAAGAAACTACAGCGATGTGGTCGATGATTGGATTTACTTTAATCGACATCATTGTACTTCCAATTGCAGCTTGGCACAACCCAACAACGTTAGGAATGGTCCATGGTATTATCTTAACTTCGATTATTAAATTCATAATAGTAATGATTTATATCTATAAAAATTATTTAAGTAAGATAGAAACTAGAGAATCTTATTATCGAGAGCAATTAGCCTATGGAATTCCTGTTGGATTAACAGCTATGATTTATGTTATAAACATAAATATTGACAAATATATGGTGGGGTTATTTTTCTCAAGTTCTGTTTTTGCAGCATACTATTTAGGATCACTATGGGCGCCAATGTTTGGATGGATAACTCAATCAGCTTCTCAAGTAGTAACACCACGAATGTCAAAAGCTCATAAAGACAATAATTTATTAGAAATACAACAACTGTATGCTAATAGCGTCGAAAAGTTAGCATTTATTTTTCTACCGGCTATGTTTTTACTAGCCTTGATTGCAAAACCATTAATTTTAACATTATTTACAAATAATTATGAAGACACAGTCCCTATTTTTTCAATTTATTTACTTCTACTGCCAACTTACGCCCTAAATCTAGGTTGGATTTTGATGGCAAGCGGCCAAACAAAATTTCTACTACGTTTAGCAATATTGATGTCCACAATCAATATAATTCTGAGTTATAGTTTTTTAACAACATTAGAAGGAGATAATAGATTATTAGGAATACCATTTGCAACAGTCATAGTTACTTGGCTTTCAACAATAATAATAATGTATCAATCTTTAAGAACATTAAAATCGGGATTATCTGAAACATATCATTGGAAAAAAATGATGATAATTACTATAGTTTCTGTAATCTCGGCGATTCCCGTTATTGGCTTGTTATCTTTAGATTTGGAAAATAAAATATTTCTAATTTCTTCAATACTACTTTATGGCACAACTTTTCTTTTTAGTTCATTTAAGTTTAAGCTTTTGAATAATAGTGAAATTGATTTGGTAAAATCATTTCTTCCTTTTAAGAATTAATCGCATTGAACAATTTCTAACAAAACACCGCCTGTGTCTTTAGGATGAAAAAAAGCTACCAACGTATTATCGGCACCAGGACGCGGAGCTTCTCCAATTGGTTCTAAACCATTCTTTTTCGCTTTTGCTAAGGATTCTTCAATATCATCAACTTCCAAAGCCAAATGATGAATTCCAGGGCCTTTTTTGTCAATAAATTTACCAACCGGCGTGTCTTTCCCCATTGGTTCTAACAATTCAATTTCGTATCCTCCAACTTTCAAATGAGCCGTAGTTACGCCTTCAGAGTCCACATTTTCAGTATGATCTAGTTTAAGACCCAAGGATTCCCACATAGGCAATCGGTCCTCAATAGAATCTACAGCAATGCCAATGTGTCTGATTTTCACAAATATCAAATAAAGCAAGACTATTTCAAGATTATCAATATTTACTGGCCCCCAAGTAAACAGTAGTGTCTCACAGTATTACAGTACTAAAATCCAAATTGCACAATGCAACCGTGACTCATGCCTTAAAGGATTATGAAGGTTCAGTTGCCTTGAGTCCAGAACTAATTAAATTAGGGAAATTTTCAATGCATGAGCAAGTTCATTTGTGGAATATTACCCAAGGTACAAGACTCATAACATATGTCATGGAGTACGAAGGAAGTGAAAAGGGAATAATTTGCGTAAATGGGGCAGCAGCACATAGAGCAAATTCTGGTGACAGAATCATATTGGCTACCTTTGCCGACATAGATTCAGAAGAATCTAAAGATTGGGCACCTCATATAGTAATTATGAACGAAGATAATACACAAAAGCGTTAGTCACTATAATGTGAACTTTTTTTAAGAACAACATTAGGTTGCTATTATGCAACAGAAAACAGCCATAGCCATGTTTGCTATTTTACTCATCAGTAATATTGGTGTATCTGCCCAAGCAAATGAAAATGTTTTACACCCGAATATCATTAGAGCCATGGATGATGCAGACACTAATACAGAGGTTGAATTTATAGTTCAATATAGACCTCAACTCACTGAACAACACATGCTAATTGCTGAAGAAATTGGAATTGAAATTATTAGTATTTTTGATTTTATTGATGGCTTTTTTGGAAAAGCTACAGCTTCTCAAATAAGAGATTTGAGTAGGCAGGATGATGTGTTTTGGATAGAACATAATTCACAAATGGAATATTACATGCAGGATACTACGAGAGTAATTAATGCCGTAGAAACTTGGCAAACAGTAATTATAGATGAAGATGAAGACGTTGTAGCCGATCAATTTCATCACCATAGGTACATCGATGGAACTGGTGTAGCTGCAGTAATTATAGACACAGGAGTGGATGCAGGACATCCTGATTTTGATTATGACGAAGGTAAAACGGTATCATATAAATTTGATAGAGCTACTAGAACTTGGATTGAAGCAGAAAATTCAGATACTTCTAGTGGACATGGAACTCATTGTGCAGGAACAGTCGGCGGTAATGGGGATGCATCTGCAGGGGCCAAGAAAGGAGTAGCTCCAGGCGCCACATTAGTTGGAATGGGAGTTGGAGATATCGCATTCATTGACAATGCAGTCGAAGCTTTTCAATGGGTTTATGATAATTCTAGACCAGATGCCAATCCATTGAATATCAGAGTAACATCAAATTCATGGGGAAGTTCAGGTTCGGAGTATGACCCATCAAACGCAGTTTCTCAAGCTGTCTTCAACTTGCAGTACGATAACAATGTAGTATCTGTATTCGCAGCAGGAAATTCTGGAGGTGATGGCAGTGATTTACAAACAAACCCATATGCAAATATTCCTTTGGTTATTGGAGTCGCAGCACTTGAGCATGATGGTTCTGGAATAGCCGATTTCTCATCTAGAGGAGACATGACAAAGCCACAAACATGGCCAGACATAGGCGCTCCAGGTGTAGAAATATGGGCAACAGCTCCACGAGCGACCCTCATTGATATTATTCAAAGACCTACAGATGATGATCTGTACTACATGGCAATTTCAGGAACGTCCATGGCTACACCACATATTGCAGGAGTAGCTACCTTACTTTACCAAGCTGCACCATCTTTGGGAGTTGCAGACTATCTTTACGAAGATCATGAAACATTAGAAGGTGAATGGTACGGAGATAGGGCAGATACATTTGTCTCAGAAGCTGAATTGATAATGGAACTTTCAGGAAGATACATTGAGGGCGGACAATCAAATGCAAATGGTACAATTAGTAATACTGGAATGAAGCACGATTGGGGGCAAGGTCACGGCTTAATTGATACAAAATATGCAATTCAAATGGCATTAACATTAGAAAGTCTACGAAATGTTGATGATGACGGAGATGGCCTACCCGATAATGAAATGGTAACAGTTTATGACGCTAGAGATGCAATGTATGGCGTTTCTCACATCCATAAAGATAAAGAATTTACAGATACATTAAAATCAGAATGGAAAGGAGAATGGGCTTATTTTGTAGGTAGTGGTGGAACTTATATCACAGATTCTACACATTATTTACACATCCCAGAAGGAACAGTTAGTGCAGAAATAATTTTATCTTATCCACAAGTTAACACAGATCAATTTACAGTAGCAAACTTGGACTTAACTATAGATACCAATAGCGATGGTTCAAATGACAATTCGCAAAGTTTTGGGACTAGTACTAACACTAAAGAATATACAATTGCTGTGGACGATTCAAGCAGCGGACATCTTTGGGTTTTTGGAGTTGAGGGAACTGCATTGGGAGTGAAACCAACACAAGGTGCAACTTTGGAAGAATATTGGGAACCTCGAGTTCCATATGATGTTAATATTATATTAACAATGGGATCAGACAATCATTATGTAGATGAAAATTTGACAAATTATGCAGATTACTCCTGTTCTACAGACGGAGTCAATATGAATACTCCAAATCAGGCATGTATCTCAAAATTGGAATTTGGAGAACCTTCATCATCCTATAATGGAACTAACTTTATTGAAATGAATTTTAATGCTTTTAATCTAAGTAGACTACAGATAGATGTTGAAATAATTCAAGAAGTCGAAGACATTTTCTGGACAACTAAAACCGTTGCCGTTTTAACAGGAGCAGGCGGCTTTATTGCAGGTGCAGCAATGTTTGTATTCTGGACGCGACGTCCATTTAGTAATAAATAAAAGGGATAACTTATCATTTCAAGAAAATATTTTCAATAACTTGTTTTAATTCTTTACCAAATTTGATATGTTGATCAGCATCCCAGTGTACGCCCTCTCCCTCGCTTGGCTCTACAATTTTAGCAGCATCCAAAAAATGAATGCCGAGGTCTGAAGCTACTTTCTGATAATATTCAGCGAAAAGGTAAGATTTTTCTCGAGCTTGTTTGAAAAATTCCTCTTGGTCAGGCATTATTGTAGAACCAATATGCGTTGGTGAAATCAACAATATTTGTGGTAGATTGTCTGCCAAATACTCAGAATTGAGTACTGTTTCGCACAATTCTTTTGCTCCTTGTGCGATTTGTTCGACAGTAAGATTAAATTCTAATTTGAGATCATTTGTTCCCAACATTATGGTTACAAAATCTAAAGGTCTGTGACTTTCCAATATTATTTGCAGAATATCAGAACCACTGCGAAGAGGTCTTGCTTCTTCACCTTCTTCGTTGATGAATGTCGTACGACCATTCAAACCCTCTTCAATTACGTGATAATTCGTTCCAAGTGATTTCTGCAATACTCCAGTCCATCTAATTTCTGGAGGGTGTCTATTGCCATCTTGTGGAGAATAGCCCCATGTATTCGAATCTCCAAAACATAGCACATTTTTCATATAGTTCTTCTATTCCGATGTAGAACTTAAGTTAATGGGGTAAAGCAATCCATATCGCCACAAGAATTAGAAGACTTCCCATAACTCTGTTAATCATAATGCCAGCTTCTTCTCCACTAAATGTTTTTCTAAGAATGGTTCCAAATGCCGCCCAACTTAGAACAGCCATAAGACCAAAAAAGAGATTCAAAATAACAAGAGCAGCTTTTGCATAGTACCCTGTACCAAAAAGAGCCCCAAAAGTAGTCATTAGTACTATAAAATGAATCCAAGCTTTTCCATTAATAAATTGAAGTAAAATCCCAGTAAAGAATCCAAGATGTTCTTCAGAAGTATTTTGCTTATCAATAGTTTTAGATGAAGCTATTTTGTACCCTAAATATGCAATATATATTGCACCCACATAACTCAAAAAAATGAAAATAAGTTCATTCTCTTTTAGAAATTCAGCGCCAGCCGCAATACCTAAACCAAGAATAGACCACCCAACCCCCATTCCTGCAATAAGAGGTAATGTTTTTTGAAAACCATAACTCGAACCATGTGCAGCACATAGGACATTATTCGGTCCAGGCGTAAAGCACATAGGCACGATAAAAACCAAAGTTGCTAAAAGAAGGGCAAGATCGAGGCTCATTTTTGTAAATTAATCCCAATCCAAATTGCTACTCCAAAAAGAGACAATCCCATTATTCTATTAATTAAAATTCCAGATTTCGGATCACTAAATATCTGTTTCAATCCACTTCCGAAAGCTCCCCAGAGCAACCACCCAATTAATTTGACTAAACCATTTACAAGAGCAATCATTATTTTGCCCATAATCCCTCCGCCAAACACATGCCCAAAAGTAGTCATCAAAATTAATAAATGAATAAAGGCTTTGCCATTTACAACCTGTAGAAGAATTCCAGTGGTAGTGCCTTCTTCATTAGAATCCCCTTCTTCAAGCAAATGGGCAGTTGCAATTTTATAGGATAAATAGATAATATATCCAATTCCAATATAAGTAAGAGAGGTCAATAAACTCTGATTTTCTTCTATAAACAAGGCCCCATATCCGACAATCGTTCCTAATAAAATCCATCCAAGAACCATTCCTAAAATTAAAGGTAAAGTATTCCGAAATCCATGTTGAGAACTATGCGCAGCCGAGAGAAGATTGTTGGGACCGGGTAAAAATGAAATAGGCAATGTAAATGCCAACATTAATAGTAATTCAGCCACATCCATTCATCAACCACAGAGTCGTTAACTTATTACTTTTCGAAATAATTTTTTGAATAACATTTAAATACATAGAAGTAAGTTAAAGCTATGAAGAAAATCGCAATTGTAGCATTATTAGCAACAATTTTGCTTTCAGCATCTGCTAGTACTGCAGTTGAAGATTCAACATTTGTAGTTGGAGAAAAATGGGCTTTCGGCACAGAAATAGATTTGATGGAAGAAGTAAGTTCAGAAATATCTGAATTAGAAAACAATATGACTGAGCTAATGTCTGGTGAAGAAGCCGAAATGCTGAAAGATGCATCCGGGTTAGAATTAAAATCATTTGAATTAGATAATGAAGCAATTTTAGGTTTTTATTATACTGGCGAAGTAATTGATGATTTTGATGGCATGGTTCATATGCAGACAGAGCAGTCTCTATATTCACACACTGTATTTGGCACAAATTTTACTACAATGATACCAGGTGAAGGCGAACATAATTTACTATTGAAGGCTTGGTGTGAAGATGAAGATTGGGATGAAGAAAATGAACAGTGCGGTGACGACGATGACGCAGGTAAGTTTGAATTATTAGATAACAATACAGGAGAACCTTTAGTTCTTGAAGAAGTAGACACTGAGCTTGGAGGAAGTATGCATTATGTTGCTAAAATTACAGAAGATACATGGTGGACCCAAGACACACATGAATTAGTAAAGACACAGATTACAGTTGCATTAGGTTCAGCAGGAAGTATAACCATCAAAAATGTACCTAATATTACGCTTGACGGAGTTTCAATTTTAGATATTGGAGATGACGGTGAAGAACCCGAATATGACTGCGCAGACGGCTCAGACACAATCCCATTCTATTGGGTCAATGACGGGTATGAGGACTGTTATGATGGCAGTGATGAACCAGGAAACGGCTACGATTTCGAATGTGATAATGGCGATACATATCCAATGGATTATGTAAATAACGGAATGTGGGACTGTGAAAATGGAGAAGACGAAGGTGAAAGCGGAGATGATGGAAGCGACGATCCTTTCTCAGTATGTGATGAATTCGAAGATGATGAAGGAGTTGGCGCCCACTGCTATGAAACAATAGAACACAAATTAGAAACTGCAGTTCTTGAGATGTCATCCGAAGCAAGCATGAGTATTCTTTTTGACTTTGGAGATAATCCAATGAATGTAATGGATCTTCCTTTAGATAAAAATAAATATTGGGAAGGCGAATTAGATACATTGATAGTTAGTGGAGATTTAGGGGGCAGTATAGATTTCAAGAAACCTGAATTGTCCTTATGCCCTAATTTGAATTGCGATGAGTTACCAGAAATGCAAGAACTTTATTCCGAATTAAGTAATGCAATTCAAGAAATTCATGACGATGGCGGAATAACTATTGATAGAAATGATGATGGGCTCCCAGATGTAATAACTGAATGGAATGATATTTTCCCAATGTATATACCTGAAACATGGATGGATCAGATTTTCCAACAGATTTTAGACGAGATATCATGTGAAGATGACGAATCAGCTCAAGAAGGTGAAGAATGTGATGAACAAGCTGAAGAAGAATTTGAAAAGTTGAATTTACGGATAGAAAATAACAGATTTGCTTTTGGGCCTTACTCACTTCATGATATTGAAGGGTTCGAACCGATACCTTATGCATTCGAAACTGAAGAGAAAAAGAGTGTAAAAGGAATTGATGGAAACAATTACGAAGGATATCAAGTATTACCAACAGATCAATGTTCAGAAAAGAATCCTGAAAGAGATGAGGATAGTTGTGATGGAGAAGACCACGAAGGAGATGATGATGACGACGGAATTGTCCCAGGAGGCAGTCGTTCAGATCACGATAGCGACTATGAGGATGGTTGTGAAGGAGATCCGTTCTGTAATTCAGAAATTATATGGTTCCATGATGCAGTAACAGGACATCTTGCTTACATCAATATGGATATGCCTAATCTGAAAGAAGAAGGCTATACAATTGAAATGACACCAATCGACCCAGCTACAGCTGAAGCTCAAATCGAAGCAAATGCAGATACAGATAATCCTGGTAAGACAACTTTGATAGATTTACCCGTAGAAGAAGTTATTGAAGACGAGGGGCTTTTTGGAATGCCAGGTTTTGGAATTATAGCAGCAGGCGGATCATTATTATTTGTAAGTAGAAGATTTAGAAGTTAAGTGTGGATACTCGAGAAATTCTCAGTATTACAGTTGGCATAGTTATCCTAGCATATGTAGGATATTGTTTGGTTAATCAGAAAGTATGGGTTCGAGGAGAGATTGGTTTGAAGAGTACAGTTTTTGCATGGGGTGATAGGGCAGACCATCCAACGATATTCATACTTCACACAATAATTGGAACGATATTTGGAACCTACATGCTTGCAAGTCCGTTCTTATGGTAAAAAAGAAATTATTATAATCACTACACTGAAGGCAAGTTGTGATAGACCTTCGTAGTGACACAGTTACGCAACCCACCAAAGGCATGCGAAAAGCAATGTTAGAGGCAGTGGTCGGAGATGATGTTTTAGGAGACGATCCAACAGTAATTGAATTACAAGAAAAAGCAGCTAAAATATTAGGAAAAGAAGCAGCCCTTTACGTTCCATCTGGAACAATGTCAAATATTGTTGCAACTAGAACACATACTTCACCAGGAGATGAAATTGTTACGGAAGCTCACAGTCACATCTATAGATACGAAGGAGGTGCCTTTG
>JBJLBX010000040.1:0-16592 GCA_045567955.1 Candidatus Poseidoniales archaeon | reverse complement strand
CAACTATGGCAGCATCTCATGGATGGCAAAATCCAGGATTAATTTATATGTCTAACGATTATGGAGCTGGTCTTGCAGGTGTTGTTAAAGCAGCATATGGAGCAGGTGGCGTAAGTATGTGCGTAGATATTCCGTATGCAGATGACACTACAGATTTCTCATCAATTGTTGCAGAACTTGCAGCTGGTGAATGTGATAGTTTAATCACAGTTACTTATGCAACAGATGGAGCTGCACTTCTTGAAGAAATGGCTTCACAGGGTATTCAAGGACCAGCAAGTCCAGTATGTTCATCAGACTGTCCATTCCCGATAATGGGAGCTGATGGTATTGCAGACATGGCATTCCTTGGGGAATTCACAGATCCTTCTGCAGCAATTTCAGTTATAGCTACTAAACCTTCACCAGGTTCAGATAGTGACGTGAAAGCAGGATTTGATGCTGCATGGGCTTCAACTGATCGTAATGCAAGTGCAATTTACATTCATGAAACATATGATGCAGTAAGCATAATTGGTATGGCTGCAAAGGCAGATGGTGATTCACAAGTCCCTGGTGACTTGAGAGATGATCTTGCTGCTCTAGGAAGTGGCACAGGTTTTGTCGGTGCTAGTGGAACTCATCAATTTGACTCTGTTGGAGATGTTGCAGGATCTGGTTATCAGATATGTCAATTCAATCCAGCAATTGTTAATGGCCAAGCAGGATTAGATTTAGCATGTAATGGTCACTGGGGCTTATTATCAGGCCTTACTTTCCCATATGCAGCACCAATCCCAATTGGTATGTTAAATCCAATGACTGGACCTATTGCTCAATTTGCACCAGGTTTCACTATTGCAGGTAATATTGCTATTGCATATATGAATACAATTTCACCTTTGAATTTCCAATTTTCATTAACTATTGCAGATTCAGGTTGTTCAGGAACAACGGCAGCTACAGCCGCTCAAACATTAATTGATGCAGGTGTAGTAGGAATTGCAGGAGCAGCATGTTCAGGAGCAACTCTTGGAGCTATGGAAGTTGCTAAAGCAGCAGGAGTACCGATGGTATCCTATGCATCGACTTCTCCAGCTTTAACAACTGCAGATGACGGTGGATATTTATTCAGAGTTGTACCAAGTGATGCTCAACAAGGTCAAGCACTTGCAGCAGCTTATGATGAGATGGGATATGAAACACCAGCTCTTTTATCCATGACTAATGATTATGGAGCCGGTTTTGCAGCAGCTTTCAAGGAGAATTATGATGGCGACCTTTGTGCAGAATCAACTTATGCTGATGATGCTACTGATTTCGCATCTATGGTTGAATCTGTAATGACTAATGGTTGTGATTCAGTTGTTATGATTACTTATGCAACTGATGGTGCAGCTATAGTAGAAGAATTAGCAACACAAGGATTTGAGGGTGGTATATTTGGTGGAGACGGTATTGCCGATCTTACTTTTGCAAATGAATTCACAGATGCTAGTTCATTAAATGAACTTATAGTAACTAAACCCGCAGCAGCAGCAGATTCTCCTTTAGGAATGTTGTTTGATAGTATATATGGTCCAACAGCTCAAGCAGCAGGATATGAAGGTGGAATTTACACTAAAGAAGTATTCGATGCTGTAGCTATAATTGGTCTTGCACAAGCAACAGCTTACAGAACACCAGCAGATGATGGTGTCAAGGAAATGCTAGGAGTAAATGTCGCAGCTCCAGGTGCACCACAAGCAGGTGCAAGCGGAGTTCATGCCTTTGATGCAAACGGTGATGTTGCCGGTTCAGGATTTGACATATGTACTTTCTGGGTTTGGCCAGATGCAAATGGAGATAGTGAAGTTGATTTGGATTGTCATAGCTCTTGGGGTCTTTTCGAAGGCCTTGTTTGGGGACAGGAAGATGACTGTCCATTCACTAGTGATGCAGGAATAGCATTGTGCGAAGAAGAAGATGCTAAAGATGATTCTGTTTGTGATGGTGATGAGGATAGTACTGAAGCAGACGGTGCAGCATGTGGTGAGATTATAATGACTTTCTGTGCAGAGAATGAAGACGACGAAGGCTGTACTTTCTTCCTTAGTGAGACAGAGAATTTCGATCCTGATGAAAATGATGATTGGACTTTCATGGACTTCTGTAATTGGGAAGGCTTCGCTGATGAAGCAGGACCTTGGGAGAAAGGAGTCTGTGCAGTATTAACAGCTGAACCAGAAGATACCACAGTAGATGACACCACAGATGACACCACAGATGACACGAATGTTACCGCAGAAGATGTCGAAGAAGCAGTAGATGAAGTTCCAGGATTTGGTTTACTATCTGCAGTAGCAGCTATTGGTGTAGTATTACTTCTCCGCAGAAGACTCTAAGTCAAAATCTGTAAAGAAATAAGACCCTATAAGCAAAAAAGGCAGCCATAATGGCTGCCCTAGTTCGCTAGAGCATACATATATTGAGTATTCTAGTGGTAGAGTATAGGTAGGATTTAAGTGAGTAATAATAGAGTACCTGAGAGTCGTAGCAATTTAGATTTGTTACAGATTTTTGATTCTATATCTATTGGTCTAGCCTTCGCTCTAATCGGTCTAATTGATTCAGCCTATGGTCTCCGTTATGAGTCTGGTTTATTTTCGCTATTTATTCATGGAGATCCACTATGGATGGCTCAATTTTTAGAATTTATACTTTCGAGTATGTTTATTTTGAATTATGGCTTAAATAATTTAGAAGGATATTGGAAAATAGGTTTAGGTTTATTTTCTCCAGTTATAATAATTTTGGTCTTTATGTTTAGTGTAGATCAATTGCTAGTGGGTCAAGACTCTACGGCTTCTACTAATTTTAATATAAGTTCAATGGTATTCAGTGGCCTTTATTGGGCTGCAGCCTATCTCTCCATATCTGTAGGACTAACATTAATCTATAAAGTTCAAAGATTTGGTAATTTTGCACAAGCCGAGATGATGCTGTTTGGAGCTTATATCGGTTTCACAATGATGTGGAGTCCATTTTTTTATACATTAGTTGAAGGTGAAAAAGTTCTAAATATAAATGTAAATGCAGATGAGATAGTCACTTGGGATTTATTTTTCTGGGCTTGTATTTCAGGTTTTGTAATAACTGGAATTTTTGGCGTAATAATTGATAGATTAGTGTATAGTCGTTTTCGTAAGAAAAATGCTACTCCACAGGTAATGATGATTGCTTCACTTGGTGTTGCAATGATTCTTCGCGGTCTTCTTTATCTGAGGTATAATGCAAGTACGTATCTTTTTGTTCCAGATAAAGATTGGCGCCTAAAGACTTCTCGTTTTGAATTTTCAGGGGAGGAATCTCCATCAATATCTCTTGGTCCTTTAGGGGAGATAGGTTGGCCAGATTGGTTGAATCAAACAATGCGTCTTCGTTTTGGTACTAGAAAATCAGAGGATAATCAAGATGATATGGATCCTACAGCTTGTACTGAAGCTGGAAAGGAGGATGGTTTTTCATCTAGTTGGACAAATCCTGAAGACTTTGTAGATGCTAATGGAAATGGACAATATGATAGAAGTGAATTTTTTCTAGATAGTAATTTCAATGGGCAATTCGATGTTGAGACCGAAACTTATACAGATTCTAATTTCAATGGACAATTTGATGTTGCAGAAGATTTTACAGACGCTAATGGGGATGGTGCCTGGGATGATGGAATTTGTACTATACTTGAATCTTTACCATTCCGTGAGATGGAAGATTCCAGTTATTTCCTACAATATACCAAAGCAGGATTAATATTTGGAGTATTTGCATCAGTAATTTTGTTATTAATTTTACTTAATTTATCTAGGTTGGGAAAACAAATGAGGGCCGTTGCAGATAATCCTCATTTAGCAGCTTCATCGGGAATTAATGTTGAAAGAATACATGCAACTACTGCATTCTTAGCTGCTGGAGTCTCAGGTTTTGGTGGCGTATTATTTGGAATGTACACACGTGTAAATCCTGAAGTTGGATTAAGTATTTTATTACCTGCTTTTGCAGTTATTGTTTTGGGGACTCTTGGTTCTGTAAGAGGAGCCTTAATAGCTTCAATAATCGTTGGTTTAGTCCGTACATTATCAGAGACTGCTTTGTATGGCATTGGTCCTGCATTAGAGCGCCCTTCATACTCTGAATTTGGTGAAGCTATGCCATATATGTTTTTGATTGGTGTTTTAATGATTATGCCGAAGGGATTAGGCAATGCATTAGAAAATTGGGAAATAGAACGTGCACGAGAGGGTAAAGGTTCTATTCTCAGTTGGTTCAATCTTTCTATATTTTTATTTTATCTAGTATGTTGGAAAATCACAGGTGATTGGTTTGCCGCGATAATCCTTATGGGAGTTATATTTTTTTGGTATTCTATTTTAAAATCAATTAAGTATAAAGTTTTTACAGGAGTATCTAATTTACCAGAAATCCCGTATATAGGTCCCCAATTTAGATTACTTACGGATTCTCAAAAATTAGGTGTTTTTGTAGTTTCGATTGTCCAAATAGTCTTAGTCAGTATATTAGATATTAAGACATCAGGTTTAGGTACAATCTATCTTATTATCGATTATATATTCTTTATTTTAACTTTAATTGGCTTAGTATTACTTTATTCTTCAATCATATCTTTTATAGATAGTTTGAATAAAATATTTGCTTCAGCTAAAAATCTTAAGTATCATCAGAGAAATAAACTTATAATTTCAGGATTTTTATTAATTTTAATATTCTATGGTGTAGATTATTTAGTTAATGGTGCTGGAACTATTTATCTCGTTTTAGATATTCTCTTTTTAAGTTTGCAAGCCTCAGGAATACTACTCTTGGCATTTACAACATATCTTTCAGGAACTGAGTTATCTAATGGCTTCAAGGAACTAGATGAAAAAATTTCATTGCAATCTGAAGCTGGTAAATGGGCATTAATGATTTCATCATTATTTGGAATTAGTCTAATATTGTTTATGGATCAAATTACTTCAGGTTCAGGACTTTTATATTATATGATAGATTTATTTTATTTAATTTTATCAATTATAGGAATTGCATTTGCAACATTAATAATTTATCGGATGAAATCGGAAATAACTCACAGAATTAATCTACTTTTTGTTTTTTCCGCAGTATTATTATTAAAATACGAACCTTTAATTGAACCTAGTTCAGCGAGAGATACTGAGTCTACATTGTATGTAACTGAGTTAGCTTATCTGTTGGTTGTATTATCCTTTAATGACCTTCATCGTCTATTCTTTAAAGCAATAGAACCATTAAAGGAGATATATGAAGTAGGACTTAGAAAGGTAGATAATGAACTAAATATCCCTATTTTTCTTTTAGGTTTTCTATTTTTAGTATTTAACAGTTTTATTGGTATTATTTTAATTCTTTATTCATCTAGTACAATAATGTCTAGACTTTCAGATATCAAGAAAAATAAGATTGAAACTACATCAGCTTATGAATCATTATCTAGTATAACTAATTTTACTCGTAAGCACTTTCCTTATGGTCGTGAAAGTGAAAAAGGTTCGTGGTTGATTTTCACTTTATTTTTAATAATTTTAATAGGTATTTCCTGGTGGTTGCCAAGCGTAACTTCTTTTACAAAATCTATGCAAATTTCTAGGATAATTATTTTAGTTTGTATTTTCTCGATTTTATCTTTTTCATTAAATTTACATACTGGAATAACCGGAATGACAAATTTTGGTATAATTTTCTTTGCAGGTATTGGCGCAATAACCTTGGGAATTTTGACTATTGAAAAAGAAATTTGTAACGCTACATCAGGTTTTTGCTTTGAAACAGGAGGTTATGGTATGTCACCGTTTGAAGGACTTATAGCTGCAATTTTAGTTTCAGGAGTTGCAGGTTGGCTTCTTGCTTATCCTACAGCTAATCTCCGTATGGATTACTTTGCAATAGTTACTATATCTTTAGGTGAAATTGTAAGAATATCAATGAAGGCTGAGCCATTACTTAGGGCTGGTACTGGAACAACGGCTATAGGGATAACACAATATGATCTTCCATTTGAGGAATGGTGGCAGTCTTCTATGGATGACACCGTAGGTAGATGGTTGAAATTAGAAAATGCAGATGGCGTTCTTCAAGCAGCTCCCTATACTGTTTTGTTAGCAGTTATTGCACTACTATCTTTTATTTTTATTTGGATATTATTAGAAAAAATATTATCTTCGCCATGGGGTCGTATACTAAGAGCAATCCGTGAAGATGAAGAAGTAACTATGCATCATGGCCATAATGTATTCAGAAACAAAGCTATGAGCCTAGCTTTAGGCGGCGCTATAGCTGGTTTTGGTGGTGCTCTTTGGGCGTGGTTAAATATGAGTATATTAGATGATTTTATTAATCCAGTAACCTCAACATTCTTAATTTGGGCTGCTTTTATAGTTGGTGGCCGTGGCAATAATCGTGGGATGGTAATTGGTGCGTATATCATTGTACTAACTGAATTTGTTTTTAATTTGATGGTTGTTGCACGGGGAGATATTGATAGTCAATTTCATGAGAGTGTTTCAGGAATCGATGAATTCTTTTCTTGGTTTATCTTAGATGTTATTGGTCTTGTAAACAGTGATTTATCTATTATTGAACCATTTGGTTCTGTTGATCCTGATCTTTTGAAAATAAATTTGGTATATCTTAAGTTAGTTATGATTGGATTAGTGATACTGGTTAGTTTATTATTTTCATCAAAGGGACTAATTCCAGAAGTTCCGAAAAGACCTGAGAATCCAGTTGAATCCTCAATAGTTGGAGATAATATGGAGGAGGTAGTCTAGTGTCATCAATTCTAAAAGTTCGTGATATGACCAAAGATTTTGGTGGATTACGAGCAATTGACAATGTTACTTTTGAAGTGAATAAGGGCGAATTTGTAGGATTAATTGGACCTAATGGTTGTGGTAAGACTACTACTTTCAACTGTATTTCAGGACTTCTTGATGCCACAGAAGGAGAAGTTGAAATTTTTGGTGAAGATGCAACAAAATTACGACCTGATGAAATACAAAAATTAGGATTAACACGCACTTTCCAACATACTCTTCTTTGGAGAGAAATGACTTCTATTGAAAATTTACTTATACCTCCAAGAAATCAATTTGGTACAAATCCTTTACATGCATTATTCACTTATTTTAGAAGAAATGAAGAAGAGGAAAGACTTGCTAAAGCTTACAGAACATTGGAATCTCTAGAGATCACACATATGGCTCACAATCTTACTAGTGAGTTATCTGGAGGTCAGAGTAAGTTAGTTGATATTGGCCGAGCTTTAATGGGAGAACCTGAACTTCTATTGCTAGATGAGCCTGTTGCAGGAGTGGCCGGACCTTTAGCTGAGAAAATTTTCAATAATTTACGTAAAATAGTTACTGAAACTAATATTTCCATTTTAGTTATTGAGCATAATATGGACTTTATTCTTAGAGCTGGTGTTGATAGAATTATAGTTATGGATCAGGGAAAAGTTCTGATGGAAGGCACTCCTGATGAAGTTAAAGATAGTAAAGAAGTAATTGAAGCATACTTGGGAGGTCAATAATGAGCAAAATATTGGAAGTTAATGGTCTCGAGGGAGGATATGGAAAAGTTCAAATTATGAATGATGTTGATTTATATGTTAATGAAGGTGAATTTGTTACAATTATTGGACCTAATGGTTGTGGTAAATCCACTTTTATAAAGTTAATTTTTGGCATTGCTACTTATTACAAAGGAAGTGTAAAACACAAGGGAGAAGAAGTATCAGGATGGCGTACAGATTCACTTGTTAATAGAGGAATAGCATATGTCCCTCAGGTAGATAATGTGTTTCCAAGTCTTTCCGTCAGAGAAAATTTAGAGATGGGAGGAATTAATTTGTCTCTTCCAGTATTAGAAGATCGAATAACACGTTCATTAGAGATGTTTGAAGATTTAAGGCCAAGAATGAATGATGTAGCAGCCTCATTATCTGGAGGTCAAAGACAGATGCTTGCTATAAGCAGGGCGTTGATAAGTGATCCTGATTTTCTTTTATTGGATGAGCCTACAGCTGCATTAAGTCCACTTTACCAGCAGCAAATAATTGAACGAATAGATGCCCTACGTGCAAAAGGAATTACCGTACTAATTGTTGAACAAAACGCTCGTCTTTCACTAGCTCGCTCTGATCGAGGATATATTTTTGCTAATGGACAAGTAGTTCATACTGATAAAGCAAGTAATATTCTTGTTGATCCTCATATAAATGAATATTTTTTGGGAACTAAGAAAGATTAATAATTATGCTTGACTTTAGTACTCGTAAGCTTGCAACTACAAATTTATTGATGCTAACAGTCTCTGTTCTTTGGGGATTGGCATGGCCAGTAGGCCGACTTCTTGCAACAGATTTGTTAGAATTTCCTTTTACAGTCATGTTTTTGAGGTATTCTTTTGCCGTTCCTATTCTTTTTACTTGGATGTGGATTAAGGAGGGGAATATAGTTCCTAAAAATGTGGATTATGGGTCTTTGATAGTTATGGCCTTCACATCCGTTTTTCTTTATCAAATAGGTTACATGTATGGTATGCAAAGGACAGCAGCCTCAGACGCCTCTTTAGTAATTGGATTTAATCCCATTTTTGTAGCAATTTTATCAGTTTTTGCTTTGTCTCACAGATTAACTTCTAGAAGTTCATTAGGTATTATTCTAAGTTTTAGTGGAATTTTGCTAATATTTTTGGCATCGCCTAATGTGGTAATTCCACTTAAGGAACGATTGATTGGAAACAGTATGATTATGTTTGGAGCATTTGCATATGCAATTTATATAATAATCATGAGGCAATACGTTCTCAATTCAGGAGAGCTTAGTCCATTGTCTATAATTACGTGGGTTTCCTTGATTGGGTGGTTTCTCTTTATTCCATTTGTTTTGATGGAGGCACCTTGGGAGCGTTCTTGGAGTAATAATGAATGGCTCTTAATCGGGTATTTAGGAATTCTTTCTACAGCACTTTCATACGTTTTCTTTGCAATTGGTGTTGAAGTAATAGGTGCGAATAGAGCTTCAAGCTTTGTTAATGTCGTGCCTATTTTTGGAATATTATCTAGTTGGTTGTGGATTAATGAAGAATTAGGATGGATTCAACTAGTTAGTTTTGTACTAATTTATTTTGGAGTTAGAATGGTCAATACACAGCCTCCTGAAGGTATGTTGGAAAAATAATTGTATTTTTAGCCAAGGCTAAACTTTATATTAGCTCACACTAAATATATTTTTATGGATTCAGTAGCTGTAGAAAATTATCTAAAATCTATTTGGGAACTTGGCCCCGATGATGTAGCTACTCAGGATTTAGCTCAACTTCTGAATGTAGCACCTGCCTCGGCTACAAAGATGGTTCAAAGACTTACTGAGCGTGGTTTAGTCAAGCATATACCCTACAAAGGAGCTTCATTAACTTTAGAAGGTAGACGAAGGGCCCTTTCAGTTGTGCGTAGGCATAGACTTTTGGAAACATTTCTTTCTCAAACACTTGATTTGGGTCGCGAACAGATTCATGATGAGGCTGAAAATCTTGAACACGGCCTATCTACTGAATTGGAAACTGCAATTGCGAACTATCTTGGCAATCCTGAACGTGATCCTCACGGACATCCTATTCCTGGCCCTAATGGGGAGTTGCCAATTGATGAAGATTTATTACTAAGTAGCTGTTCTTTGAACCAATATTTAGTTGTTACACAGGTTCCAGACAGAGATCCCGATCTTCTTGCATGGCTAGAGAAAAATGGAATATTTCCTGGCATTAAGTTGAAAATAATTTCTAGAGATGATTTTGGTGGTGGAATTAATGTTAGTTTAGATGGTTCATCAGTTCAGATTTCTACATCAGTAGCTAATGAAGTTTATGTTAAATTGGAGAATGATTAGTGAGTCCGATAACTTCTAAGAAGACATCTTTGGATTTCAATGTAGATGGTATTGGGAATCTTTTTAGAGAACGCTATCGTCGATTAATAGTATCTTTTTTGTTATTAATTGCTTCTGTATTTCCTGGCGAATTAGGAGAGGTAACTCGTTTTGCTGTTTTTGATGCCTATACTCAAGTTTCTGTTTTTGTTGCAGCTACATTATTATTTTTCTTTGGATTAGAGCATTTTTTCAAAGTGGATGTAGGTAAGGTTATGGAGAAAGGTGGAGTTTGGCAAGTACCTACAGCCAGTTGTTTGGGTGCTCTCCCAGGTTGTGGAGGTGCCGTAGTAGTCATAACTGCCTTTGCTAGAGGAAATATTACCTTAGGTGCAATGGTTGCAGCATTAATTGGAACAATGGGTGATGCAGCCTTTCTTCTTTTAGCAAAAGAACCAACAACTTATTTTAAAATAATACTTATTTCTATGTTTGCTGCTATCATCTGTGGTTGGTTAGTAGACAGATTCCATCAAGGTGAACTTTACAGTACTGAGGTCAAATTTCTGGGGCACACCATTATTGGAAGATTACGTAATAGAGATAAATCCTATATGATTCTTGCAGTTCCTGGACTTATATTAGGTTCAATGCAATTAATGCAAATAGACCTATATGATTTAGGAAGTTTTGTTTTTGTATTAGGATTGGGTGGTGCAGCACTTTCAGTAGGTGTATGGTCTATTTCACCAGTTAATGCAGTTACAATGCATAATGATCATCCGTTTACAAGGGCTACTGAAGAGACCTCCTTTGTGACAGCTTGGGTTATTGCAGCTTATTTAGCATACGAATATGCCTATGCCTTTTTGGGACTTGATTTAGCTGGTTTAGCAGAAGCTGCTTGGATTTTTATTCCATTGCTAGCCATTCTAATTGGCTTTGTTCCTGGTTGTGGCCCTCAAATATTGGTCACAACACTATATCTTAATGGAATAATTCCATTTGCAGCTTTAATTGGAAATTCAATTTCAAACGATGGCGATGCTCTGTTTCCAGCTATTGCCTTAACTCCTCGTATGGCTGTAGTAGCTACTTTGTACAGTGCCATCCCAGCATTGATTATTTCCTATATTTTCTTGTTCTGGGGTTGATGGTTTTGGTTAGTGATTAATTCGGTGTTTTTCAAAATATTTTTGGTGATATTCTTCGGCTATCCAAAAATCTCCAGCTTCTGTAATCTCAGTCACTATTTTCTTATCTCCAATTTTACTTTGTAGATAATCAAGGGATTTCGTAGCGATTGCTTTTTGCATCTCAGTAAAATAATAAATTGCTGAACGATATTGAGTACCTACATCAGGTCCCTGACGATTTAGTGTTGTAGGATCATGTTTTTCCCAAAATACATTTAGCAAGGAATCATAAGAAACAATATCAGAATTATAGTCTATCAGTACTACTTCAGCATGTTCAGTAGAATTACTACATACTTGTTCATAAGTTGGATTTTCTGTTTTTCCACCACTATAACCTGAAACAACACTGTTAACACCCTTTATTTTAGAAAAATTATATTCAACGCCCCAAAAACAGCCAGCTCCAAACATTGCTTTGGCCATTATTTTGTTTTAGATTCTATCCATTTTTGGAACAGATCCATACCCTCCGCTAAATCGTCTTTACTAATTCCTGAGAAGGCAAGACGAATATAGGAATCATTTTCGTTTTCTAAAGGCCTTCCAAAATGGTGTCTTCCACAAAAACTAACTCCTGTATCATTTAGTACTGCTTTTCGAAATTCTTCAACATCTCCAAAACCAGTTCTTTCCATAAGTTTTGTTATTTTTGGAAAAACATAAAAACCAGCTTCAGGCGAGTGAGCTTCTACACCTTCGATTCCATTCATAGTTTTTACAAGTATATCTCTTCTAACTCTCAGCTTGTCTAAAATATCCTGAGTTTCTTTTTTAGAAGCTTCAAGACCAGCTATTCCTCCATATTGAATGAAGTGAGTCGTGCATGATTCCATATTTACATTAAGTCTTGTAATTTGCTCTATTATTTTGGAAGGGCCAATAGCACCTCCAAGTCTCCATCCAGTCATTGCAAATTTCTTGGAAAAAGTATACATTGTTAATGTACGTTCTTTCATCCCGGGAAGACTAGCAATAGATCTAGGAGTTCCTTCGAATAGAGTATCAAAATAGGCATCATCAGATATTAAAAACATATCATTTTGTATTACTAAATCAGCTAATCTCTTCATTTCTTCAATAGATGATGAAGCACCAGTAGGATTATTGTAATTATTATAAAAAATATGTTTTGCACCCTTTTCAATTCCCTTTTCAATTGCATTAAAATCTAGTTCTAATCCAGAAGAATTGTCCAAATATCCATACGGATGTGCTATTCCTCCATAGAATTCAATCTGAGATTCATAGATTGGATAACCTGGATTTGGATATAGTACTACATCTCCAATTTCCATCATTGCCGCAATATATTTCCCAATACTTGGTTTTCCACCAGGTTGGATGGATACATTTTCGATTTTATAATTAATACCTCTTGAATTCCCAACATCCTTTGCTAGAGCTTCTCTTAATTCAGGAATACCTGGTGCTGGACAATATCCTGTTTTTCCAGACTTAATAGCTTCTTTTGCCCCAGTAATTACTGAAATAGGTGTTGGAAGATTAATATCTCCTAAATGGAAAGGATATATTTTCATTCCAGTTTCTGCCAATTTTGCAGCTTCGGCAGATACTGCAAATGCAGTTTCACTTCCCAATAAATCCATTCTCTTAGCTACAACCATATAATGTTTACAGGTGGAGAGTACATATTAATATTTTTTGCGTAATCTTTATACTTATCCATCAATCAGACACTTAATGACCAGTGAATGGAGAAGAGAATTGAATGGATGGCTGCAAGAACACATGCTTGCAACTAGCGCTGTAATTTCGATAATTAGTGGTTTTATGTTTTTTATTGGAATGATCGGACAGTGGTATTCTGATTCTTCTATTGCTCCTACTGCAATTTTAGATTTTTTAGGTGATTGGGATATTTGGGTTTTAATTATTGGCCTTATCATATTTTGTTTTTCACTTTACTACTTTTGGGATACTAGAAATAACATGTCTAGATTTGAAGAAATAATATCTACTAGTTCTAAAAAAGAGTTTCAGAAAAATTGGACTGAATTAGAGCAATTAGCAAGATATCAACTTCCTATAGAATACCGAAAGAGAGTTGATAAAGCCCGTGAAAAGTTTGGTTTAAAATAATTAAGAAATTTTATATAGGCACTTTTTTTCTTTAAATTAAGAGGTTAACAACCTCAGGTTCATAACCGATGAATTCCAAAGATAAAGATGTTGAAGAATCTCAAGAAATTGAGGTCGAAGAGCCTCTGGTTCTAACTCCAGAACAGATTATCGAAGGACTAAAGATAGAGCTTGAAGATTACAATGAGAAATTTATGAGACTAGCTGCAGATTTCGATAATTTCAGGAAACGTATTGATCGAGATCGCGCTCAGCAGAATCTTCGAACCAAAGGAGAAGTTGTATCTAATTTCTTAGAAGTAATAGATATAATCGAACATGCTCAAAAAGCTGAATATCCTGATTTAGAAAGTTCTTTAGCAGGTATTTCAGGAGTACACAAATTTGTGTCAGCTTTTATGAGTTCATTAAAAATAGAAAGATTTGACCCCTCTGGGGATCAATTTGATTTTAGATTTCATGAAGCATTAACAACAGTTCAGAAAGAGGGTGTTGAACCCAATACAATAGTTGATGTTATACAGTCAGGTTACAAACTTGAAGGTGAATTACTACGTCCAGCAAAGGTAGTAGTATCAAAAAATATTGAAGAAAAAACAGAGAAAGAAGAAATAAAAGGTGAATAAGATGGCAAAAGAAACTATAATTGGAATAGATTTGGGTACAACCAATTCAGAAGCAGCATATTTAGAAGGTGGTAGACCAGTAATCATACCTTCTGCAGAAGGCTCCACATTCGGTGGTAAGATGTTTCCTTCAGTGGTAGCATTTACAAAAGATGGTGAACGTATTGTAGGTGATCCGGCTAAAAGACAGGCAGTTTTGAATCCTGAAAATACTATAATGCATATCAAAAGAAAGATGGGTACCAAACATAGAGTTACAATTAAGAAGAAGAAATATTCTCCAGAGGAGATATCTGCTATGATTTTACAAAAAATAAAGGCAGATTCTGAAGATCATCTTGGTGTAGATATCAACAAAGCTGTAATCACAGTACCTGCATATTTTAATGATAATCAAAGACAGGCTACAATAGACGCAGGTAAAATTGCAGGACTTGAAGTTGAAAGAATTATTAATGAACCAACTGCAGCAGCTTTGGCTTACGGGCTTGATAAAGAAGGTGAATATACTGCAGCAGTCTTAGATTTGGGTGGCGGAACATTTGATGTTACAATAATGGAAATGGATAATGGTGTTTTCGATGTTATTTCTACTTCAGGAGATAATACTCTCGGTGGAACTGATATGGATGAAGCTATTATTGATTATTTAGCTGATATTTTCAAGGAAGAAAATGGAATTGACTTACGTGATGATCCTGCAGCCAAGCAACGTCTACGTGATGCAGCTGAAAAGGCTAAAATAGAATTGAGTAACACATTAAAATCCACAATAAATTTACCATATATTTGGTCCGACTCAAGTGGTCCTAAGCATTTAGAACACGACTTGTCAAGAGCAAAATTAGAATCAATCGTTGGTCCCGTTATTGCAAAATGTGAAAAACCGATTAAACGGGCATTTAAGGATGCAAAAATGAAGCCAGGAGAGGTTGACAAAGTCATTCTTGTTGGTGGTCCAACACGTATGCCTACTGTTCAGAAAGCTTTTGAAAAATTCGTAGGCCGTAAGGCAGAAAGAGGCGTAGATCCAATGCAATGTGTTGCAATGGGTGCAGCAATCCAAGCTGGAGTTTTAGCAGGTGATGTGAAAGATGTGGTTCTTTTAGATGTAACTCCTTTAACATTAGGTATTGAAACCGAAGGTTCTGTTTTAACACCATTAATAGATCGTAATACTACAATTCCAACTAATAAATCTAAGATTTTCTCGACAGCAGCAGATAATCAACCAGCTGTAGAAATACATGTTTTACAGGGTGAGAGAACAATGGCTGCCGATAATGATACGTTAGGTCGTTTCCAATTACTAGGCATTCCACCTGCAGCTAGAGGAATTCCTCAGATAGAAGTCTCTTTTGACATAGATCGTAATGGTGTCATTAATGTAACTGCAAAAGACAAAGGAACTGATAATGAACAGCGTATAGAGATTACATCTAAATCTAATCTGAGTGATGATGAAATAGAAGATAAGATCAAAGAAGCCGAGAAGCATGCAGATGAAGACAAGGTAGCTAGAGAGTTAATTGAAACACGAAACCAAGCTGAATCCTTTGTTTATGCTACTGATAAAGCTATTACTGATTTAGGTGATAAAGTTGATGAAGAGACAAAATCTAAAGTTGAAGAGTCTAAAGAAAAACTCGAAGCTGCTATGAAAGAAGATGACTTAGATTCACTCAAACAAGCTTTAGAGGATTTCCAACAAGCATCTCAAGCTATTGGTCAAATGGCATATCAACAAGCTGCTGAAGAGCAAGCTAAAAATCAATCTACAGATGGTGAACAAGAAGTTGATGATGACAATGTTGTAGATGTAGACTACGAAGAAGTTGAAGAAGAAAGTAAGGACTAAATTGAGCACATTTTTAGGAAATTCAGGTTTAATTCAAAACCATTCTGCATTAGTCAGTGGTGTTAGTTTATTCTTAATGGCAATCTTGGCAGCTATTGCCTATTTGAATCAAATTATTGAGCTCTTTTTTGGAGTGGTTGTATTGGATTTCATTGTATGTGTTTCCATCTATTTTTACTTCAAGGATGTATATCCTCAATTAGCGTTATGGTCTGGTTCCTTACGGGCGATTTATTCCATATTATTGCTGATGATTGTCATTGTGAATTTAGGAGATTGGCAGAGCTTTGATGACTCATTCACTCTGCTATTGGGTTTTTTTGGATTACATCTTTGGGTCCAAGCATGGATATTTTTTAAATTAAAAACATTGAAGTATCTCATGTCAGGCCTATTATTTATTTCAGGGGCAGGGTACATTTTTGATAGTTTGTTAATCGCTTTCCTATGGACTAGCATTTCTCCTGTAGCTGAATATACTTTTTTGGGAGAAATTGTCATGACTTTCTGGTTCTTAGTGATTGCTTTCAAGAGTGATTAAGTAGGAAAGTAGCGAGTATATTTACTAATCCAATAGTCTATTGAATGTCTGAAAAAATATCTTTTACAGAGTTTGGTGAGAAGAAAAATAATAACAATAGACAAGGTATAAATTACCCATTATTATCCCTCATTAGATGCCAGATAAGATATCCTTCACTAATTTTGGTTCTAAAAAGAAAGTTAAGAGGATTAAGCGCAAACGTTCTGTAAAATCGGTAAGTAACACAGAAAAGCTGTTGGATGAGGTTATTGAGGCTAAAAAATTAGCAGATGAAACAATAAGTAATACTAAAGCAATATCTTTACCATTTCTTGAATTTGAAGTTTTCCAACCTAGTCCTTT
>JBJLBX010000039.1:0-17720 GCA_045567955.1 Candidatus Poseidoniales archaeon | reverse complement strand
GTATGATTGAGGCCGTAAAAATTGCTGAAACTTCTTTAGAATCTGTTTTAGGCAATATTAGACCTGGAGTAACAGAGAAGCAATTTGCAGCTGATCTTGTTATTGAATTATTACGTAACGGCTCAGATTCAGAATTACCTTTTTCGCCCATTGTGGCTTCAGGAATAAATGCAGCTAATCCACATCATTTTCCCGGAAATAAAGAATTTCAGGATGGAGAACTAATAATCATAGATTGGGGGGCCAATTTTGAAGGTTATTTTTCAGATATAACTAGAACTTTTGCTTTAGGTGATAATATAGATTCAGAATTATTAAGGGCTTATAAAACAGTAAGACAGGCCAATAGAGCGGCAAGAATTAAGGCGAATATAGGTGTTAAAGCTGGTAACGTTGATCAAGCTGCACGGGAAGTTATAGAGACTTCAGGTTTTGGTAAGTACTTTACGCACAGAACAGGACACGGATTAGGTTTAGAAGTTCATGAAGAACCATACATCAAACCTGGTAATGACTTTATTCTTGAAAAAGGAATGACTTTTACAATTGAACCTGGAATTTACATACCAAATTTGGGTGGTATTCGTATAGAAGATGATATTTTTTTGGAAGATTCTGGTGCAACTAGTTTGACGACACTTTCAAGAGAATTAATCAATATTTGATATCGATGAACCCTTTATAGACCTGTGATAAGCTGGTTACACAATGGTAGAACCAGTTCCTAGTGGAGGAAGGCGCTACGTCGTCTTAGCTGTAGTGATTATGCTCTTAGCAGCATTGCCATTTTCTCCCCTAGTAGATTTTCAGTCATCACAGCATATAGACGAGCAATCTGTGACTAATGATGCTAATTTACCAACTAAAGATAGTGATAATGACGGAATGCCTGATTGGTGGGAAATTGGATTTGGTTTAGATCCATACGATGCCCTGGATGCTTCTATGGACAATGATATGGATGGTCATGATAGAAACAGAAATGGAGTTCTTGAAGAAGAAGAATATTTTACAAATTTAATGGAATATAAAATGGATTTAGTAGTAGGTAACAGTACTGACCCTACAGATTCAGATACAGATGATGATGGAATTCCAGATGGTTGGGAAGTTTACTATAATCTCAATCCACATCTGAATTCAGATGCAGATGACGATAGAGATGAAGATGGTTATGATGCAAATCGTGACGGAGATATGAGTCCTGAGGAGGCTCATACTAATCTAGAAGAATATTTAGCAGGTACGAATCCTTGGGAATTCGATAGTGATGCCGATATGATGTCAGATGGTTGGGAAATTTTTTATGGATTAAATCCTACAAATTCTGAAGATTCATGGATTGATTCGGATTTAGATGGTTGGGATTCTAATTTAGATTTTGATTTAACATATGAAGAAAAATATTTGAATTATATGGAATTTTTGAATGATACACATCCATTTGATTTTGATTCAGATTCTGATTCAATGCCAGATGGTTGGGAAGTTTATTATGACCTTAACCCTTTGAAACCAACTGATAATTTTGAAGATAAAGACGGTGATGGTTTGCCTAATATTTATGAGTATAATAACAGTCTAGTGAATACAGGATGGGTAGATATAGATGGGATATTTACTACACGCCCAGATAGTAATGATACTGATGGCGATACTTTATCAGATAATGATGAATTATTTAATTTTTTAACAGATCCAACCAGTAATGATACAGATGGCGATGGAATGCCAGATGGTTGGGAAGTTAAATATGGTTTAAATCCTATTTCACCTTTTGATGCAGATGGAGATTTAGATAATGATGGTTGGGATTTTGATAAAAATGGATTTATACTAGATTCTGAGTTTTTTACAAATTTAGAGGAATATTTGAATGGTACTATTCCTACGAATAATGATACAGATGGCGATGGAATGCCAGATGGCTGGGAAGTTTATTATGGTCTTAAACCTTTAGATTCTAGTGATGCACATGATGATAATGACGGCGATGGTTATGATATTAATCGAGATGGATTTACTAGTAGTATTGAAGCTTTTACAAATTTGGAAGAGTTTCTGAATAATACATTCCCAAGTAATAATGATACAGATAATGATGGAATGTGGGATGGTTGGGAAGTATATTATAATCTTAATCCACTAGATGCATATGATGCAACCGTCGATAACGATTTAGATGGTTTTGATGAAAATTATAATGGAACTTTAGAAGTTGAAGAAGAGCATAATAATATTTTAGAATTCCAAGCAGATACTCATCCGTATATTGTAGATACCGATGCAGATGGAATGTGGGATGGTTGGGAATGGAAATATGGACTAAATCCCTTGAATCCACTTGATGCTAATGCAGATTCAGATGGAGATGGCTTGATTAATATTTTAGAATATAATAATAGTAATGCAGGTTCTTATGTTGAGGTAGATGGAATTACATCCACACATCCAAATAATAATGATACTGACAATGATGGTCTATTAGATGGTGAAGAAATATCAATTTATTTGACAGACCCCACTAGTAATGATACCGATGGAGATGGAATGCCAGATGGTTGGGAAGTAAAGTACGGCCTTGATCCTCTTGATTCTATTGATGCCATGTTAGACACTGATAATGATAGTTTTGATTTTGATTGGAATGGCAATATAACTTCTTCAGAATTATATTCTAATTTATATGAATATTGGAATGGTACAAATCCAATCAATGGAGATACAGATAATGACGGAATGCCAGATGGTTGGGAAGTAAGTTGGAATTTTCAACCTTTGAATTCTAGTGATGCATATGATGATTCAGATAATGATACTTTGATTAATTTATATGAATATGATAATTCAAGAGTAGATGGTTATGATGACAATGTAGTTAGTGCCGATAATATCACAGGTTCGAATCCTTTATTGAAAGACACAGATAGAGATTTAATTTGGGATGGAGAAGAATGTGTTTTCGGTGAGGATGGATACGTTACAGATCCTTCAAATCCAGATTCAGATGGTGATGGAATGCCAGATGGTTGGGAAATGATGTATGGTTTAGATCCTTTTGATTCATCGGATGGAGATTTAGATTTAGATGATGATGGTTGGGATTTTAATCGAAATGGAACTATAGAACACTGGGAAAAATTTACTAACTATGAAGAATATTTAAATGGTACTGACCCCACAAATAATGATACAGATGGTGATGGAATGCCAGATGGTTGGGAAGGTTACTATGGTCTTAATCCAAATAGTGCAGATGATAGAGATTGGGATACAGATTCTGATGGTTACGACTCAGATTCTGATGGGGAGTTGTCACCAGATGAAAAATTGACAAATTTTGAAGAATTCTTATTAAATACTAATCCTGTAAAAGCAGATACTGATGGAGATAACTGTACAGACGGTTGGGAAATCTATTGGAATGATAATAAACCAGCTAACGAAACAAGGACTTTGAATCCACTAGATAATGTGGATGGATTTCTAGATTTTGATGATGATGGATGGGAAGATTGGGAAGGTGTTTGGCATAATTTCCCTAATTGGAGAGAAGAAGAAGCTAAAACAAATCCTTGGAATCCAGATACTGATGGGGATGGTATGAGCGACGGTTTTGAGGCTGATAATTGATGTTTTTCTGTCTCCAAAAAATATTTGGCATACCTTTATGTAACAAGTTCGCAGATTCTTACGCGTGGGTGGAGAGATGAATTTGACAAAATTTCTATCAGTATTCTTGGTTCTCAGTATGATTTTTTCACCTTTAGCCAGTTTTCCAGTCACTGCTTCAGATCCAAATGATCCAGATGGTGATGAAGATAATGATTCAGATGGTTATGATGCTAATCGTGATGGTGTGATATCAGATGAAGAAAAATATACTAATTTAGAAGAATATTACAATAATACAAATCCAAATGATGAAGATACCGATGATGGCGGTGCTTGGGATGGTTGGGAGATATACTATGGTTTTAATCCACGTAATGCATCAGATGACACATTTGATAATGATGCCGATTCTATAGCAAATAATATAGAATTTTATTGGGATTCAGATCCCTTTGACAGCGATACAGACCAAGATGGGATGCCAGATGGCTGGGAAGATTTTTATTCTGATAGACTTCCTGATGGTTGTGGTTTAAATCCTACAGTTTCTAGTGATAAATTTGGTGATCCTGATGGAGATGGTTCTGACAATCTTCGAGAATATCAGGAAGGTACAGATCCGTGTGATGAAGATAGCGATGATGATGGTGATCCAGACGGTGAAGATCCACCTCCTGTAGAGCCTGGTGAACCTCCAGGAACGAATCCAGATACAGGAGCTACAGATGGTAATGTTACTATTTACGAAATTTTTGACCCAGTTTTGGGAAGTCTAAAACGTTGGTCATCTCTAAATGGTTTGTATTATGATAGTGCAAACAGTAATCCTTACACGATGTATAATTATGATACTACAAAGACTGAAATTTTCCCTACAAATTATGAAGGATATTCACAAATTTTTGAAGGTTGGATTTGGATGGGTATTACAGTTACAGAGTCAAGTTATACAATGATTCCTTCAGTATCACCTGATGCTGAAATAATAGATTATGATTCAAATTCTACTGGAGTTACAATAAAGTTTTTCAAAGATGGTGCAGATAATTATTATGTTCAGTCTAATCAAGATGCTACTATCGATTTAAAGTATAGAATGGGTACAAATGGTTCTTATTTTAATAGAGAAATATCAGAGGATTTGACTTTAGATGATATGCCTGAAGAGGTAATAATTCCAATTACTGGTGAAAGTGAAGTTAAAGAAAATGTTAAAGAATTTTTACAATATAGACATGATAATGGAACAATTGCGAATGAACCCTTGTATTGGCTATGGCCTGAGAATGGTACTCCTGAAACAAATTTAGCTTTAATAATAAATAATTTAACTTGGTATTTTTCAGCATTTATTGAAGGTGATGGAGATGTTCCAGATCCAGAACCACCATGGGATGTTTATCAATCAATTTGTATAAATGGAATTGGTGCTTGTAGACACAGATCCTTTGGTTTCTTTGTAACTGCACTTGCTCTTGGAGCTCCAACAAGATATATCTCTAATGAAGCTCATGCATTTGTTGAAGTTTATGTTCCAGAGGATAATGAAACATTTTCAACAAGTCACTGGAAACGAATTAATTTGGGTGGAACTGGCGGCAGTAATACCTTAGAAAGACCTGACGAAGAAGAAGATGATGGTGATACTTTTAATTTTGATGAAATGGATCCTGATGATATTGATAATATGACTGGTGAACCAGTTACAATAGTAATTACAAGTATTTCACCTGATGATGACGCAGACAAAGGAGATACGATAAGAATTCAAGGTTATGTTGAGGATCAAAATGAGACACGCTTACCTGATTTTGAGGTTGGATTTGGAATGTGGGATGAAAACCACGCTGAACCTGCATTTGAAATTGGTCAAGCCATAACTGATACTTCAGGTAATTTTGATGCTAATGTAACTGATTTTTTAGGAGCTATACCTGGCGAAAATGAAATCTATGCTGCATCATACAAAAAAGGTTTCTTGGGAGTTGATGGTCCTGAAAATATTGAGATATTCTCAGATACCAATTTAGTTGTTGATGCACCTGAATCAGTTGGTAAGGGACAGGAATTAGTTGTTTCAGGGACTTTAGTAGATATTGGGGGCGTACCTGCTGCAGGACAAACTATAGAATTTGAAGTTTGGGAGCCTACTTGGGGAGATAGTAAACCTGGATCATTACGTTGTAATCCAACAGGATGGCAAAGATATAGATGTGATGTGGGGACTGCAGAAACTGATGAGTTTGGGAATTTTGTTTTCAGTTGGATAGTTCCAGAAGAAGGACAACCTGATGCTGATGATGAGTATCACATTGAGTCTTTTTTTGCAGGTTCAACATATCTCTATGAATCTATAGTTACTACAGATTTAATAATACTTGAATCAACTGTAAATCTTACTGCAGAAATTGAACCAGTTAGAGAATATATTGGTAATAAATTCTGGGTTAATGGTACTGTTTCTGATGTTGCAGTGACAAATGGTAGTATCAGCGTTGAACTTGCAGGAATAGAATTAGCCATGTTTAATGTCGTTGATGTTAATTGGACTACTGAAGCTTTAATTCCTACAGATTTTGCAGCAGGTAATTACACAGTAATTGTTTCTTTCAATAGTGAAAGTTCAACATTACCTGATGAGCGGGTAAATCTTAATTTAACAATTCTAGGCACAAGTAATATCATTTTAGATTTAGATTCTTTGAAAATAACTAGAGGTGAAAATGTAACTTTAGAGGGTGAGTTGCAGGATCATTTAGGTCAACCATTAGCAGAACAGAGTATCAATTTGGTATGGGATGGCATTACAATAGCAACAGTAACTACAGAAACAGATGGGGATTTTGTTTATACCTATAATATTCCATCCGATCATGAATTAGGTAATGTGACTTGGTCTGCGGAATTTATTGGAAATGACCTTCATTCAGGTTCTTCAGAATCACAAACATCAGTTATTTTCCAACAAACAATTTTATCTTTAGAATCAGATAATATACATTTCTATGCTGGTGAAAGTATGTTTATCAGTGGTAGTTTATCATTTGATAATGGCACTTTATTTCCAGGAACTTTAGGGCTTTATTTTAATGATGTATATTTAGAATCATTCCAAACCGATGGAACTTTTAGTTTTGAATATATTCCAGATTCAACATATTTAGATGTTGGTCTTCAGAATATTCAAGTTAAGTATTCAGAAAAAGATTATAATCTTGCAGATACTGCAACTGTTGATGTATATTTACATAGAAAAGTGTTCTTAACTATAGATGAGCAACAGGTTTTACGTGATACTGCCGTCGAAATAGAAGGTTTTGCTCGGGATGAATCTTCTTTTGGTATTGCAGGTCTTGAACTTTCATTTATTTGGGGAGATAATACTTTAGACGAAACTTCAACGACTAATTTTGGTGGTTCTTATTCAAAAGAATACTTAATTCCTAATGCTCAGTTATTGGGTAAAGTAGTAGTTCAAGTAATATTTGATAATACAACATCTCCTTTCCATGATAATGCTACTCATGAAGTTGAATTTACAGTTTGGTCAGAAACGATAATAAATCTTCCAGATATGGAAATCGTGAGAGGAGCTCCTGTCTGGTTTAATGGTACAATATTTGATGATAGGGGACAACCGGTTGAGGAAATTGAAGTAAATTTATTCTGGAATGAAGATTATATTAACCGAATATCAGGGGACTCTAATGGTTCTTTTAGTTTTATTTGTGATGATGAGTGGGATTGTTCAGATGACGATCATCCTGTAGGAATTATCCCCGTCGAACTTGATTTTGGAGGTATAGGTTATTATCGTCCATCAAATTCTATTGCTAATTATACAATATGGGGACACACCAATATTTCTATTAGTGATTTTTCAGAGGTAGTTATTGCAGGTAATAATGTGACCTTCTCTGGATTTATAGAGAATGATTTAGGAGTACCCTTGGATAGAGATATTACAGTTAGATGGGATGGAATAACAAGAACTACAGTAACTTCAATTAATGGGGATTTTTCAGGTACCTTTGTTCTTCCTCAAAATACTTTAGCAGATAATCATACATTATCAGTTGTTGTTGATGATCAGAATTTCCTTCGTGGTTCTTCAGATAGTGCCGAAATATTAGTGATGAGAGAAACAGAACTCACAATTCAATGGCTCGGAGGATTTAGAAATTCAAGTTCATTAGTATCAGGGTACATTCGTGATGTGGTAGGTATTGGATTACCAGATCATCAATTGGATATTTATTTTGATGGTGAATATATAGGAAATACAATTTCCGGTGAGTCCGGTATGTTCTCTTATGATATTCTTATTGATAAAGGTACTGAACTTGGTGAGCATGTAGTTGAAATAAGATTTGAAGGTTCATACTTCTATCTATCTTCTAATTCAGATTCTACCTCTGAAATTCTTGCAAGAACATCGTTTACTTCAGAACCTGAAGAAGTTTTACGTTTGCAAGAATTCATATTGAGTTCATATTTGTTTGACGATTTGGGTGAACCAATGGTAGGTCAGATGGTCAATGTTACATTTGGAAATATCAAATATCCCTTAATTGTTGATTCTACAGGACTTATTGAAAAGAATTTGACACTTACTTCTGATTATGAATTAGGCAATTATATTGCATATTGGGATTATAGTGGCTATGGTTACTATTTACCAACAACGCATCAACAAACTATAACTATTATGGCTTTGACGAGTATTAGTATTGAATCTGATGCTGAGGTTCTTGTTGGAGAAACATTTAGTTTTAATGGAAGAATAATTGATGATATGAATGAACCATTGAGTACAAATCTAAATTTCTATTTCCATGGACAATTTGTGGATACTTTAGTGACTGATGGTGATGGCAATTTCTATTATGAGTACAAAGTTCCAACAGATAGTGATGCTGGACCAAATGCAATTTCAGTTCATTATATATCTGAAGGATTTTATCGAGCCTCTTCATCTACATGGCAGTTACAAGTTTACCATAATACTAGAATAGTAATGAATGATTCTGAGGGTATTTTAGATACTACAGTACCTATCACTGGATATGCTTATGATAAAGCAGATCGTCCAATAAGTAATCTAAGCATAAGATTAGTATTAGATTCAGGTTTTCCAATAGATGGAATTACAGATAGTAATGGTAAATTTAGCATACCTCTACCACTGCCATTTGGATTGGAATTAGGTAATCACAATTTGACTGCTACATTTGCAGGTAATAATTACTACATAGGCAATTTCACAGAATCTAAGATTCATATTATGGGTGAAACTCAAATAGTTTTGGACATACCTCATAGTCTGGAATATCAGCAGTCTTATTCAGGAGAAATAACTTTGAGTATGTATGATGGCACTCCAGTATCAGGTGCATCATTGTTAGTCAAATTTGAACCAGAAGGGATGACTTTTATGATTATTACTGATTTGAATGGAACTGCTACTTTTGATTCAATTTTCTCAGGTAATATGACCATTCCAATGGTTGTTAAGGTGACTTATACAGGTAGTGAAAATTATATTGGTAATGAAGTAGAATCTACTATAATTTATAGACCTCCAGTAGAACAATCTAACTATTCCTTTTGGATTGTAATGGCAGCATCCTTAGTTGGAGCTTCTGGTGTTATTTTAGGTTGGAAATGGTACCGTGAAAGACATTTAAGAGAAATTCAGAGGATATTGGAAGCTACAGCTTCGGCCTTAGAAGCTAATATGGATTACCGAGATTCAATTGTATATTCTTACAAAGAGATGTGTAAAATTCTAAACGGCTATGGATATTTGAGACGTCATTTTGAGACTGTAAGAGAATTCCAACAAGCCTTACAAGATGCCTTATCTCTTGACCATGATTCGGTAGCTAGACTCACTTTACTCTATGAAGAAGCCGATTACACAACAAAGAGTTTAGATGATGATCATAGATTAAATGCAGTTTCTTCACTTCGAACAGTCATTCAAAGTTTGGATGATTATAGTAAGAAAGAGGAATAGATGCCCATATCTAGCCGTTCAGGTGTAATTTTTTTATTTGTTACAATTATATTGTGTGTATTAATATTATTTCCATTATTACAAGTTGTTGTTGAAAGAGATCCTCAACTCTCTGCTTATGATGACAATTGGAATGATATTTCTAATTTTAGAATGGCTCTAGAAGATCAGAATGTTACTTCATATAATGTGAGTGCAATTTTGTCTAATCCTGCAGTTTTAGATGAAATTGAGGACCCTTCTTCGACATTATTGATAGTTGCAGGTTCGGAGTCTCCCTATACTAACCTAGAGTTGGAGATTTTAGTTAGATTTATGGAGAAGGGAGGTAGTATTCTAGTATTTGGAGATTATGATTACTCTAATACTATTGCAGGATTATTTGCTATAGAATATGTTAATGAGCACAAACTTTGGGATCAAAATTATCGTGGTAATGTATCTCTAATTGAAACTACAGCATATATTCGTGATTTTAATGGTGAAGATAAATCCTATAGTTTATTGTTAAATGAACCTGTTGCAATTAAAGAGTTGAATTCAGGCACGGTTAATTTTTGGAGTTCTGGATTTGAAGTTCGTAGACAGACAATTATGTCTACTTCAGGTAGTTCTTGGATCGATTCAGATGATGATGGTGCAATTACACCTGATGATGAAGCTGCACCAATGTCTGGTTTTGCATTAGGCATGCGTTTTGACATGGGTCCTAGAGATGAACCTCTTGGATCTGCAGTTTTCATTTCAGATTCTAGTTTACCAATAAACCAAATGTGGAATTATGAGAATACTCAAAATTCATTATTCTTAAAAGATTTAGTAGAATCTATCATTGGTTCTGAAGGTGTTGTTCTATTTGATGAATCTAGGCATACACAGGATTCTTTTGGAGCTAGTTTGTTTCAGGCTGCTTTAGGTTTTTATTTTTTATTATCAGGAGATACCCTAATTCTTCAAGTAATTAGATTAAACGTATTGGTAGCTGTTATTATTCTTACTATGGCTTTGTCTTTACGCCAACCAGAACCTAATCGTTGGTATCATATATTTGATATCAGACGTCCACGCCCTTTCCGTTCATATGGACATAATCTTGATAATGGAATATTGGCTTTACAGGAAGTATTCTTAGAACGTATTAGGTTAAAATATCAAATTTTTGAGTTTGATGAAAAATCAAGAAAAGAACGATTATCTATTCTTCCAGAGTTAATTAGGAATTATAATATACCCTTAGATGATGATTTTAAGATGCTTCTTGGTGCACCTACACAGATAAGGCCTGATGACCTTAGAAGTATTGCTAAAAAATTAAGTGCGTGGTAATTTGAGCGAAGGAAAAACTAAATCAAAAGAAGATTTCTCAATAACTGAGACGAACAAGTCTGCTAAGGCTATATCTGATGAAGTATCTAGTGTAGTTTTAGGTAAAGAATCAACTATTGAGATGCTAATGGCTGGTGTTTTAGCAAATGGAAATATTTTGTTTGAAGATTTCCCAGGTCTTGCAAAAACTTTAATGTCTAATACTTTAGCAGATGCCTTAGGATGCGAATTCAAAAGGATTCAATTTACTCCTGATCTTCTTCCAGCAGATATAACCGGTTCATATTTTTACGATCCTGAAAAAAATAAATTTACATTTAGAAAAGGACCAATATTTTGTAATATTTTATTAGCTGATGAAATTAATCGTGCACCACCTAAGACTCAGGCTGCATTGTTAGAAGCTATGCAAGAAAAACAAATAACGATTGAAGGAACAACTCATAAATTAGATAGGCCTTTTATTGTATTAGCTACACAAAATCCAATTGAATATGAGGGAACATACCCGTTACCTGAGGCTCAGATGGATCGTTTCTTGATTAAGCTAAGTGTGGGGTACCCTGATGAAGATGTTGAAACAGGTATTCTTCATGGTCGTTCAGAGCGTAAGCAGGATTCATTTAAAGTTAAAGCTAGAGCAACACCAAAAAAAGTAGTTGAAATGCATAATTCCATTGAGGAAGTATACGTTAAGAAAGAAGTAATGCGTTACATCGTAGAACTAGTTCAAGCAACGCGTAGAGACCATAGAGTTGCTGTTGGATCTAGTCCTCGTGGAAGTCTAGGGCTTTTTAAATTATCACGAGCTTTGGCCGTTCTATCTGGCAGAGATTACGTGGTTCCAGATGACGTTAAGAGAGCAGTACTGCCAGTTCTTGGTCATAGAGTTATTCTAAAGCCAGAAGCACGAATACGTGGTGTTAAGGTTGAAGAAATATTGTCTGAATTATTGATGACGATTGAAGTACCGGCAGTAACAGTGGAATAGTCTAAAAAATGTGGACACGTAAGGCTGTAGTCTACGTTGGTCTTGGAACGACATTAGTTCTTTTCTCCCCGTTTATTGATAATCTTCAGTTATTTCTTTTGGGAACTACAATATTGGGATTTGTGGCTGTGCATAGTTTGGTAAATACAAGACCTATTGATGTTAAAATAACACGAGGTTTTGATGCAGAACAAGTATTTGAAAATAGTCCCGTTTCTATAGATTTAATTATAAAGAATAAAGGCCGTTCTGTAGGTTTTTTAGAAGTATATGATAATTTGCCTTCTGAAGTTGAAGTAGATAATGGTTCAAATCATACCATTATTAGACTTCAAAAGGACGAATTAGTTATCAATAAGTATCATCTTAATTGCAGATTAAGAGGTCAGTTCAGGCTTGGTAATCCTAGTCTTCGAATTTATAATCCTTCATTTTTGTTTTATTATGAGGCTGAAATTGAATCGAAGTCAAGTTTGGTAGTTTTACCACAAATGGAACAGATTGATGGAGTAGATCTTTCAACAGATTTCCCTAAAATGTATCAAGGTGCAATGCCAATTAGAAGGATAGGGACAAGTGGTGAATTTTATGGAATAAGAGAATATGCACCAGGCGATGACTTCAAGAATATCAATTGGAGAGTTTTTGGAAAAACACGTAAGTTAATGGTTAATCAGTTTGAAAGAGAAGATATTTCCGATATAATGCTTGTTTTAGATGCTCGTGAAATTACTGGAACCGGTACTGTGTTACAGAATCCATTAAACTATTCTTGTCGAGCTATAGCTTCTTTGGTAAGCTATTTTTTGAGATCTCGTAATCGTGTTGGTTTGACAATATATGGAGAAACTGTAAAAGTAATAAGTCCCGATACTGGAGAAAGACATTTGTATGGTATATTGACTGCTCTAGCTGAAATAAAAGCTAAAGGTTCTTTAGGCTTACATACAATTCTTGGAGACTTACGTAATTTTACGCCACGCTCACCAGTAATGGTTGTCTCTACACTTGAGAATGATCCTACTAGTACTGAGGCTCTCAGAGAAATTACAGCTAGGGGTTTTAAACTTACAATAATTGCACCAGATACTTTGAATTATGATAGAGATTCTAGAATAATATCTCCAACAGTTTACTTCACGGCCTCAGCTTCATTAGATAATAAGATTACAGAAGCTCGTTCACTTGGTGCAAGAGCTATGCGTTGGGATCCCGATACAGTATTGTCAACATCCCTTGCAGAGGTGATTAGATAATGAGAACAAATACAAGCTTGTCATTTATGCAAGCTATAGCTACATTTGCCTTGATGTCCTGTTTAGGTCTTGCATATGTAATTAATCCAATTGAAGATTCATTATTTTTTAAGGCGATAGATACAATGGTTGAAGGCCTTTATCAGAAGGAGGTTCTTAGTGAACTCAACAATTCAGTTGTTGCAGGGATGTTGTTAGGTCTTTTCGTTGGGACTTCTTATATTTTCTTAAGTATGAATAAAAAAATGTATGACTATTCTACTTTATTTATTTTAGTTTCTATAATTTTAATATTTGTAGCTTCATTCAGTGGATATGATTCATTTCCTTATTACATAACTCAGCAATTATTTTTATGGTTTTGGATTGGCATACCTATAACTATAGGTATAACTGGAATTTGGAAGAATTCCATTGGAAATCAGGTTATTTCTGCTTTCTTAGTTATCGTAATGCCTATTGGCCTAGAAGGCAATACAAATGATCAAATTTATCCAATACTTGGCTTTGTCTTTTCTTTTATTTTATATTTAGAATTAAGTTATGGGCATACACGCTATAGTCGTCTTGCTCGCGTTATGTATTTCTCTAAAGAATTTGAAACAGTTTTGAATTGGTTTTTAACTACTTTAACCCTAACTTTGGCTTTAACTATAGCTTTGACTTCTGTGGCCTTCCTATTTCACGATTTCTTGGGAGATATTCTTCCTTACAGTTTTAGCAATTCTATAGAATTTAATACAATATATGGGCAAGCTTTGTCAATTCTTGTATTTTTCATGATATGGGCTGTATTGCAGACATTATTCTCTCGTGGTTATTTAGCTCGTCAAGTTGAAGATTAATTTTTTTAAGACGAAACTTCAAAAACACATACATCTGTATTCTCTTGTATGGAATCTCCATCAATACTAAAAAATAGTTACAAGCACTGGGAAATTACAAAGGATTTAATTGATCAGTGTATTGATATTACTCTTAATTTAAGTCAAAGTGGACATCCAGGAGGATCACGTTCGAAAGTTCATGGGATGCTTATTACTCTTTTATCAGGAGCAATGAGATGGGATATTAGAGATCCGACTAAACGTTTTGCAGATAGATTTGTTTTGGTTGCTGGGCATGATAATCCTATGGTATATGCCACATTAGCAATTTTAAATGAGTCCTTAAGAATAAAGTATAAACAAACTAAAGATTCCAAGTATTTGGTTAAAAATGGAGAAGAGTTTCAGCTAATCTGGGAAGATTTATTGACACTTCGCCAAAATAAAGGATTACCTGGCCATGCAGAAATGGAAGGAAAGACACTTTTTTTCAAATTCAATACAGGACCAAGTGGACATGGTTCTCCTGCAGCAGCAGGTGCAGCTTTAGCTCACAAATTGGCCGGTACTGAAGAGGTCAAAGTATTCGCTTTTGAAGGTGAAGGTGGACTAAGTACAGGTGTAACTCATGAAACACTTAATTCATCATGGGGCCTTGGTCTTGGTAATATAGTATACTACATTGATTGGAATGATTATGGAATTGATAGTCGGCCGTTTAGTAATATAGTTAAATCAACTCCTCAAGAGTTATTTGAAACAAGTGGATGGCATGTAGAAGGTACTGATGATTGTGAAGATTGGGCTTCATTTACCGAAGCTTATTATGATTTATTAGTTACAAATTCTAAATCAGACATTCCTAAGATGGTGTTCGCAAAGTCTCGAAAGGGGCGAGGATATCATAAGTTTGATGAAAAATCACATGGTGCACCTCACAAGCGTAATTCTGAATTATTTTGGAAGACAAAAGAAGATTTTTCGCAAAAGTATAATATTTCATTTGACAATTTTGGTGAAGATGCAGCATTATTGCGTGACGAACAGGTCAAACAAGCAGCGTCATATTTTGAATCCGTAATTTCTGTACTTAACAATAATCAAGAGTTAGTTGATTATTTAGCAAATAGGCTTGTTGAATTGGGCGATTCAGTACCTACTAACATTAGTGAGTCTAAAATTACTAATTCGAATCCATTAAAGGATGATGCTCTCTTTGATTTCCATAATTATCCAAGTGATTTATTTGCTGAAGCAGGTACTAAAGCTCCAAATCGTGTTGGATTTTCTAAAGTAGCTTCTTGGCTTAATTCGCATAGTAGAAAAAATCATGGAAGGCCTCTTTTTGTTGCGATGTCTGCAGATTTAGCCGACTCAACAAATATTTCTGGATTTTCTAAGGGTAGGGATGGAGTAGATGATTTGGGAATGTATGATAAGCATACTAATCCAGATTCTCCATTAATGCCTCAGGGAATTACTGAATTTGCTAATGCAGGTATGATGGCCGGTTTGTCTACTGTAAATTTTAATGAAGATACTTTAGATGATTATAATGGTTTTATTGGATCATTTAGTACTTATGGTTCTTTTAGTTACCTGAAGTACGGAGCTATTAGATTGTTCAGTCAATTAGCTCAAGATTCACAAATGAAAGTGGGTAAATTGCTGTGGGTTGCAGGACATTCAGGACCTGAAACTGCTGAGGATAGTCGAACACACTTTGGTATCTTTGCACCAGGAGTTACGCAATTATTTCCAGACGGGCATATAATCAATTTACATCCTTGGGAACATAATGATGTGGCTCCAGCTCTTGCAGCTGCACTTTCTACTGATGTTCCTATTGTGGCATTACATTTGACAAGACCTGCAATTAATATTCCCAATAGAAAAGAGTTAGGCATTGCAAGTCATTTTGATGCTTCAAAGGGTGCTTATTTGATTAGAGATTATGATGAGAGACCTCATGAAGGAGTAATAATTGTTAGGGGCACTAGTTCCACTAATACAATAGTTTCAATTTTAGATCAAATAGGCTCAAAGTATAATGTAAAAATAGTCTCCGCAATTTCATGGGAACTATTTCAGCGTCAAGATCAATCTTACAAGAACTCAATTATTTCAGAAAAAGAATGGGCCGATTCTATGATTGTTACGAATACAGGTCTTAGAATAATGAATAATTGGATTTCGAATCGTATAGTTTCAGAATATTCAGTTTCTCCAGATTGGGATAATAATTGGAGAACTGGTGGTACTTTAGATCAAATAATTGAAGAGGCACATTTGAGTTCACGTTGGGTCTTAGAGGCAATTGATAAGTTTACTTCTGATAGAGATAGTAGGTTAGAAAGACTTAACAACCAACTTCCAGACTAAGATTCATGTCATACTCAAATTTCCCGGTAGCAGTCGTTGACAATGGTGGTCAGTGGACACATCGTGAGTATAGAGTACTAAATTATTTGGGTTGTCGTGCTGAAATAGTATCTAACGTTACTCCAATAGCTGATTTAGAAAGATTTAAGGCACTTGTACTTTCTGGAGGAGCTCCAAGAATTGAAACTGAATCTGAAGCTTTGGGTTTGACTTCAGAATATATAGATTCACAAAAATGGCCAATACTTGGTATTTGTGTAGGTCATCAGTATATGGCAAACCATTTTGGTGGAAAAGCAGGTCCTGCAGAGATACCCGAATTTGGTTCTTCACTTTTAACTTTAATTGAAGAGGGATGGATTTTGGCTAATTTCCCTAAAGAATTTAATGTGTGGGAATCACATAATGATGAAGTTCATGAAATACCCGAAGGATTTAGGTTATTGGCTTCATCAGATGCATGTCAAGTTCAGGTTATTCAGCATGAAACATTACCTTATGCAGGAGTTCAATATCATCCAGAAGTTGAACATACTGAGTATGGTTCAGAAATATTTGAAAATTTCCTAAATAAAGCCTTAGAATGGAATAAATAATTGTTGTTTTTATTATAGAAACATACAGGTAATCTATATTTAAACCGGGGTTTTATGAATAATTATGGCAGACCCAATTTCTAAATTATTTAGTTTAGGTTCCAAATTACAAGATCTTCCAGATGAAAAAGAGAAAGCAATTAGTGGATATGGGTTCTATGATTGGGGTAAATCAGCTTTTGAAACAAGTGTTACTGTTGCCGTACTTCCTGGTTGGTTTGCGTATTTGTTTCTTGAGTCTCAGGGCCTAACTACATCTTTAGGATCAATAACTATGACTGGTGATGCAGTATGGTCTCTATCTGTGGCTATAGCTACACTAATTGTTGCAGTAGTTAGTCCTCCTTTTGGAGTTATAGCAGATCGACGTTTGATTAAGATTAAATGGCTGAAAATTATGACTTATGTTGGAGCTGGAGCTACTTTTCTTTTAGCATTTGCACCATTTTTCGGGGATGCTTCTTGGATTTGGCTAATGGTGATGTTCCTTTTAGCAAATATTGGTTTGAATGGTGCCGGTGTCTTTTACAATTCGCTTTTGCCACACTTAGGTAAAGAAGATGAGATGGATGATATTTCCAATAGAGCTTTTGCTTATGGATATCTTGGAGGCGGTATTCTACTATTGGTACATCTGGCAATGTATCTGTCGTTGACCGGTGACTGGGTTATTCCTTTCATTATGGCATCTTCAGGAATTTGGTGGTA
>JBJLBX010000038.1:0-19366 GCA_045567955.1 Candidatus Poseidoniales archaeon | reverse complement strand
CATAAGGCTAACAAAAATATATTCATTGCCTGTTGATAATCGGCCATTAATAGCATCCGGACTTAGACCTGGTGGACTATTTTGATATCCATCAGGAGTATCGTGCCCATCTGAATCTTTAACAACTTCAAACGATATTATTACACTACTACCAATTCCAAAATCACCCATTATATTAGATTTGAAAATAAAAGGTATGTCATTTTCAGCTTTACCTATCGACTCTAACCATATTTTAGTATTGCCATTATCATCTTCCATCCTAGCAATCTTATCAACTATCATAACATTGTCACCAACCTCATAATCATCGAATTTATCTATGCCAGTTGATGAGTCTATTTGTTCAACAAAAGTTTGTCCATCTATTGCCATAAATTTGGGAAATATTAAGGTTAAACCAAGAAATCCTACTAATACCAAAACAACACCAACTTTCATCAATAGACTGAACCGCACGTGATTACACTCTTACGTATTGATTTAAGACTTATGCAATAATCTTCTTTCGATAATACACGGCTGTAGCTACAACAAGAATTGCTAATAATGAATATGATAGCATTGCTAAAATATTCTCTGTAGAAGATCCAGGAGATTCTCCATATGCATAAAATTCTGAATGTGCCGATATTGAATGCATTCCATTTGAATCAACTGATCTAACGAGTAAAATATGATCTCCTGTAAAATACAAATTATCTGAATCCAAATTAATTATCCAGTCAATATAAATTGAAGCATTAGAACCAGGAGAATATTGGGCTTCCCTCCATGATCCTCCATCCACGCTATATTCTATTTTATCTACTGAACCACTTCGCGACCAAGAATGGCCTGTAATCGCATTAATATTAGTGCCAATTTCTGTACTAATTATATAAGTTTGTAAATCAGTATTAATATTATCTGTATCTGTATTCAAAAGAGCAGATTCAACTGCTGCATGTGCATCAACCATTCCCCAACCAAAATGACGATTCCAATATGGATCTAAATCAGGATAAGTAGCCCATGGGCCTTCCTCAACACCCTCTCCATCTGATGAAGTAAGATTCTCTCTTCTTTCAGAAGTAAGGCGAAGTATTTCTCTAATAGCCAAAGGATCTAAATCAGGATTAGCTTCTATCATTAGAGCTATAACTCCTGAAACGGAAGGTGTTGCATATGAGGTTCCACTACCTCTTCCACTGTAGCCATTGCCTGATGCATCTTGACCTGGAATTCTGTTGTAGCAACCCCCTCCACTAGCATGACATGCCTCGGCTTGAACAATATTAGTACCTGGTGCTGAAACATCAGGTTTCATTTCATCGTAGGGATTACCGTCATTATTATCTTTACGTGGTCCACGGCTAGAATAGGAAGCAATACCATCATCTTCTCTTTCTATAGTGTTTTTGTCATCTAGAGCGCCAACAGTTATCGAAAGACTGGACGCTCCCATGCCTGAAAGGCCGTCATTATCTGAACCTGAATTTCCTGCAGCTACTGAAACGACAATGCCAGCTAGCGTAGCTTCATCTAAAACTTGAGAAAACATATCTGAACCATCTGAACCACCAGTTTCATGGGAAGTTATGCCCCAAGATAATGAAATTATATCTATTCCATAACTATCATTGTCTGCACTTACCCATGCAGTATCTTTGTTGTCAATAACCCAATTAAGACCATCCATCGCCGATTCGTAAAATTCTTGCTCGACAATATAATTCTCAAAAGGACCTGCACCAAACGCAGTTCCTATTCTTACATCTACCAAATTAGCATCAGGTGCTGCACCTGTAAAATTAGAAGACTCTCCGCTAGGTAAAATTCCGTTGCTGGTTGCCATACCTGCACATGCTGTGCCGTGCTGATTTTGATCATCCGGATCAAAAGAACCATCATCCTGCTGAAGAGAGGCCATACAAAATGGATCATCTGTACAAACTGCATCATATCCAGCTACTGCTTTACCTGCTAAACCTGGATGCTCATCATCAATACCTGTATCTACAATTGCAACATTAACTCCCTTACCAGTATATCCTAAATCCCAAGCACCTACTGGATAAACCGAAGAATTACTAGCTTTTATGGCTGGTGTTTGAACATCACCATAAAAGACAACTTTACCATAAGGTTCAATCATTAATACGCCAGGATATTCACTTATTACTTCAAATAATTCAGCACTTACAGAACCTAATAATAGGCCATTTACTAAAGAAACATGATATTTTACACTAACACCTATTTCAGATAATAAAAAAATATCTTCATCTGTTGGTTGATGATCATACATAACTCCTATTTTGTATTCATCCTCTATTTGTTCTAACCAATCAACAATATTATTTCTATTTAAATCTCTAGAAGTTGTTTCCCACCACGGCAATTCTTCCCAATAATTTTCTTTAACTTCAGGAATTATTGATAATTCTGTAAGCTCCGAATCTGGAGAATTAAGGCCAGAAACTGGAAGAGATGAAAAAAGCAAAATTGCGACTATTGTTAATACACGAAATCTTTCCACGATTAGCTATGTAATGGTTATCATAAAAGTTTTGAGGTCAGATATTTGAGCCAAAACCACCGCCACCTGGTGTTTTGATAATTACCGTTTCACCTGATTTGACAACCCTTTCAACTTTACCTCCTATATCTTTTTCTACACCTGAGATCTCTCTAATGAAATTAGACCCATGCAAACCATCATGCCCTCCATTAAGCCCATAAGGTGCCATTACTCGCCTTTCAGAAAGGATAGAAACTTTTCTAGGTTCTAAAAAAATTATTTCACGTATAACTCCCTCACCTCCCTTAAATTCTCCATTACCTCCTGAATTCTTGCGGATTTCAAATTTTTCAAGTCTAATCTCTTTAAATCTATGTTCAAGAACTTCAGGGTCTGTTGAACGTGTATTAGTCATATGAACTTGAACTGCAGAAGCTCCATGACTATCTTTTGTAGCTCCCGAACCTCCTGCTATTGTTTCATAATATTGCTTTCCGGAACCATCTTCAGAGCCAAAAACAAAATTGTTCATTGTACCTTGTGATGCTGCTGCAATACCTAGAGCACCCAATAATACATCAGTAATTCTTTGGGAAGTTTCAACATTACCTCCAACTACTGCAGCTTCATTACTTGGATTCAAAAGTGAACCATCAGGAATTATTATTTCTATTTGATCCAAACATCCTGAATTCAAAGGAATATCTTTGTTTATTAATAATCTAAAAACATACAATACTGCAGCTTTTGTGACTGCAATAGGTGCATTGAGATTATTAGGTATTTGTGAACTAGTACCACTAAAATCAACTATCGCATGGAAAGGTGGAGATTTATCTTCCTTTTTTACAATATTTATTTTAACTGAAATACGTGAACCATCATCTAAATAATCACTAAAACTATTCTCTTTATTTCCATTTTCATCTAAATATTTCTCTAAAGCATCGCTCATTGCTTCTGCAGAATTCATTCGGATATGTTTCATATATGATTTAACTGTTTGAAAACCATACTTAGACATTAATGCTTCAATTTCTTGAATACCTTTGGTAACTGCTGCAATTTGTGCATTAATATCATGTTTTCTTTCCTCTATATTCCTAGCAGGATAATCGGAAGTAGTTAATAATTCTACAAATTCTTTTTCTCTTAATTCACCTTTCTCTAATATTAAGAAATTATCTATAATTATTCCTTCCTCATAAATTGATTTTGAAAAAGGAGGAATTGAGCCTGGTGTTATACCGCCTATATCGGCATGATGACCTCTACTAGCAACATAAAAAATAGGTTGTTCTTGATTTGAAAATACAGGTGAAATAACAGTAAGATCAGGAAGATGAGAACCTCCTTTGTGAGGGTTATTAATAAGATAACAATCGCCATCCTTCATTTTATTCTTATTAGAATTAATTATAGATTTTACAGATTCACTCATTGCCCCTAAATGAACTGGCACATGTGGTGCATTTGCAACTAAGTTGCCCTCTTCATCAAATAATGCACATGAAAAATCAAGTCTTTCTTTAATATTGACTGAATGTGCCGTATTTTGTAAAGTAAAACCCATCTCTTCGGCAATTCCCATGAATAGATTATTAAAAATTTCAAGAGATATTGCATCTCTTTCGGGTGATATCTCAAAATTTTTATCTGTTATTTGATGTACGTGAATATGACCTTTTTTATTTACATTTAATTTAAATCCTGGTTCAATAACTATGTTTGAAATTAAATCAGTTACAATAAGTGGCCCGTGTATATCAATATCAGTTGGTAAATCTTCTCTTGCATAAATTTTGGTCTTAACTAATTTATTATCAAAGAATACTTCAGTTTGTGAAAGAGGAATTGGGAATTTATCTATATTGACATTAGGAATATCTGTGATTTTTGATCTTTGACCATTAACTTCAGTACGGAGATTAACAATTTCCAGTTTATTCGGAGGAGAAAAACCAAATAATTCTTTGTGTCTTAAACTGAATTCTTCAATCATAACTTCATAATCTGCAAAAGGAATTGTTAGATATTTGTCCGTGCCTTTAACTCTTAAATCTAAGAATTTCTCTCTAGAGATATTATCCATTGAGATTCCAAAGTCAATAATTTCATCAATTAATGGTAATTCTAGTAACTCCAACTCTGAAATACACTCTAAGTATGATTTTTTTGTATATTCTACAATTACTGACTTTACACCATACCTAAATTGCTCAGCATTTGCAATACCATAGGCTGAAAGTAAACTTGAAAGTGGATGAATTATTACTTCCTTAATGCCTAAAGTTCTTGCTATTCCACAACAATGCTGTGGAGCTGCCCCTCCAAAACATACTAAAGAATGATTTCTAACATCATATCCTCTTGAAACTGAAACTTTTTTGATAGCACTAGACATTTTTTCATTTGCTATATTGATAAATCCTAATGCTAATTCTTCAACTGAAAAAGAAGTATTAGTTCTAGAATTAACTGTGTCTCTTAACTCTTCGAAAGCTAAACGTGTTTTTGTAATATCTAAACTTTCATTTCTATTAAATCCAAAAACTTGAGGGAAAAAATCAGGATTTATTCTTCCCAAAATGAGATTTGCATCAGTCACAGTTAACTTGCCCCCCAGGCCATAGCAAACTGGACCTGGAATTGCCCCTGCTGACTCAGGACCGACCTGTAATCTTTGTCCATCAAATAATAGCAATGATCCTCCTCCTGCCGCTACTGTTTCTATATCCAAACTAGATGTTTGGAATTTTATACCTGCAGCTTCTATTTCTGATGATTTAGAAAATGACCCATTATACCTAGAAACATCAGTTGACGTACCACCCATATCAAAGCCAATTATAGAAGAAACTCCATTTGTTTCACCGACTATTGCACTTCCTATAACTCCTCCTGCAGGACCTGACAAAACTGAATCTTTACCTGTTAAAGAATTTGAGTCTGTTAAACCACCTGAACTTTGCATAAATTCTAGAGGAATCTCCCCTAATTCACTCTTCAATGATGAAATATAGTCATCAAGAACAGGATAGATATATGAATCTACAACTGTGGTTTGTCCTCTGCTTACTATATTTATTAATGGCATAATTTTACTTGAGACTGAAACATTAGTGAATCCAATTTTTTTGGCAATATCAAAACAGATAATTTCATGAACTGGATTCTTCCAAGAATGCATCAATACAATTGCTAATGATCTTAATCCGGTATTGTATAATTTTTCAAGATCTTTTTCTAATTTTAACTTATCAATTTCAATTATTATATTTCCATCAGAATCTAATCTTTCCCTAACCTCTTTGACAGAAGCATATAATTGATCCGGTTTGACTATAGAAAGATCAAATAATGAAGGTCTTGCTTGATGGCCTATCTCAAGAAGATCTCTAAAGCCAGAGGTGATAAGTAAGGCTGTATTGGTTCCTTTCCTCTCAAGTAAAGCATTTGTCGCAATGGTTGTACCTATTCGTATTCTTTCTATTTTATCTAATGGTATTTTTTCATCTGAACCCAAGCCCAAAACTTGTCGAATTCCTTCAACTACAGAGTCTGTATATGAGGGGGATTGTGAAAGAATTTTAGCAGTATGAATCTTATTATTAGGATCAATCCCTATAATATCAGTAAAAGTTCCACCTTTATCTATTGCAAAAAACCATTTGCTCATACTTTCTTAGAACAGTATGGACACATAGACCACTTCTGATCAACAGCTTTACCGCAATTAGAACACAACTTCATATCACGTTCCCTGCTTTCTGGGGCTTCAGACCATAAATCTGATGGTGGTGGTGGAGGTAATGGATCTGGCCAAATAAGAGCTATACCCAGACTTGCTACTAAACAAATTATCAATAATGCTTGAACTAGGAATTCTTCAGTAAGAAGAAAATTAGTTGCTGAAAGAATACTAATCGCTACGAATGTGTATCTTAACATCAATCAGTATACATTGCTTCTATTTCTTTAGCCCAATTCTTATTAATTTGTTTTCTGCGTATCTTAAGAGTTGGCGTAAGTTCACCTTCATCCACATTTAAATCACGTGGAAGAATTGTGAATTTTTTAACTTGTTCAGGGTTCATAAACTTCTGATTTAGTTTTTGAACTTCGGAATCTAATTCAGCATGTATTGTAGGATTATTTGTGTAGTCTGATAATTTAGCTCCTAATTCTTCTAATTTGGCAATTTGTTCATTCGGATCTTTAGGAACCTCTGTAGCTCCATCTAAACCATGCTTATCTCTTAAAATAGCTCCAACATCAAGTGTAAGAAGTGCTGTACAATAATTTTTATTATCCCCTACAAGCATACATTGTGAAACTAAAGGAATCGATTTCATAGTCTCTTCAATAACAAGAGGAGCTATATTTTTTCCAGCTGAACTAACATATATTTCTTTTAAACGGCCAGTGACATAAACAAATCCATCTGAATCTACTCTACCTAAATCTCCAGATTTCAACCATTCACCATCCATTGTTTCAGCTGTGGCTTCAGGATTGTTGTAGTAACCTTTCATGACGTGGCGGCCTCGGAATTGAATCTCTCCATCGCCCTTTTCATTAGGATTATCTATACGAATCTCACCTGCAAAAGTTTTCCCAACAGAACCAAACTTATTTGCATTCTTATGACCAATCGTTGCACCTGCTGAAGTTTCTGTCATTCCATATCCTTCAAACAATGGAATACCTAACTTGTGAAATAATTCTAAAATATCTGGATTTATTGGAGCTGCACCAGTAATTGCATAAACACAATTTGACATACCAATCTTTGCCTTTGCCTTCTTTTTGATTATACTGCCAAGAATAGGTATGCCTAGAAGTTTTACTTTCCCTCCCAAACCTGCAACCAAATTGGAATAAACTTTCTCATATATTCTTGGAACTCCAATAAATAAATGAGGCTGAACTTCTTTACAATAATCAATCGCATGCAATGGATTATCTACTACATGCATATGCATTGCCTCTCTAATCCAAGCATGATTATCTACTAGTTGCCCAAAGACGTGAGCACAAGGTAACCAAGAAACGTATTTTTCTCCTTGATTATAACTTTGTATCTCAAGAACCTTGGTTATTTCATATTCAAAATTATCATAAGTTAACTCTACACCTTTAGGGTTTCCTGTTGTTCCAGAAGTATAAATTAAAGTTGCAGTATCATCTTGACTAATACCTGCTATGCGATCATGGATTTGTGACTCTTCAATATCCTTACCTTTTGATAAAAAATCTGACCATGATATTGCCTTAGGATGATCGGGCATATCTACACCATCCATCACCACTACAATTTCTACTTTTTCAAGTTTAGATAAAGCTGCATGAAGTCTATGTGAACACATCTTTGAAGTGTCACCTCCATCCATTGGATTATGTCCAACAAATACAACCTTTGAATCTGAATTACCAACTACCCATTCAACTTCATTCGATGAACATGTATGGTAAACTCCAACTCCTGCACCGTTACAAAAATTAGCTGCTGCATAGGCCAAATACCATTCTTTACGATTGTAAGAATATATGCTTAAATTATCGCCCTTCTGAAAACCTGCAGCTACAAGTGCCTTCGATAAGGCCATTGTTTCATTATGAAACTCAGACCAGGTTGTGTGCATCCATTCTCCAGATTTGTCTTTAGAAGATAATGCAGGACTATGAGAGTATTTTTCTGCATTTTGAATCAAATATTCAGATGTTGTCATTACGGACATAAGCCAGACATTATTGCATAGATTATATTAAGTTTAAGTTAAAGTCTTAAAAGTTTAGATTTTGCCATCAAAAATTCTTCTTCACTTAAAATTCCATTCTCATGCATTTCAGCTAATTGAACTAACTTTGATATCATTTCATCTTCACTATTCTCAGTTACATTAGTTATATTTGCCTGATTTTTTTCCATCTCATTTCGTTCCAATCGTCTCTCATTCGGAGTGATATCACTTTCAATAATGCGTGCTTCACGTGCCGAACGTGAGGCCTGCTGAATATTAACTAAAAAGCTGAGATGATTTTTTTTCTTAAAATCTGATTGAGCAGTTTGAAATAATTTCTTAGCGGTTGTCGTATCTAAATTATCTGATACAGCTTTTTCAATTCTATTATGTGCATACTTCATTAATCTTTGAAGATAAGGCTCTAAAGTATATTTGTAAACACCATCAATACCACCTAAAAATAGATAACCACCTCCACTAGCCATAACTCCTTTAGTCGATTGTCTAGATTTAAAACCCCAAACTTTCCGACCTTTTTTGTTAAATAATGTAACTTTAGAAGGAGTTTCACCTATAGAAACAAAATCTGCAGTTTGAGTCATATCTATCCAAATAGGTTGAACCGAAAATGTCTCTTCCCATAAAATACGAGAACTCTTAACCCCAAATGTGAATGTATTATCACTTGTCAAATAACCCACATAATCTCCATTAGAACTTATACATGTTTGAAGAACTTCTCCGGAAGTCTCTTTAGTCCATAAAACATCTCCTTTAATATTATACAAATATACTCTTGAATAATTAGTACCTGCTACTATAAATTGACCATCTGATGAAATATCAACACTATTTACCGGAAAATCAGAATTACTCAAATGCTTTTCCCATTTTACTTTACCATTACTGCCATAAACAATCAAACGTCCTTCATCAGTACCAACTGCAATTGTTGTTCCTCTTGAACTAATACTTGTTGCGACTGCTTTACTTTGTAATTCTCTATGCCAACGGATTTTTCCCCCTTTATCAATTAAATAGAGAACTTTTTGATCGCTAGCTATTGACATCAAACCTGTACGTGTCGATACTGAAATATCTCTAACTCTTCGTATCTTTTTGTTATTCCAAACTGGCCGTCCACTCTCATTAAGAAAAGTCAAACCATTTTTGTGACCTACTCCTGCAAATTTACCATCTAAACTCATTGACAAAGATGAAGGCGATGCACCTCCTTGAAATGTCCAGAGTGGGGTAGTTTCACGCATTGGTATGAATAATACCAAGTATTACGTATATTATAAGATATTTGGTCAGTAAATTACAGTATGAGTACTGCTGCTGCAACTGTAGTTGTCCACAATCCATCAGGACTAACCGTTGCAGTCTGAATTACTGAACGTGTATTAACAATCCTATCGTCTATTTTCCAAATCTCTCTCTTTTCATCCCAAGAAGCATCAGGATCAAATTTAAGACCGTAAGTAGTTGCGAGCATTTCAGCTGCCAAATCTTCAACATATTCTTCCATCTGTTCATCTGTTAAATTCACACCATGATGCTCAGAAAGATACCCATAATCAGCCCTATCTTTAGGTACTGCCACACCCACGCCTGAACTAACTAATTCAGAAGATTTATTACTTTCAGAGCGAGCTAAAACAATAGGTACGACTTGCCCATGTGAGAGGAGTTTAACACCAGTCTCTCGATCAATAAATTCACATTTAGGAGGTAAAATACTGGAAACCGTAATCAAATTTAAAGAAGCAATACCAGCTTCTCTTAGAGCTAACTCAAACGATGCTAATTTTTCTCTGTGTTGTCCAGCTCCCTTAGTTAAGAAAATTTTTTTAGGGACCCAACTGTTTATATCCACTATTTTCAACAAAATCACATCTATATAATACTAACATTTCTATAAAATAAGGCAATTGACGAACTTTAATACATATATAATTAAATACTGTCTTCTAAATGAAATAATGTGCACAAACAACTTACGCGGCGTATGGCGGGCGAGATAGTAGTTTCTGAGAAACCTGGAGATACTTTGAGAAAATGGAGAGAAATTTTTAATCTGTCTCAGAAAGAATTAGCCAACCTTTTGGAAGTTAAACCTTCTGTTGTTTGTGATTTTGAAAAGGGAAGACGTGCATCACCAGGAATAGGTACTGTTAGGAAATTTGTTGAAGCCATGGTTGATTATGATTCATCTCACGGAAGTAAAGTTGCCAATAGTATGGTAGGTAGAAGAACCAATGAAGCTATTGTAGATATCAAAGAGTTTACAAGTGGAGTCACCATTAATAAAATGTTAGAAACTATTGAAGGTGAAGTATTAGCTGGAAACAAGGAACTTACTGAAAGACCAATATATGGATACACGATGGTTGATTCACTGAAGGCTATTACTACATTTAATGCATTTGGAGAAATGTATGGGTGGTCAAATGAAAGAGCTGTGTTTTTTTCAGGAGTGCATTACGGTCGCTCTCCAATGATTGCAGTAAGAGCTCATCCAGTTAAACCAAGAATGGTTGTTTATATTAAACCAAAAGCAGTTGATCTGTTAGCGCCGAAACTAGCAGATATGGAAAGAGTTGTTCTTGTTAAAACTGAACTTTCGGAAAAAGAAATTATTGGAAATTTGAGGTATTTAAAATAAGGTGAAAAAATGAATGGAATCGTAAGCTATGGAGCATATGTACCCGGATACAAAATTGAAACCGGAGAAATTGCTTCAGTATGGGGTGCAGATGGAAGTGCTTGGGCTAAGAACCTAAATGTATATTCTAAATCAGTACCTGGCCCAGATGAAGATGTAATAACAATCGCAGTAGAAGCTACACGACAAGCAATGAATCGTGCAAAAATTACAGGAGATGATATTGAAGCTGTATACACAGGTTCAGAATCTCATCCTTATGCTGTAAAACCAACTTCTACAATTGTTGCTGAAGCAATTAATGCCACTCCTAATTTGACTGCTGCAGATTTTGAATTTGCTTGTAAAGCAGGTACTGCTGCTATTCAAACCTGTTTAGGAATGGTTGGACATAAGCAAATTAAAAATGGAATTGCTATAGGTGTAGATACCTCACAAGGTGCACCAGGTGATGCCCTTGAATACAGTGCATCCGCAGGTGGTGGAGCACTTATAATAGGAAGAGAAAATGTAATCGCCAATATTAATCATACTACCTCTTATACTACAGACACACCAGATTTTTGGAGAAGAGAAGGACAAAAATATCCAAGACATGGGGGAAGATTCACAGGTAAACCTGCGTTTTTCAAACATGTAATGAATTGTGGAATGATGATTATGGAAAAAGCAGGCACAAAACCTGAAGATTATGATTATATCGTAACACATCAACCTAATGGTAAATTCCCAATAAGGGCCGCTAAATCATTAGGTTTTACAAAAGAGCAATTTGAAACTGGATTGTTAACTCCAAAAATAGGAAATACTTATTCTGGTGCCGTATTTTTGGGTCTTTCAGCAATACTAGACATAGCGAAACCTGGTGATAAAATACTTGCAGTTGCATATGGTTCTGGAGCAGGAAGTGATGGTTTTGACATTACTGTAACTGAGAAAATTATGGATATCGACCGAACTGAAACTGTAGAAAATATGATTTCAAGAATGGAAATTGTGAACTATGCAACTTACGCTAAATTCCGGGGTAAATTGAACATGGGGGCAACCAAATGAGAGACGTAAGTATAATTGGTATTGGAATAACTAAATTCGGTGAACTGTGGGATAAATCACTTCGTCAATTGGGTCTTGAAACTGGATTATCTGCAATCAGTGATGCTGGAATTAAGAGTAAAGATATTGATGCTTTGTATATTGGAAATATGGCTGCAGGATCTACTTTACAACAAGAACATGTAAGTGCGTTAATGGCTGACTATTGTGGTTTAACTGATAACCATATACCTGCAACTAGAGTTGAAGCTGCTTCAGCCTCTGGAGGTTTAGCATTAAGACAAGCATACATGGCTATTGCAGGAGGATTCATCGATATTGCTGTTGTTGGTGGCGCTGAGAAAATGACTGACGTTAGTGATTCTGAATCATCTTATACTGTTAGTATGGGGTCTGATGAACAATGGGAATCTAAAGCAGGAGCTACATTTGCATCATTGCATGCAATGATGGCGCAAAGTCACATTGATGAATATGGAACCACAAGAGAAGAAATGTCTGCAGTTTCATCAAAAAACCATTACCACGCATCAATGAACCCTATGGCGCAATTTCCGTTCAAAGTAAGTACTGAAGCTGTTTCAAACTCTGGAATTGTATCTAGTCCACTAAGAATGCTAGATTGTGCACCAAATAGTGATGGAGCTGCAGCTGTAGTTCTTTGTGCCTCTGATAAAGCTTCTAAATATACCAAAAAAGCAATTAAAATCATAGGATCAGGACAAGCTTCAGATACCTTAAGTTTACACCATCGTAAATATTTGAACCGAATGCCAGCTATTCGTATAGCTGCTAAAAGAGCATTCAAAAGTTGTGGCAAAAAACCAAATGATTTAGATGTAATCGAAATTCATGATAATTTTACTATATCTGAAATTATTGCGCTAGAAGAGATAGGTATATTCAAAAGGGGAAAAGCCGGAGAAAAAATATTAAATGGTGAAACAACTATTGGAGGGAAAATACCAGTCAATACGAGTGGGGGATTGAAAGCTAGAGGACATGCACCTGGAGCTACAGGAATTGCACAAATAGTAGAAATCGTTCAACAACTTCGTGGAGAAGCTGGAGATAGACAGGTAAAGAATGCAAAAATCGGAATGGTGGAAAATCATGGAGGTACTGCTGCTACCGCAGTTGTACACATTTTGGAGGCTGAATAATGTCAGTCCCTCGGTTTTGGAGAGAATTAGATTCAAGATATAATCTTATTGGATCATATTGTAAATTGACTAAGAAATATCATTTTCCTAGAAGAACTTTTGACCCTGATATTGGACGTGAATCTATTGGAACAATGAAGGATTATCAGTTTAAAGGTACAGGAGAAGTTATCAATTCAACAGTAGTGCATCAAGCTCAAACAGGATATGAAATGTTTGGACCGTACTGTATGGCAATCATTGAACTGGATGAAGGTCCGCGAATAACCTCACAAATTGTTGACTGTGATCCTAAAACTGTCAAACCAGGTATGAAAGTAAAAGCTGTATTTAGAAAATTAGGTGAGGATAGCGAAAGTGGAATATTACATTATGGAACTAAATTTATTCTAAGTGAAATACCACAAATTGAAGAAGAAGATGAAAGTCTGCCAAATATTGAATTGTGATTATTCGAAACTTATATATTGATAGGCATTGATTCTAAATATCTAATGGCTAAAAAAAGTGAGATTTTGCAAGACCCACGGGAATGGGTAAAAGACTTAGATATGGAGTCTACAGAGGATATTGCAGTTCCTAAAATGCTAATTGATCAAGTAATTGGTCAAAAACATGGTGTTGAAATTGTAAGAAAAGCAGCTGAACAAAGAAGACATGTAATGCTCATTGGAGATCCCGGAACTGGGAAATCTATGCTCGCACGTTCAATTTCTGAACTTTTGCCTAAAGAAGAATTACAAGATGTCTTAGTTTACAATAACCATGAAGACAATAATGAACCTAGAGTTCGTGTTGTTCCTGCTGGAAAAGGTAAAGAAATCGTTCAAGTGCAAAAAGCTCAGGCAATGATTGAAAAAGAAAAGAAGGCTAAATCTCAAATGATGATTGTCGGTCTAATTATTATGTTTGGAGTTCTTTGGTTTATTGCTACTGGTTTTAGCAATCCTATGATTGTATTCTATAGTTTGATTGCAGCTGCTTTTGTTTTTATGGCTATGAGGTATACTAATCAACGTAATGATAATGCTAATGTACCAAAAGGATTGATACTCCATGAAAAAAATATGAATGCTCCATTTATAGATGCAACTGGAACACATGCTGGCGCACTTTTAGGCGATGTAAGACATGACCCTTTCCAATCTGGAGGACTTGAAACTCCAGCTCATGACCGTGTTGAAGCAGGTGCAATTCATAAGTCTCACAAAGGTGTATTGTATATTGATGAAATTAATTTATTAAGGATAGAATCTCAGCAGTCGCTTTTAACTGCAATTCAGGAGGGTGAATTCTCAATATCAGGGCAATCTGAACGTTCGGCAGGTGCTATGACTAAGACTGAACCTGTGCCTTGCAATTTTGTTTTAGTAGCTGCTGGAAACTTAGATGCTATCCAAGGTATGCATCCTGCACTTAGAAGTAGAATCAGGGGTTATGGATATGAAATATTCATGAATTCTACCATCCCAGATTCACAAGAAAATAGAGAAAAATTAGTAAGATTTATTGCTCAAGAAGTATCAAAAGATGAAAAAATAGGACACTTTGCTAAAGAAGCAGTTGGTGAAATAATACATGAAGCTCAACGTAGAGCTGGTAGACAAAATCATCTAAGTTTAAGACTAAGGGAATTAGGAGGTCTAGTTAGAGTGGCTGGAGATATTGCAAGAGAACTTGGAGATGAAACTGTGACGGCTACACACGTTATCAAAGCTAAAACTATTGCAAAACCTCTTGAACAACAAATTGCGGATAGATATGTTGAACGTCGAAAAGACTACAAAATGTATTCTATTGAAGGTTCTGAAGTTGGAATGGTTAACGGTTTAGCTGTGATGGGTGCAAACTCAGGAATGTCAGAAATGGCAGGAATAATGATGCCAATTGTAGCTGAAGTTACACCTGCACAATCTAAAAATTCAGGTAAAATTATAGCAACAGGAAAGCTAGGTGAAATTGCAAAAGAGGCAGTTGAAAATGTATCTGCATTAATAAAAAAATATACTGGAGAAGACATATCCAAGTATGATATTCATGTTCAATTTGTAGGAGCTTATGAAGGCGTAGAAGGTGATTCTGCATCAATCTCTATTGCAACAGCAGTAATATCTGCTTTAGAAAATGCAGAGGTGGATCAAACTGTAGCATTAACTGGATCGCTTAGTGTTAGAGGACAAGTTCTACCTGTTGGAGGTGTTACGGCTAAGATTGAAGCTGCGGCTGAATCTGGAGTGACAAAAGTCCTCATACCTTCTATGAATATGCAAGATGTTCTTATAGAATCAAAATACAAAGATATGATTACTATTATTCCTGTTTCATCATTAAAAGATGTCTTAGACAATATACTTGTAGCTGGACCTGGAAAGGATGGGCTTCTAAAGAATCTAACAAAGTTTTTACCTAAAACCAATATATCTGGGAAAATAGCAAATCCGGCAACTTAATATTTTCTAATTTCTCCAAACTTTTCTAGTGACTCACTAAGTTTTAGTAAGTCATCGGAAATTGCAATTATTGAAGTACCAAGATGAGCAACTGTACAAACTGAACCTATTGGAGTATTATCGAATATCTCCGATATATTTTTATTTATTAAACCTGATTTTTCAGTAAATAAACGACCTATCTTTATTGCTGAACGTAGAGAAACTTCATCAAATTGTATGCCTAAAGCTGCTGAATTTATAATTTCAACCCATCCCTTATCTGATATTATTTCAGAAGTATCTCTGCCCAAACCTGAAACACAAACTAAAAAATTTTCTTTAATTGGATGAAATGTAGTTCTACCACCATAACCTGGTTCATGTCGAATAACTATAGATGGAAAAGTATGATTCTTAATTGATGTAGAAATTGCTATAACATCACCCAAACCTGTTTGAAATTCTATTTCAGCTTGATGAGCTGCTTTAACACATAATTCTAAATCTTTCTCTAACTCTAAACATGCTGCTAAAGCTGAGGCTCCAGATATTCCAAAACCAGAACCTAAAGGCAAATCATGTCTAAGATATATAGTTAAACTTTCATTTTTAAATCCAAGTAGCTCAATAGCTCTCAAAGTAACGGGATCTTGTATCTTTTTACCTTTTCTAATTACTATATTTTCTTCATTATCTGATTCTTCCTTAACAACAGCACAATGTACACCTTGAGGAAGAACAACACCCATACCTATCGAACCCATGGCTAGTGGATCCTTATCTGGCCAAATTGAAAATGTTAAACTTACATGACCCGGGACAAAACTCATAAAATATCCTCATAAAGTTTAATTGTTTTTTCTATAGTTTGAGACCAAGTTCTTTGCTGGGTTGCAAAAGTGTAGGCTGAATTTGCCATATCTTCTAACAACTTGTTATTAGGCAATATTTTAGATATTGCATCAGCCATTTGACCAGGTCTTACCAATAATGCATGCCCCTGTGTCGCTTCTTTAACTGAGGGTAATAGTGTAGCTATAACTGGTAATTTACAACCCATGTATTCATAAATTTTTAATGGTGAAAAACCATAATCCATATTTGGATAAGGCGCCAAACCAATATCAGCTTCTAATAATAAACCTGGAACCTCATGTCTTTCAAGTCTTCCAATATGGTGTAAATTATCCAATTTTGGCAAGTTATGGCCATAACCACCACCGGCTACAACTACATCTATTGAAGGATTCGATTGTGCAATTTCTACTAATTCATCAGTACCATGCCATGGACCTAGAGCACCAACAAAAACTGCCATTTTATTTACAATTCCTAATTTGTCCTTAATTCCTAAAGATTTACTTTTAAGATTAAACAAGTCATCTTCATAACCATTTTGTATAACTGAAAATCCTTTAGCCTTTGAATTCCATTCAGATATTTGATCTCTAAGGATAGAACTTACAGTAAAACCTCCATCGGCTAATTCTATTTGCTGGCGACATGAATGAATTGCAGATTTATTATATGGCCAAAGTCTAGCTACTTTAGTTGCTGATAATTCAGACCTCATCCAATTATCATCCACTTGAAGGATAGATTTTACTCCTGTTTCAAAGGCAGCTTGTACACCCGAACCTGCAAAGATATAGCCTCTATCATGTACTATATCAAAATCACCTTCACTTATCTTAGATTTAACTTTTTGATAAGCGTGTCTTGTAAATATTATTCTTTCAAAAGGTATTCCTGGATCTACTATTGATATGAAATTTAAATTTGGACTAAAATTAGAAATATCAATTTTCTCTTTATCACACCGGCATAACAAGGTAACTTCTATACCTTTTTTAGCAAGACCATTTGCAAGAGCCAATTGATGTAGGGTCTGTCCTAAAGTGTCTGGAACCCTCACAGAAGGGGCTACCATCAATACTCTCACAAAGTCATAGTGGTGAACAGGTTTTAGAACTGCCGCCATAGGGTAGTGTGCCAAAAATTGCTATGATTTGCGACAGGGATTTTTTTAAGCCCTTTGATCAACGTGTTTGGAAAGAAGCAATTACACTTCATAATGCAGGATATGATATTCACATTATAACTCCTCACTCAAATAATAGCATAAAAGAAATTGATGGATTGGTAGTTCACTGTATATCTAAATCAGATATACCTGGTGTAACTGCACTCAAGATTTTAAATTGTGCCTTAAAAGGTAATTATGACTTATTTCATTGTCATGAACTAGATCCTTTACTTTATTCAGTTGTTTTGAAATTATTAACGGGTAGAAAAATAATATGGGACTGTCATGAGGATTATCCTTCACTAATTAGCACTAAAATAAGACCAAACGGAAAGGTGATCACTAAACTCGGATTTGAATGGATAATCTCTTTAATTATCAGATTAGGACTTCTAAATACTTCAACAATAATTACTGTTGTACCTCCGCTTGTCAAACGATATAAAAAAATTAAACCAACGTTTTTAATCCCAAATTTTCCAAAATCTGACTTATTCAACAGAGAATGTTATTCAAATGATGTAAAGAATTTATACCTTAACAAGAAAGTTATAGTCTATCAAGGGGGCATTAAGGCTGGAAGAGGGCTAGGAAAATTGCTTCTAGCTATAGAAATTCTCATTAAAAAAATACCTAATATTTTGTTTGTAGTTGTTGGAGGAGAAATCGAAGACTCTGGATGGAATAGTCAAGTAAAAACGTTCTTAAACAAAAATAAAGATAATATCTTGATTACTGGATGGGTAGAACATGCAAATGTAGCGCCCTATCTTGTCCATGCAGACGTAGGTATAGTTCTAAACAGAGCGACACATTACAATAATCTTATTGGTTTGCCAAATAAATTATATGAATATATTGCTTGTGGATTGCCAATTGTAGCTAGCAATATGCCTCAAATGACAAAATTAATTAAAAAACACAAATGCGGGATCTCTGTAAATCCTGAAAATGAAATGCATATTGCAGAAGCAATTTTAAAAATTTTATCTAATCAAAAAATATATAACGAAAAAAATAAAAGCGAATTAAACTGGGAAATGTGTGGAAAAAGTCTAAAAAAAATATATCTAGATTTACTTAAAAAATAATCAAAAAACTAACCTAATTCGTCTCTAACAAACATAATTACTGTGCTAGAAATAGTCAGTATCAAAAATATAAAAATTGCAAATATTTTCTCATTATCCATAGTCAAACAGCTAATTTTCTATTATAAGTAGACTATATAGAAGGTAGCGTGCTACTATTTTATAGTAGTCGAAAACTATACTAACTCCAGTATAATATGTTGTATAGCGAATCTGGGATGATTTAAAAGAGGTGAAAAAATGGCAGCGCAACCACAAAGTTATGGATCTATACGTGAGTTTCTTGATAATTTGCCAAATCAACCTTGTATTTGGCAACCGGAAAATGCTAACATCTGTGTTACATGCCTAAGAATTAATGAACCAGTAGCAAGAGTTTGCTCTGTTTGGGCTCAAGCTCTAGAGGAAGCACCTCTTGAAGAAATAGATTTTGAAGAAGAAGTTAAGTCATTACCTTCAGTTGTAGAAATTGAAGATGATTTTGAAGTGGTAGAGGCCGCAATACCTGTTGCTTCACCGGTTGCTGAAGTTGACATTGTTGAAGCTTCAAGCGATTGGGACATGGTTATTGATGATTCTGCAGTAAGCACCGGAGAAGATGTTGCTGGAGCTGTAATTGAGGCTGCTACTGATGCAACTGAAGAAGTTGTTGAAAATGCTATAGAACCGGAAACTGTTGC
>JBJLBX010000037.1:0-19486 GCA_045567955.1 Candidatus Poseidoniales archaeon | reverse complement strand
ATGAGGCTGCTACAGTTGTAATTGTTTCTCATAGTTTACCAATATTGGAACAAATGTGTAGTAGACTTATCTTAATTGAAGATGGAAAAATAAAAGCTATTGGAGAACCAAAAGAAATAATAGATATATACAAAACTACTTCGAAACTTCAAACTAAAGAAAAAAATCTTAGTAAACTTATAACTAAAGAAAAACCAAAGTTATCTTTAGGTAAAAGAATATTTCATAATTTAAATCTTTTTTTATTACTATTACTCCGCATATTTGGCCTAAGTGAATGGGCATCTTCAGCTACCTCTGCCAATAAAATAAAAGAGAATGAGAAAGAAAAAATTATTACTGAAAACTGGGGAATTGAACTTGAAAAAGTAAAAGATACCGAATACTTAATTAATACACAAACAAAAAGAATTGTAGATATTGAACAAAATAAAGAATCTAAAAAACTAACTTTAGTAATGTTAACTTGTGTTTGGAAAAGGCCAAGATTAACTAAAATCGTAATGAATTATTATTCGAAGTTAAAAGAAGAAATTAAAGATACGGTAAATCTAGAATTCGTAGCCGTCGGTTCTGAAGGAAAAAAATCTAGAAGCATATGTGAAGACGCGGGCTTTCATTATTATGAATATGAAAATCAACCAATGAGTGAAAAATGGCAGCACGGTCTCGAAATGACAAAAAAATATAACCCTGATGCAGTTATCATTATGGGGTCTGATGATATTATTACAAAAGAAATAATAGATTTCTATATTGGAAAAATTAACCTTGGGTATTTGCTTATAGGAATAAAGGATTTTTATATCTATGAAAGTACTCTCAAAAAGTTAGCTCACTGGAGAGGTTATGGTAAACTAAATGACGCTCATAGAATGGATGAAACTATAGGATTAGGTCGTTGCTTAGCTCGTCCCTTATTGGATAAAATAAAATTTGATGTTTGGGGCGGATTAAAATTAAAACGTAATTTAGATGGGGCAATGACTAATCGTTTGAAAGAGTTTGGAATATTCCCAATTTCAGAAGACAACTGTCCAATAATTAACGATAATGGAAAATTATTACGAATTGGACATGTTGGATATAAGTTAAACGAAATGAATGGTTTTGCAATAGATATTAAATCTAAAACAAATGTAACTAATTTTGATAGATATTTAGACCGAGATCCAGAATCTGTTACATTTATGGACGGTGGCGTTTTAGAAGAGCATATTTATGAAGATACAATTGAGGAGATTATGGCCTTAGATGGTCAAGAATAATGTTTATGAAGTTTTTTCTTAAAAAAATAGGAAATTATTTAAGAAAAGAACAAATTACCAAAGGACCTCTTAGAATTGTTATGCTGAGCCCAGCAGATAGTGCAGGGTCTGGATCTCGAATTCGAAACGCCGTGAGAAGTGTTGAAAAAGAAATAGTAATTGATCTAATAACATGGCGGAGAAGAAAATTGGGATATGGTGAGGCTGATATTGTCCTCAGTGATGGTGCACATGCCCTCAAAAGCGCTCAGAAACTACTAAATTTAGCCCATATTGTGCATTTCAAAGACGATAATCCGCCAATCATGGAGATGTACGGATTAAAAATACCTCCGCATGTCAAAATAATCCATACTGCAGGTGGCTCTGGTTTTCGAAGAAGAAAATATCCTCAAATATCTAAAACTCATATTTTAAAAAAACTAGATCTTTCATTAAATTCAAACTGGGATATGACCCTGAGCGAATCACTTACATGTAATTCAGGAAAAGATTTTTTAGAAATTGACTCTATGAATTATGAAGATGAAGAACACATACGAATTAAAAGTCCATTAATTGAAAATATCAATAACACTCTTGTAATTGAAGGGAATGTAAATTTAATAGAAACTAACGAAAATTCAGGTTTTAATGTTAATCACATCATAGTTGAGCATATTAATGTTCATGAAAAGGTTATAACTAAGACACACAAACGATTTGGATCTCTTAGAGAAAAGAAAGTGCCATTTACCATTGTTTTTGATCCTGTAAACGGACAAGCCGCAGTAAGAATAATTTTTTACATGTCTGTTGCTGAAAAAGCAAATGTCAAATTCAATAATCTGAAATTTTATGAAATGACAAAGGAGTGGTATAATCCTGGAAGCAGACCTCCATTTTTAGAAAAAAATATCAAACAAAAATTATTACTAAACTTAGGCAATATTGGAAACAAAGATGACGCTTGGTGGTTGATTAATAAAGATAAAGATGTTGTTTTGTCATCAACGGATGAAACTTTGGAATTAAATACTCTAAAGTACTCCAAAAAAGAACATATCAATATTCGTAGTGAAAAAATTGAAAAGATAAATAATGCTCTTGTGATACACGGAAATGTAGAATTATACAAGATAAATACTCCAGAAAAAGCAAAAAAATTCACAGTTATTTCCGAATATTTTAATGACACTGGAAAACTTATTAATAAAAATAAACGCACATTTGATGCAAGAGTAGGTGAGAAAACTTCATGGTTTTTGTTGTTTGACTCGCCAAATGAACCTACTGATGTAAAAATTACATTTCATTTCCCAAATTATGAGAAATCTTGGTTTAAACTAGATGACATAAATTTTCTAGAAATGTCCAAAAATTGGAATCACGAAATAGTAAAAGAAAGGGAAAATATAACTATGGGATTGTGGCCATTGAAGACCTATCGAAATATAGATTTACAAACTGTTCTTACTCCAGACTTACTGATTTCTGGTGAGAAAATAATGTACACACCACAAGGATTCCCGACAACGAAATCTACAATACAAAAAAATGAAAATAAACGACTTGTAATCTCGCATGCACCTTCAAACAGTTCTAAAAAAGGCACCGAATCTTTAATTTTACCTGCCCTAGAAATATTGTCCAAAAAATATGATTTTGAAATTAAATTGATAACAGGAATGGCTCATGATGAATGTTTAGAAATAATAAAAAAATCCGATATATTTATTGATCAAGTATTAGTTGGATTTTATGGAAATGCAGCGCTTGAGGCTATGTCTTATGGGATTCCTACTGTGGCTTATTTAGACGAAAAATATCTTAGATTAGTAGGCACTTCAAGTAAAAAAATACCTATAATTAATACTAAATATCAAAATAAAGAAGCCATTGTAGATGCCTTAGAACCATTTCTAAAAGAATCTACGATGCTTAAAAATCTAAGTAAAAAAACAAAAAAATGGGTTACGAAACATCATGATTACCAAATTATTGGAAAACTTTGGTTATGGAATTATAAAAAAGTGATTGATGTGAAATTGAATTGGTACCAAAATCTTTTGGAAAAAATAAAGAACCCATTTAAAAGGATTGGAGTTTTTACCCTGAAACCAAAACTGTAGCTATTATTTTTTAATAGAGTGGAAAGAAAAAAATACGCGCCTTGCTGAAATAGAATTCATTTCTCAATAACGAAAATACTTATGAAACAGGCCCCTAACCGTTATTGTGCAGATTACATGTATTGTAGGAGCTCGCCCTCAATTTATCAAATTATCTCCTTTTCTTAAGGCTGCTGAAGCTGCTAATCACAATATAAGAATTATTCATACAGGACAACATTATGATGATGAAATGTCTGATGCTTTTTTCAGAGATTTGGAGATTAAAAGTCCAGATTTAAATCTAAATATTGGTTCAAACAGCCAAGCTGTTCAAACTGCTCAAATGTTAGAAGGCATCGAAATTGATTTATTAAAAAATAAACCTGACTGGGTTGTTGTTTTTGGAGATACGAACTCTACTCTTGCTGGATCTCTAGCTGCTGCTAAAATAAATATTCCTACAGCTCATATTGAAGCTGGATTAAGATCGTTTAATCGAGAAATGCCAGAAGAAATTAATCGAATTGTAACCGATCACCTTTCCGATTTGCTATTCGTTCCTTCGGATGAAGGGATGATTAATCTGGAAAAAGAAGGGCTTGCCGATAAATCTATTCGAACAGGTGATTTAATGGCAGATATTTTAGAAACATTTAGAACTAAAATTAAAGAGAATATATTGGATAAATTTGGTGTCAAAAAAGGAACATATTATCTTTTGACTTTGCATCGACCTGCGTCTGTAGATGATTATGATATGCTGTGTTGGATGATTGATCAGGTTTCTCAAACAGATAAAACAATCCTATTCCCTGCCCATCCACGTACTCGTAATGCCATCAAAAATAATAATATAAAAATTCCTAATTCCATAAAATTAATACCTCCTTTGGGTTATCTAGAATTTCAAACTCTTCAAGCTAAAGCTTTTGCAATTTTAACTGATTCTGGAGGTGTTCAAAAAGAAGCATACTTGTGGAAAGTACCGTGCTTTACACTAAGAACTGAAACGGAATGGAAGGAAACGATAGATTCTGGATGGAATACAATTGTCTTCCCTGGAAAAGGTAATTTGAAAAAAGCTATCGAAGACTGGGAAAAACCGAATGCACATCCTAACCTATATGGAGATGGCAAAGCTTCAGAAGCAATGGTCAATGAACTCTACAGAAAGTCAAACCAATAACCTATATATGCCATTATTCTAGATTCTAAATATGGATACTAAATATCTTGTAGCTTTACTTTTAGTCGCTGGGCTCATCGGCGGTGTTTCTAATAATTATATTGGCGATTATTACTCAAATTCTTCCGAAGAAAAAAATAATAATGAAATTGTAGAGACAGTTGAAGTCGGAAATCAAGCACCGGATTTTACAATCACTAATATAGATGGAAATGACTTCAACCTTTCCGATTTTGAAGGCGAAAAAGTTATTGTTTTAGAGTTTATGAATCTTGGGTGCGGAACTTGTCACAATTTTGAAAAAAATATATTGAAAAGTTATTACAATAATACTACTAGGCCTTCAGATGTAGAAATTATCTCAGTAACTCAAGGAAATGAAGATCGTGATGATGTTGCAGATAGAGTTCAAGGAAATTGGATTTATGCAATTGGTAATGATGAAATGACTGATGCTTTTGAAGCTGAAAGAAGCCCGACTATTGTTATCATAAATAAAGAAGGAATTGTTTCCTTTTCAAAACAAGGAACACTATCTGAAGAAGACTTGGAAAATCACGTTAATTCTGCTTTAGCTTAGAATTCTTCTAAAAAAATTTCAATACGCTTCTTAATTTCATCCCGAGCATCTCTATATTCTTGGTCCGATTTAGGATCATTTATTGGCCAATGTTTTCGTTTACAAGTCTCAGGCCAATCCATCATTACACATGTTTCATTGGCTGAACCACAAAGAGTTATTGCATAATCTGCTTTAGTCCATTCAACATTATCTAAATGCTTAGAGCTTTGATTATAGATATTTAGCCCTATTTCTTTCATGACTTTCACAGCTTGAGGACTCAATCCATCTGGTTTAGTACCTGCACTTAGAACTGTAAACTCTGATTTTAGATTTTTTAACCAACCTTCAGCCATTTGAGACCTAGCTGCATTTCCAGTGCAAACGAACAATACAACAACCATCAAAACCTACTAACGTCGTCTATTAAATAAGTTTATTGATACGTATCAATTTACTGTGTCCCACCATTAGTATTTTCTAAAATATAGTAGAACAACTATGATTTTTGTGAGGGGCACTCTTGCCAATAAACTTTAAAAGGTGGAACCAATAGCCATAGTCCGTATGGTGTATCTAACAAAGAAGACTACACGAGGACAGAATTACTACTACCTCGTTAAATCTTTCAAATACGATGGACGCGTTGAAAAGGTACAACAGTATCTAGGTTCTGATGAACCTGACGAGTCTGAACTAGAACACTTAAAACAAAAATACACTATTGATTTGGAATTGGCTGCAATTGAAAGAATGGCAATTATGTCTTCTGAAACATATCGAACACCTTATCTTGACAAAGATGCATTATTAGGCTTAGAACGGATGAAGTTTCTAAATCGAGCATTGCACCGAATTGAAAGTATTGAACAACGAACTTCCGAAAGTATGCGTAATCTTATTTCTACAATCAATGGAAATATGTCACTTTCGTCGGCTCCACTATCAATTGATAATATAGAAGCTATTTTTGAACATGATCGGGCACCCACTGGTGTTCCGCTATCTAAAGTTCTTGAAGTATTGGCTTTGAGAAGATTAAGTGATGAAGTACCAGAAAGAATAGCAAGAATTGATAAAAGAAACATTCTAAAATTACATCAAGATTTATTAGAAGGTACTGGAAGAGGGGGAGTTTTAAGAGAAACTTCAGCAAGTCTGCCTGGTTCTGCATTTATGCCGCCACCTGCAGTTTTGATTGAAGATGAACTAGAAGGATTACTGCAATGGTGGCACGACCCTTCACCTTTACACCCTTTTGAAAGAGCAATATTATTCCACCACCGATTTCAACAAGTCAGACCGTTTGAATCGGGCAACGGTTTAGTTGGAAGATTAATATTAGATGGAATGCTAGTAAGATCAGGGTTATCTACTACAAGATGGCAAAAAGAAGACCGTTCTATTTATTTATCCGGTTTGGTAGCAGGTGATCGTGGAGATAGAACCAAGCTCATCAAAATATTTTGGGAGGCTTACCGAAATCAGCACCGACCTAGTGTTGAAGGTGGCAGGGATTCTATGCGGCTTTCCCCTCGACAAGCTCAGTTGGAGGCCTTCTGATTGAGGCTTCTCGAACTTGAGTTCGAGAATTTTAAATCTTTCAAAGGCCACGTTACCGTCCCTCTCGGACCTGGATTTACATGCATAACTGGACCTAATGGTTCTGGTAAATCAAACATAACTGATGCTATTTTATTCATTCTCGGTTCTAGATCAACTAAATTACTTAGAGCTAGAAAACTAAAACAATTAATTTATGGTTTTCAAGAAGGAACTAAAAAGAAAACGGGACCAAAAGCTTGTAAAGTTTCAATGGTCTTTGACAATAGTGATCGATTTTTAGCAATAGAAAAAGACCAAGTTACTTTCACAAAAGGAATACGCCTAAGAGGCGATAACACAACTACTTATTATCAATTAGACGGCGTTAAATCATCAGCTAGTGAATTTGAAGCTCTATTTTCAAGAGCTGGACTTTATGCAACTGGCTATAATATAATCCAACAAGGAGATGTAATCCAAACCTCTCTTATGTCAGGTACTGAAAGAAGAAGAAAAATTGAAGATGTTGCTGGAATTACAGCTTACGATAATCGGCTTAGAAGTACAAGAAGCGCTCGTAATTCAGTTGATGCTGATTTAACATTACTAAACGATAGAGCTAAGGAAGCAAAGAGAACACTTAAACAATTAGAGAGAGAAAAAGAAGATGCTGAAAAATTAGAAGAAATTCTTGACAAAATAAAAGAAAATGAATTGTTACTTAAGTTTCGAAATGTATTTGATTTTGAAGCTGAGATTGAATCTAGAAGAGAAGTTGTTGAAAAGTATACGGAAGAATTATCAGAATTAGAAAAAGAACAAAACAAAAGAAAAGACGATATTGAAAGTAAGCAAAAACAATTTGAAGGTGTTGAGAAAAATATCGCTGTTTCTGGCGGAAATAAAGCTCGTGAACTACAAGAAGAATTGGATAAAGCTCGCGTTGCTCATGCTTTATCTGAAAGAAATGTAGATGGGGCAAGAAATAGGCTGCAGGAATTAGAAATTAGTCGAAAAGTATTGAATGGTGAACACAAAATAGCTTCGAAGGAATTGAAAAATTTAAATCAAGATTTAACAAGAATATCTAAAGAAGTTTCGAAAATAGAGAAAAAAATAGCTGCTAAAGTTTCAAAATTAAGTGAATTAGAAGGTGCTGCAGCAAATAATTCTGAAGCAGTTAGTACTCAACGTGATGAACTTGAAGTCTTGAGAAAAAATGCCGGCGAATTAGAAATGCAAAGGCATCGCCTCGATGGTGAAAAAGAGCAAATTGAAATTCAACTGACGAATGCAAAAGAACAAGTTATAAGATCTAAAAAATGGCTAGAATCTATTGAAACTGATGTAAAAGAAGCTAATTATCAATTAAAAGATTTAGAAGTTGGAAGAAAGTCTACTACTCAGAATTTAGACAAAGTTAAGACTAAACACAATAACATTCTTAAAACTATAGAAACTCATCAAGATAAATTAGGAATTATAGAAGCTAAACTTAGATCGTTATCTATGAAATTAGCTTCTAAAGAAGCTGCTCAACGTGCTAGAGAAGAATTTGGAGGTTATACTAAAGGAGTTCAAGCGCTTTTAGAATGTCGTGATAAAGGTGAATTGAGAGGCATTATTGGAACGATTGCTGAATTAGGAAGAGTAGATGAAAAATATGCTACTGCTTTGGAAGTTGCGGCAGGCGCTAGACTGCAATCTATCGTAACTGAAGATGATTCGGCTGCGGCTGCTGCAATTGATTTTCTTAAACGTAACAATATTGGAAGAGTTCGCTTTTTACCACTCAACAAAGTTCATTCATACAAACCGAGCGCACATGCACTTCTGATCTCGAAAAATGATGGAGCTCTTGGTTTTGCCCAAGATTTGGTTAAATTTGATTCCCGCTATAGTGATGTATTTGGTAATGTTTTTGGAGACACCGTTATTATGGATTCTTTGAATCTAGCTAGAAAATATCTTGGAAAAGGTAGAATGGTAACTCTTCAAGGAGAATTACTTGAAAGTGGCGGAGCTTTAGTAGGTGGAGCCGCACCAAGAACTGGGATTCATTTTGGAACTGCTGAACGTAAGGATATTGATGAACTATCAAATGATATTCGGAACTTAGAATCTGAAAAATTACAACTTTCTTCTGAATTAAGTGATATTATTAGAGAAGCGGGTCAATTAGCAACTACAAGGCAAGAATTAGAGAGTGAAAAAGCAGCCTTCCAAACTAGAGTTACAGATTATGATGGTAGAGCTGGAGAAATTAAAAAGCGACTTCAAGAAGCTGATGACGCAGTTAAAATTCGTGAAGGTTTAGTTGAAGGTTTACAAGGTGAAATTATAGAAAGAACGGGGCTGTTAGAAGGTTTAGAAAAAGATATTCAAAAAGAAGCTACTAAAATTAGTAAAGCTACTGCTAATTTACAGGCCGTAGCTGGTGGAAAAACTTCTAAAGTCATTTCAGAATTACAAAATGGCCTTGATGAAGAAAGAGAAGAATTGTCTTCTGGACAAGCTAATCTAGCCTCATTAACTGCAAAAACTGATTCTATGAAATCCGAAGTTGGTAGATTAAAGGGTGAATTAGAAATCAATAACACTGAGCAAAAAGAATTGCAAGAAACCCATAAACTCGAAAATAGAAAAGGTAAAGAATTAGAAAAATTATTAAAATCTCTTCGTAAAGAAGAAGAAGAAAAATTCAAGGAATTAAAAGGATTGAGAGATGAACGTGATGAGTTACACGACTTGCTCACTAATCTAAAAACTGAATTTTCAACTAAACAAGAATTGCGCCGTAGTCGAAGACATGCTATGGATGATTTAACAATTGAAATTTCTACTAGAGAACCTAAATTAATTGAAGCAAGAAGCCGTATTCCAAAAGGAACAAAAACTCCACAAACTGTGCCTGGCAGAGAAACATTAGATACAGATAAAGAAAATCTAGAACGAAAAAGAAACCGTCTTGGAAATGTCAATATGTTGTCTTTAGAACACTATAGACAAGAATCTGAGCGATTTAATGAAATCAAGAAACACAGAAAACAATTGAATGAGGAGGTTAGGCGCCTAGATACTCTTGAAAATAAAATTTCTGAGAAGAAAGAAGCAAAATTCATGGGTGTTTACAATAATATTAGTCAAAGTTTCAAAACTTCATTTAAGGAAATAACGGGAGGAGGAGAAGCTGGGCTTGTTTTGGAAAATGAGAAATCTCCTTTTGAAGGAGGTGTGACGATAAAAGCTCGAATGCCGCGTAAAAAAATGTATCCTGTAGAAGCCTTATCTGGTGGAGAAAAATCATTAGTCTCAATGGCCTTCATATTTGCCATTCAAGGATATGATCCTAGTCCATTCTATCTATTAGATGAACCTGACCAAAATTTAGATGGAGTAAATACAGAGCATATCGGTCGGGCTATTGCGTTACAATCTAGTGTTGCCCAATTCTTAGTTGTTAGTTTACATCATGCAGCTCTACGAGAATCAGATAATGTAATTGGAGTCTTTATGGGAGATGATGGAGTATCAAGATTGCATCAAATTAGAGATGTTAATACTTTCCTAGCTTCGTTGCCTGTAGAAGCGGAGGTAGGAGCTTGAGTTTAGTTGTTAATCACTTATTATTCCATAAGGCCATGATTGGCGTTAATTCTGAAAAAATAGATCAGTATATTGATATTGCATCTGGTGCAAGTACTACTGCAGAAGTATCCACTATTGAAGACCCATTTACAAGAAGTGTAACGCTCCTATTCATGTTGGTTAAAGAACACGGTCTTGATCCATGGTCTCTAGATCTAAAACATATGATTATAGAGTATCAAAAGTATGCAGTTAAAAGTGATGATTTAGATCTACCATTAGCAGGTTCTGTTCTTGGTTGGGCTTGGGATGTTTTAAAATTAAGAGCAACTGGAGCAATTGAAGCCACAGAGCCATTACCTGAACCGCAGCCGGAATGGACTGACTTTGATTTTGGATGGGAACCAACTTACTCTGAGCAATTAGAAGATTCGGCTGAGCCTCCAATAGAAGAAAGTCTCTTATTTCAAGGTGAAAGAAGAGTTACTCTAATGGAATTAGTTGGTGCACTTGAAGATGCCCGTAATATTGAAATGGAACGTAAAGAACGTTTAGAAAGAAGAAGGCAATTACGAAGTGCAAGACAATCAGTACTGAATGAAGTCGCTCAAAGACTTGGTGAAAAATTACATAATGATGATCCTAGCCAATACAAAGAAAAAGTATGGCAAAAAATTAATGAATTTAATGGTAAACCAATACCGCTAGGTGATCTTCTAGATAGACCTGAAAAAGCAAGTGTGGTTCGAACGTTTGTAGGGTCTTTGTTCTTAGCAAGAGAAGGAAGAATTGATATAATTCAAAAAGACTTAGAAAAACATAATATTTATGTTAAAAATCTGGAGAGTGCTGGATGAAAGAAGTAATAGCTGTTGAAGCTGCTTTGTTTTCTGCCGGAAGAGCTTTAGATGCTACTGAAACTGCTGAAGCAACGGGCCTTTCAAGAAAAAAAGCTACTGATGCTTTAGACACTTTATTTGAAGTTTATAAAAATCGAGAAAGTGCCTTGGAAATTGTTAGATTAGGGCACAAATATGCGTTACAATTGAAAACTGAGGCTGTGGAATATGGAAGAAGGTTAGCACCACAAGAAATACCTTCATACCTTTTGAGAACTTTAGCTTTAATTGCGCACGAACAGCCTATGCTCCAAACAGAATTGAAATATAAATTAGGAGATAAAGTTTATGAACATGTTGGCGAATTATTAGAACTTGGAATGGTTCAACGTGAAAGAAAAGGTAGATCATTTGAGCTGAGTGTAACGCCGGCATTTATGGAATATTTTGGAATTAATGCAAATAATCAAAATGAATTAAAAGCTTACTTAGAACAAGCATTGACAGAATCATGAACAGTCCCGGCCTTCTAGAATTAGTTGTTATCGTCTTTCTTTTATCTACTTTTTTAGGACCTGAAAAAATTAAAGAAAGTGCTCGAGCGATTGGAAAAGCTTACCGCGAATTCAGAGGCTATGCCAATCTAACTCCATTAGGCAAAAATGAGATTACAGACAAAGAAAATATACGATCTTCAGCGGAAAAATTAGGAATTGATACGGCTGGAATGAACTCAAAAGAGATCAAAGGTGCAATTATTGATGAATTGTCAAACGAATGAACTAGAATAGATTAAAATAGAATCAAAACTTTGATATAGTTACTTTTGTCCGTGACTACTATGAAAGGACTAAAGGCTGGGGCTTTGGCCATCCTCTTTTTGCTGTCTACATTAATTCCAGCAATCACTGTTGAAGCTGCTAATGATGCTCGAACGGATACTGATACTGGTTATTTGAGTGAAAAATGGCATGCTGGTTTGGGAACTGGTATTGGCGCTCTAAATTCAATAAAAAGTGGAGATATTGATCAAGATGGTGAAGATGAATTAATATTTGGAAATGCTAATGGTTATGTTCATATTTTAGATTGGAATGCAAGTGCTGGCGGGTGGTATGAAGATTTTCAAACTGTCGATATGGGAGGACCTGTTAAGGGAATGGAAATTGCTCAAATCGATGACGACCCTCAATTAGAAATTGCTATTGGTTACAATTGGAATTCTGATTCTGGAAAAGTTAAGATTATTGATGGTATTTCTTTATTGGCTGAAGCTAATTGGTCTTCTGGCGTTTCTTGGTCACACACCCAATGGACGGAAGGTTGGCCATATGGTCTAGCCATGGGAGATTTGGATGGAGATGAAGAAGTTGAATTAGCAATGAGTGGAGATCGAGGCTTCTTATGGGTTGTAGATACTGAAACTCCTGAAATTTATGTTGGAAGAGATATTACATTTGATGAAGCTGAATGGTATGTTGATATTGGAGCAAAAACTGGTGGAAGCACTCTTGAGAATACATGGGGCCTTACTTTCGGTCAATTTGATGAAGATGAGGCAATGGAAGTAGCTGTTGGAAGTAAACAAGGATGGATTGCTGTTTTTGACGGAGAAACTGAAGAATTACAATGGAAATATGACATGGATGGTAGCAGTGGAGCTGACAGTCTTTGTTATAGTCTATTGTCTGCAGATTTAGATGGTGATGATATTGATGAATTGATTGTTCCTCAACAAAATAAATTAACTGTTTTTGTTGATGGTGATAGAGATGTACGATTAGAAGACAGTAGTATCAAAAGTGGCTATGGGCTCGCTAATGCCGATCTATTTGGTAACACTAATGAAGAATTAGTCGTTATGGATGGAAGTGGAAATGTTAGAATTATGGGTATCGTTGGAGATTCTTTAACAACTTACCAAGAATGGAGTGGAGGATATCCTATGAACACTGGGGCCGGAGTTACAATTTCAATGAATGGGCATGATAATCCTTGGATAGTTCATGGAAGTGACGCAGGAATGGTTGTGGCTTGGGAAATAACTTCACAATCTGCCCATGAATTAGCTTGGACCTCAGGCGCTGGAAATAATGCAAATCAACTCATTTATTCACTTGAAGGAGGAAGTAACTACGGTGTTGCTATGGGTAACATCGATGATGATGATAATCTAGAAATTTTAGTAGGATCTGCTTCAGGTAGAGTATATGCATTTGATGGAAAAACATATGAAGCTGATTGGGTAAGTCCAGTATTAGATAAAACTCCAATGGGAATTGCTGTTGATGATCTAAATAATAATGGTGACAATGAAATTGTAATTACAACTGGAATACCTAGTGAGCCTGAAGGTGAAGACGGTAATGGAGGAGAAGGGTTCCTCTATATTTTTGAACAAAGTGGAAGTGATATTGTTCAAGCTTTCAAGAGTGATGATATTGATGCCTCGATGGGGGTAACGATTTCTGAATTGGATGGTGGCCTTTATCCTGAAATTGGAATAGCTACTGGATACCTAGAAATTGTTGATGCAACAAGCGGATCTACGAACCTTCATGGAGCTGTCAAGGTTTGGGGATATAGTGGATCTAGTTATTCAGAAGAATGGACTTCTGGAGATATTGGAGATATTGTGGGAGGTATTTCAAGCGGTGATCCAGATGATGATGGAAATAATGAACTTGTTGTTGGAACTGCTGGAGATAGTCGTGATGGAGGTAGTGGTGATCGTGGAGAAGTACGAGTATATCATCGAAGTGGCGGTAGTTATTCATTAGACGGATCGATTATGCAGCCTAATCGATTTGATGTTTTTGGAATTGCAGTCGGTGATGTTAATGATGATGGGCAAGAAGAAATAATAGTAGGGACTGGAGAATATGGAGACAATAAACCTAGAGTGCTTATTTATGATGGAAGTACTCATTCTGAAGAATTTTCTAAAAATGTAGATTCTAACTCCGTATGGGGAGTTGCTACTGGTGATTTTGATAATGATGGTGAACCTGAATTAATCTATGGAACTTCTGGAGGTGAATTATTCATTTATGATGGTATTGAACCTACCTCTTTTGAAGCTAAAACAAGCGCGCTCTCTACTAAGGCCGGACATTATGGGAGTATTGTAATAGGAAATGTTGATAACGAAGGAACCATTGAAATGGCTGTTGGAAGCGAATCTTACTTATGGTTATTTAGTACAGAAGGGCAAACCAATAAACCTGATTTAGCAATTGACGGAGAAGATATTAGTTATCTACCTGAAGCACCTGATGAAGATGAAGATATTACTATTAATCTCAGTGTTTCAAACTTTGGAGGTGCGGATACGAGCAAATGGCGTGTACTAATTTACGATGGTGATCCTGATGCTGGAGGTAAGAAAATTACTGAATTCGAATGTGATGCAACCGAAGAAAATCAACGTGATGGATGTAAAGCACTCAGTAATGGAGAATCTGCTTCTTTTGAAGTTATTTGGTATGGTCAACAAACATCTCCAGGATATCATGAAATTTATGGTTTAGCTGAGGATACTAATTCACCAAGACTGGAAACTCGTTTTGGTAATAATAAAGATTTTACTACCATTGAAATTGAAGAAATTCCTAATGATAAGCCAATAACTGTAGCTTCACTTGATAAAACAATTCTTTGGATTGATGAATCAGCTCGTATTGATGCTGGAGCTTCATACGATACTGAAACTACAAATGGAAATCCAGATGAAAATGAAGATAGTACTGATAATGGAAATTTTGCAGATTTACAATATCGTTTTTATTTCGACGGTGATTGGACTACATGGGTGAGTAAAATGACTCAAGAAATTAGTTATTCAACTCCTGGTGAAAAAGAAGTCAAAATTATGACAAGAGATGAAAGGCGAAAAGAATCTGAAGAAATAACCCTCAATGTAATTGTAAAAGCAAACACGCAACCTATTGCTATTTTAACTTCTAGTTTATCTGATATTATTGAAGGTGAATTTGTTACTTTTGATGTTAGTCAATCATACGATCCTGACTATCGAGTTGAATTGGAATATCGATTTATCTTTGGAGATGGCATCTATTCAGATTGGATTGAAGAAGGAGATGTAGCAATATTGTACCGTGACGCTTTCTTTAATGGTCCAAATGGTGGTGAGTTAGAACTAGGACAGAGTGAACAAATCTTACGAAATTCTTTTGGAAATGAAAGGATTTTCACATTGGTAAATGGTTCAATACTTCCTGATAGCTTTGGTCTTGGAGAAGGACTGTTTTTACTTGAAATGATAGATAGTAGTATTACTTCAAATGGGTACAATTACACCTTGCCTCTCGGATTTGAAGAAAAGACTTATGGGGCTCAGATTTTAGTTCGTGAAACTTCAGAAGGAAGTGATGATTTGCTGGTAAGTAGTCTTTCAGTACCTGCAACGATTAATGTATCTAGAGGTGAAAATAAAGATCCAGTAGCTGTAGCTAAAGCTGGAATTTTCTATGGGTCTGTTGCGGGATCTTATACGGACCAATTAACTGGCGCTAAAACCGGTGATGAAGTTACTTATTCTGCTGCTGATTCATATGATCCTGATGGAACTATTGTTAAGTATGAGTGGGTCATTAAAGACTCAAAAAATAATGTTATTAATCTTGTGGGAGATAAATATGAAAAAACGTTTAAAAGAACTTTTAACGAACCTGGAAAATACATAGGAATTCTAACGGTAACTGATGATAGAGGTGCGACCCACACACATCAAGTTGATGTAACAGTTACCAAAGGTGATGGATATGGCAACCAAATAGAAGAAGAAGAAGGATATTCTCAAATGGTAATTCTGGGCGCTGCCACTATAGCAATTTTAGGATTAGTTGGTGGAGCTATGACTGTTAACCGAATGAGAGGTGGAGCTGATGATGGATTCGAAGAAATGTTTGAAGACATAACTCCAGGTCCTTTGGAATTAAATTGTCCTACTTGTAATGGCTTAATTTCAATTACAACCACACAAAGACCAATTCAGATTGGTTGTCCAATGTGTCAATCACAATTTGTAATTCGTGAATGAGCCTTTCATTAGGTAAACTGAAACTCGATGGTAAATGCCATCTAATGGGGATTCTGAATGTTACTCCAGATAGTTTTTATGATGGCGGATGGCATTTTGATTCCGTTAACACTCAAAAAAGAATAAAGGAAATGATTGCTGAAGGTGCTGAGATAATTGATATCGGAGGAGAATCAACAAGGCCAGGTTCTAAACCTGTAAATATCGAAGAAGAATTAGAAAGAGTAATTCCAGCAATTGAATTTATCAAAAGCATCTCTGATATTCCAATTTCTATAGATACTCAAAAAGCGGAAGTTGCAAAGAAAGCTATAGAGGCTGGAGCTTGTGTCGTAAATGATGTTGGTGGCTTAAGAAATGAAGACATGATTTCAACGATTGCTGAACTGCAAATACCTGTAATAATCATGCATATGCAAGGAACGCCTGAAAACATGCAAAAAAACCCCCAGTATATTGATACGGTAGAAGACATTAAGAAATGGCTCAACAAGCGAATAAACGCTGCTGAAATGGCAGGAATCAAGCGTTCTAACATGATTGTTGATCCTGGAATTGGTTTTGGTAAAAATTTGAAACATAATTTAGAGATTTTAGGAAGGCTAAATGAATTCAATGGAATGGCTGGCGGCGTATTGTTAGGTGCAAGTCGAAAATCATTCATTGGGATGATGACTGATGAAGATAGTGATCGTTTAACTGGTAGTTTATCTGCTGCAATGATTGGAGCTACAGCTGGTGTAGACTTAGTAAGAGTTCATGATGTAAAAGAAACTCGAAAGGCTATTGAAACTATCAGTTTATTGAATTAATATTCAGACTTTTCTTCTCAATAAAGACATTAAACTAATAACGGCCAAAGCTGGAACAATGGTCAATGAGGGTAGGGGATTATCAGAGGGAGTATCAGTCTCAACTACCGATTCGCTTTCTAATGAGTTTATACTATACTCTTTCAATTGCATTGTCACAAAAAGCTCATCGGCCTCGTATTCTTCCTGCTTTACGGAAATAAAATCACTATTGTAGTATTCTAATGAATAAGTACCTGCATCATCTTCCTGCTCACTATACTTTACTTTTAATGCCTCAAAAGTTCCTGCGGAGGTAGTAACTTTAACTTCATCCGTAACAATGAAATCTGTAACTACCGTTTCTTCAGTTTCTTCAGTTTCGGTTTCCCATTCCCCCTCATCAACACGTTCACGAATAGTAGAACTAGTCTTTGTAGTTTCAGAAATCGTCCAAGTACTGTTAAGTTCAATAGTTCCAGGCCATGAACCTTGTCTATTGTTGTATGAAATTTCATCTATCATAACCATATCATATGATTTGATTTCACCATCTTCTAACCAATCAACATGATAATTGAGCTCATAATCCTGTTTAATCTTTGTTAAAGTGTCCACTTTCCAAACAGTATATAAATGACTAATATCAAAATTCATTTTGTCATTATCTGTTGCACTTGTGTTTTCTTTGAGTAATAGTGTAAAAGAAAGACTCATGTTAATTTTTTCAATATGGCAGTCATAAGTTAAATTGCCCTTTTCGATTATCTCCTGTCCTGTTACTTTCTGTTCAGGCTCATTCGCAATGAAATTTTCAATTCCTAAATAGTTGTCACCGCCGATATCTTTTCCAATCATTACTCCCAGAGTATCTCCCATAATTTCGTATTTGACATAATCTCCTGCTTCTAACTCAAGAGTGTATGTTTCTACACTTAATTCGGCGTTGCTAGAACCTGCCAAAAATAAAGTGCAAACAATTAAAGCTAACATTTTCCTCATAAGCATCCTATACTTAGTTCTTATATAACAATTTCCGAAGGTTTGTAGATATATAAAACTGTATTAATTCAGGGTGTTTAATACTATTAATTTGTTGAACTAAGCTGTTTGCATTGTTGTTACTTTAGTACCTATCTCAGAAGTAGTAGGGCCTAGCTCAACCCCGAGGTAAATTATCGTGATTGTAATCGTGTATTCTATATCTAAAGGATCTCCGTTGTCTATCTTTTCTTTAGTAACTGGATCTAAGTCATCTAATCTAAATTCATCGTATGTTTCTTCGCCACTTCCTAAATTATATTCAAATGTAAAATCATCTTCTGTAGTTGGATCTGATTCTAAAATCTTAAGATGGATTAAAACATCAATACTTTTATCAAAATAACCCATTTTTGGAATGTCAAAAGCAATCTCTCCCACTATAGAATTTCTATCGCCAGTTAATTGAAAAACTGCATCTGTAACATGATCCTCCAAATTTATTGTTACGTGATCATCATACATCTTGTAAACATCAGCACTGGCTGCAACTAAAATAATAACAGAAACTAAACTAATTCCAGATTTGATTACACCTAATGTAGAACCAAGACCTTGTGTACTGCCACCACCGCCCTCATGAATGCTAGCCCTATTGGAACGCGTAGTATTGTGATCTTGAGCTCCTGATTTGGCTGAACCATCACTGCCTTCACCACCTCCTTTTTTGACTGAAGTCGTATTGCTCCTCGAACTATGGTGATCTCCGCCCATAATTTCTCACTGCACTTCTATTTTATAACTCTATTGGATTTAAGAACTAAAGACTTATAACTAAATGGTATTTCAGAGCGTATCTGGTGAACTTCAATGATTGTCGAAATTATTATCATAATTCTTAGCATACTTTTCCTTGTAACTTCTTGGATTGCTAACAGCGATGATGGGGGTTTTCCTGACAAATTTGAGTCGAATACTAAAAAAGAAACTTCTCAAATTGATGACCTATTAGGAGGAGTTAAAACTGAGAAAACAATTCCTAAAAAAGAAACTTCACCAATTGATGATTTGTTAGGAGATGTTGAAACTGAGAAAACAATTCCTAAAAAAGAAACTATAAAAATTGAATGCCCCGGATGTAGTGCCACTATGGAACTTCAAAAAACAGGTGAAATGCAAGATGTTATTTGTGATGCTTGTGGCTTAAAAGGTGAGCTAGAAGTTTAGAAATATTCTCTAAATATACTGCCTAAAAAGCTAATGAGTGAAATCACTGCTACAAAGAATCCTAATGAAGGATACCAGTTAATTTTAAAAGTATAATCTCCCTCGACTGCTTCATATTCTGTAAAACCTTGCTCAACTGTCTCTCCATTTCCATTCCACCACATATCTTGATATCCATCTGCATAACCAAAGTTCACCGATTCAATTGACATTTTAGACCAATCACCCTCACTAGATGGTTCCGATGCTGCTGTAAGTACAATTCCGGCACCATTTATTGCTTGAACTATTCGGCTTTTAATAAGAGCTGAAGTGTCTTCTTCTGAATCACTTAAATCTGATAT
>JBJLBX010000036.1:0-19835 GCA_045567955.1 Candidatus Poseidoniales archaeon | reverse complement strand
GAGGCCCGGGAGTCGAACCCGGGACAAGGGATCCACAATCCCCCAGTTTAACCAACACTAGCCTAGCCTCGCCAATTCTTTAGCGATTGAAAGGGTATTAGATAAAATTACTTGATTCTTACAAAATGGTTTTAGGTTTGTATTCACCCCATACTTTTCGAAGAGAATTACAAATTTCACCAATAGTAACTTTCGCACTTACGGCTTCAATTATGTAAGGCATTAAATTTTCATCAGTATTTGCTTTTTGTTCAATTTTGTCTAAATAATCTGTTATTTGGGGTCTTTTTTGTCTTAAGATAGATAATTTGTTAATTTGTTCCTCTATCGACAGTTCATTTAACTTAGTTGTTTCTTCAGTATCTTCAGTTTCTTTTTCCAAGTACCTATTAACTCCGACTATAGTTCTTTTCTTGGTTTCAACTTCCTGCTGATATTTGTAGGCTGAATCCATTATTTGTGATTGAACCCATCCTTCTTCGATACACTCTAGCATTCCTCCTTTGTCATCTATTTCTGTAATTAGAGCCATAGAACTGTCATAAAGTTCTTGGGTCATTTTCTCTATAGTATATGAACCTGCTAAGGGATCTACAGTATATGGAATTCCTGATTCTTCAGCGATTATTTGTTGTGTTCTCAAAGCCACTTTAGCAGCTTTTTCAGAGGGAAGACCTAGTGCTTCATCCAAAGCATTTGTGTGTAAACTCTGTGTTCCTCCAAGAACTGCAGAAAGAGCTTGTATTGCAGTTCTAACCACATTATTGTGTGGTTGCTGTGCAGTTAGTGTTGAACCTCCAGTTTGAGTATGGAACTTCATAGTCCTTGATTTTTCATTTTTAGATCCAAATCTTTTAGATATGATATTAGCCCACAATTTTCTTGCAGCTCTAAACTTAGAAATTTCATAAAGAAAATCATTGTGTCCATTAAAGAAAAAAGTCATTCTCGGAGCAAAATCATCGATATTCAATCCTTTTTCGATTGCAGCCTCAACATATGCTATTCCGTTAGCAATTGTGAAAGCTAATTCCTGTTCAGCAGTACATCCAGCTTCTCTTATATGATATCCAGAAACTGAGATTGTATTCCAGTTAGGAACTTTTTCAGCACAATATTCGAACACATCAGTTGTTAGCCTCATTGAATGTTTTGGAGGGAAAATGTAAGTTCCTCTTGCAATATATTCTTTCAAAATGTCATTTTGAATCGTTCCTCTTAATTTTTCTTGAGAAACACCTTGATTCGCACCGGTAGCAATGTACATTGCTAAGAGTATTGATGCTGGAGCATTGATTGTCATACTGGTTGATACTTTGTCGAGGGGAACTTGGTCGAAAAGAGCATCCATATCTTCCACAGAGTCAATAGCAACACCCACTTTTCCAACTTCACCCGTTGCCATAGCATCATCACTGTCATAACCAATTTGAGTTGGTAAATCGAATGCTACAGATAGTCCATTCTGGCCTTCAGAAAGTAAGTATCTAAATCTTTCATTTGTTTCTTTTGCAGTGCCAAATCCCGCATACTGCCTCATTGTCCACAATTTCCCTCTGTATCCAGTTGCATGTATGCCTCTCGTGTAAGGAAATTCTCCAGGTAATTCTATTTCAGAATCGTTTACATCTTCAGGAGTGTTTAGTATATCTCGTTCATCTAACAAAGTTTCTTTTCTTTCTGGGTACTTCTCTAGAGTTGGCTTGAGTGTCTCATCTTCCCATCGTTTTTTACTCATCTCTAGGCCTCTCAAAATGTTTAATATATATTAACATTTTTCTATGTAATTCATCTGCAACTACTTTAGCCTGTCCAGGCTCTACTTTCATGGGCTCCAACCAGAAACAGTATACATTTGTTCTGATATTATCTTTATAAAAATCAATTATACTAGTAAAGAGATCCTTTTCTTTTCCAGTTCTTCCCCAATCTACCAGTGGATTATCATAACAAAAAACTAGAGGTTGTATCATGTGCCCTGTATTTTCAGCTGCCTTGAAAACTCCCATTTTGAATGGATCTAAATCACCATATGTAGAAGTTGTACCTTCTGGAAAAATCCACAAGGGGTCTTTAGCTGCATTCCATTGGTTTAATTGATTTATAACTCCAGTTCGGGACTTTTTATTTTCACGTTTTACCCACAACATCCCTACTTTTTTAGCAATAGGTCCAAAAAGTAAATAGTCTTTTACTTCTATTTTTGAAACGGCACCGCCAGCTTTCAAAGCAATTACAACTACAGGATCAAGATAGCTAGTATGATTTGCAGCCAAAAAACCAGGTTGAGGCTTTCCATGTACATATATTTTCATATTATATCGTTTGGAAAGCTTTCGAGCCCTGATAGTTAATAATTTCTTGTATTCTTCTTTAGTATATAGGCCAGTTTCAAGCCTTAATCTAACAAAAAAGTATACAAAGTACAGGAGTTCGAATAACCACACTAATGTCCTAAGGCTTTGCAGTTAAAAAGAAAACTCTCTGCCTAAACTAGTGGAGCTTCGAAATCATCAATGGTTTCATCAAGTTCTTCATCAGAACCAAGTGCACCATTAATTCTCAATATTTCTCTTGCCATTAACCAGTAAATCAAAGCAAGGGAACGCCTTCCTTTGTTATTACCTGGTATTACAATATCAATATCTGTAGTTAAATTATTTGAATCACACATAGCAACTACTGGAACACTAATGTTTATGGCTTCTCTAAATGCTTGAGCATCAGCTGCAGGATCAGTTAAAACTATGACTTTCGGTTCTATGAAAAATTGCATTTCCGGATTTGTTAATCTACCTGGAGTAAACCTTCCAGCAATACACGTGAATCCACAAGTATCTGCAAATTTCTTTGCAGGTTTCCACCCATATTGTCTTGCAGAAACAACTAAAACATCTTTTGGTTCATAATCCTTGAGAAAATTAGCAGCTTCAGTGATTTTTTCTGAGGTTTTATTTACATTAAGTATTCGTAACCCATCGTCTCTTACTTTGTATACGTAAGGTTCCATATCTTTGCTCTTCTGTTTTGTTCCAATATGGACTCCACAGGTGAGGAAAGTATCCTCGTCAATGAGCAGTTCTTTTGCTTCGACTTCAGTCATCAGAGTTCCTCGCTGATTCGGACCAGTTCATTAAGCTTTGCAATCCTTTCTCCACCCATAATTCCAGTTTTAATTGCATGCGAATCAAAAGCTACTCCCAGATGAGCAATTGTTGCATCAGTAGTTTCACCACTACGATGTGAAATGACAGTCGCCATGTCAGCTTGCTTAGCTAATTCTACAGCTTTAATTGTATCTGTCAATGTACCTATTTGGTTAGGTTTAATTAATATTGAATTTGTTGAATTCATATCTATGCCTTTTTGTAATCTTTCTGAATTTGTAACATAGAGATCATCTCCTATAATTAATGCGTCAGTTTGTTCAGTAAGACTTGCCCATGATTCAAAGTCTTCTTGATCAAGCGGATCCTCAACGGAATGTAAGTTATATTCTTCTATCATTCCTAAAATAAAATCTACTTGTTGCTCAGGTGTTAATGTTTGTTCCTTATATCTATATTTTCCATCATGGTAAAATTCACTTGCAGCAACATCTAAGCCTGGCCTAATTTCTACGCCCGTTTCTTTTTCAATTTGATTTGCAGCTTTAACAACTAATTCAAGTGCTTCAACATTTTCCAGAGGTGCTACCCACGCACCTTCATCTCCTTTACCTAATGCAATATTAGGGAATTTATTTTTTAACAATGCCCCTACTTTTTTGTGAACCATTGCATTTGCTTCAATGGCTGTGTTAATATCTTTATCAAATGCAGTAACTAAATATTCTTGTATATCTGTTCCTCCAATTGCATGAGCGCCACCTCCTAAAACATTAGCCATTGGTGCAGGAAGTGAATATTCTGTTTTGTTACCTATATGATGATATAGTCCGATATTTTTAGAATTTGCAGCAGCTTTTGCAGCAGCTAATGAAAATGCTACGCTAATATTGCCTCCCATATTTCTAAAATTACTTGTCCCATCAGTCTCTTTTAGAATATTATCAAATATTGTTTGTTCATCCACACTTTTCCCAATTAGTTCTGGCATCAATTTTTCTTCAGCAAATTTTATTCCTTTTGATACATCACCATCTGGCCAAGCTACAGCTTCATGAGTTCCAGTTGAAGCCCCAGCTGGTGCTGCAGCCCTTCCAAATCCAGAATTAGTCTTGATTTCAGCTTCTACAGTAGGGTTTCCTCTCGAATCAATAATTCTACGTATTGTAACGTCTTCAATAATCACTTATTCTCGCGGTCTACAATGTCAATTGGAATTACGCCTTGGTCGTATTCCATTTGAGCAATTATCACAGGATCAATAATGTCCTTAGGTACTTTAATATCGACTGGAGCACCCATAGAAATCTGAAGAGCTCTAGCTCCTATTACGCGTGCTTTTTCAAATCTTGAATGTTCTTTCAAATTTAACCAACTTCCCGACACAAACACGGGGTTCTTCGCTAATGAGACAACTATAAAAGGCTTCCTAATTGATTTATAATTGTAAAAAATATCTTAAAAGATATAAATCTATTTTTTCAGAAACTATTTAAATACGTTCTATGATGCCTAAAGTTACCCCAAGTCCTAGACTAGGGTATGTAGAACGCAAAAAAGGTGAAATAAATGGAACAAAACATGAAAACTTTCGGTGTTGTCTTAGCAACTTTGGCTATGATTGCATCAGTTTTAGTTATGCCTGTCGCAAGCGCAGAAGATGGTGATCTCCGAGCTACAATTAGTGGTGATGACGGTACAACTTCTTTCGCTTCTGAAAATGGCACTGCAGTCTTTACTGTAGATATATCAAGTGCATCTGGTGCAGCCCACAGTAATGTGGCAGTCGGTGTAACATTTGAGGGAGCTGGCTGGGTAAGCGATCAAGCTACAATATCAGATTGTTCAGGTGAAGGTACGCCCGGTTCAAATAATACAGGGGATTTGGCAGAAGGAGGCACTAGTACTGCATGTATTTCAGTAAAAATAATGGGTTCTGATTCAGTAGGTGGAGATGTAGGTATGGCAGTTACAGTTACTTCTGATGAAGATGCAACTGGAATAAGTACTACTGGTATGATAAAAATTAGTAATTGGATAGTTTATTCAAATGATGGAGTTCAGTCATATTCAGAAAATGAAACGAATCAATACACTATAACTGTGGAAAACATTATGCTTGATGCAGATGGTGTAGGTGTTGATTTAGATGAACCAGTTAAAATTACATTTGTAGGAACTAGTGGTGGATGGAATATAGATAGTAGTTCTCCAGCTTGGAATAAACCAAGTTTGACAGCCACTATAAATTTTATTTCGTCCAATGGGTCTGTTGACTTAGTCTTAGATATTCAGCTAGTAGGTCAAATTGAGCTTTCCTCTTCCTATACTGGAGCGCCAGGAACTATTGTTTTTAATGCATTTGATGAATCTGAGACGCCAGTTACAACACTCATTTCATTGTATGCTGAAATAGCTGCTTTTACTGCAGTTCATGTTACATCTTCAAGTGATGACACAGATGTTTGGGATGCCAGTACTACTCAAGTAGATAATGGATGTACCAATATTGATGCGGCAATCGCTTTTGACATATCTGTATTCAATCATGGTAATGACAGAGATAGTTTCGATGTTACTTTTGACACATCAAATGCCGGTGGTTGGACAGTAACAGGCGTTGACTCCTTTACAACAGCTTCATTAGAACCTAAAAAGTATGATGGAGTTCACTCTTTTAGTGTCGGCTTTTTGATACCTTCAGGTTTGGCAGCAGGTACAACACAGAGTTTTTCAATGACGGCAATGTCAACTACAGATTCAGTTTCACAAACACAAACATTCTCTGCAACTGTAGCACAATGTTATGGTTTGGATATGACTGTAGACAGTATGATGAATGGCGCCAATCCAGGTAGTAGTACAGATTTCACTTTTACTGTATCTAATACAGGTAATGGTGCAGATACTTTCACTTACATGGTAATGGGTGCGGCCGCTTGGACTCCTTCTTTAGCATCTACTGAAACAGAAGTAGCTAGTGGAGAATCTGGTCAAAATGTATTGACTGTAACAGTTCCAGAAGGTACAAGTTCAGAGGGTGCTAGTGGAAATATAATGGTCCACGCTTATTCTGAAGCATGTGGTGATGATAAAGACGATTGTGACTTTGAAGTTTCAAAAATAGTAAGTGTATCTGCTAGTCAAGTTTTTGATTTAACAGCAGGGTACTATGTTAACGAAACCGATGTTGCCAAGAGCAGTGCTTCTGTTGAAGAAGGAATGTCTGTTCAGATGAAGGTTTTAGTTACTAATAACGGAAATGGAATTGATCAAGTAACATTGTCTCTTGTGAATGCTCCATCATGGGTTACTATATCTGATGATCCTATTTTAGTTGGTGCAGGTGCAACATCCCAACCAATTATAATAACAATTAGTGCACCAACAGGCTCACTGGGAGACCATGTATTCCAAGTTGTTGCAACTTCTTCAGATGATACGGCTACTTCAACTACAGGTGATTTAACAGTAACAGTCACAGAAAAAGGAACTGGCTCAGGACCAACTACTGAAGATGTTGAAGAAGACGATTCACCAGGATTTAGTGCATTATCAGCAATTGCAGTATTAGGTGCAGTTCTTCTTCTAAGACGTAGGTCGTAAGGAGTTCAAATGCAAAGTAATCGTAGACAAATTTTATCGTTTGTAGCTATATTAATGATGGTTGTGTCTGCGTTTGCTTTCACACCTTCAGTTCGGGCAGATGCATCACTCAATACTACTTTGGAAGGTTTTTACAATGAGTATTCATTTGCTTCAGTAAACGGAACTGCAGAGTATGATATTACACTGAGTAATGATGGTGATGAAGATTTAGATATTTCACTAACTGCCTCGTTTCAAGATACAACTTGGTGGACACAAAATGTAACATTTACAACATCTTCAGAAAGTAGTAATGGAACTTTTTCATTATCATTAGCATCTGAAACATTATCACAAGTTCATGTTTCGGTTTTTGTTGGTGATGGAGCTAAACTTGATTTTTCCGAAGTGCCTTTAACTATAGAAATTAATGCAGATGGTATGGAATCTAGCGTAGAAGCCATAGTTTGTGTAACTAATTGGGTAGCCTATGAATCCAATTACCCTTCTTCATCAGAATTGAATACTTATGATAAAGGAGATAGTTACAGCTATAATTTATCTGTTGAAAATATTGCTGTGACTTTAAATTCAGATGATACGACTTCTCCAATGGACATAAATGACAACATTCAATTACAGTATTCTTCTCTTTCAGGGTGGTCTGTAACTAGTGCTGATGAGTCTTGGCACCCATTTTATGGCGGTCAATTAGAAGGAATGCTAGCTGGTGAAGTTAAGACATGGGAAGTAAGAGTTGAATTAACAGGAAGTGTTAAAGCAGGTGAAGATGTTCTAAATTTCCAAGCTTCTAGTACGAATCCAGATGATCCATTTGGAATGCCTTACTTTCAACCTTATGGCCTTACAATAATTCCAGTGATTGCAGCAGAATGGTATGGTGTTGGAGTCTCAGGTGCAGGAATGCGTAATATTGATGTTTCCGAAGGAGCAGCAATTGAAACTTGGTCAGTATCGGTTAATAATTTTGGCAATACTGCAGACACTTTTAGTTTAGCTTGGGATTTAGGAAATATTCCTACAGGTTGGACAATTAGCGCCACACCAAGTACTTCAGGCGAAGTGGGTTGGCAAAGCTCAAATAATTTTGATGTTTCATTAACTATACCTGCCGATGCATTAGCAGGAAGCACCGCTTCATTCTCAATGACAGCAACATCAACTTCTTCACCAAGTGAAACTGCAAGTCAGACATTTGAAGTAGCAGTTGATCAACATTATGGAGTTTCAATGGCAGTAGTAGGTTGGTCTGAAACTGATATTACATATACAAAAGAAGGAGCACCGGGTTCAAATGTTACATTTAGTTTTAATGTAACAAATACAGGTAATGGTCAAGATAATTTTGATATAACTGTTGAAGGGGCTAGTTTGTGGTCACCAATGTCAAGTACTCCTACCTTAACATTAGATGCAGTAAGTTCTGGACAGTTCTTAGTTTCCGTTGTAGTTCCAACAACAATGACGGCAAAATCTAATAGCGGAGATATTATAGTTACTATAACTTCTTCTGATAACGAGAATACTGTAAATTTAACAATTCAGGTTATCGCTTTACAAGTATTTGATATAAGCATAGATTATGCAACAGGTTCTGATGGTATGGTAACAGTCAGTCAGGATACTTCTTTACAAATGAAGCTTAACATAACTAATAATGGAAATGGTATAGATACATTACAATTGAAATTAGTTAATCACCCATCATGGGCTTCTTTGGGGTGCGGCGAGAATTCTACCTCTGTATGTAGTATTGTAGTAGGTACTCTTCCAGTTCCTTTAGTCATTACATTATCACCAGATACTGCTGCTCTTTCTGGAAGAGATTATACCTTCCAAGTTGTTGCAACATCATTAGATGGTACTGAATGGACAAGTCCAGATATGACTGCCGAAATTGAGGCTAAGGACACTGATTCCACAGTCGTTGACGAAGAAGTATTAGAAGATGAAGATGACAGTCCAGGATTTGGTATTTTAGCTTCTTTACTTGCCTTTACATTCGTAGTATATGGCCGAAGGAAAGATTAGTTTCTATAAAACTCAATGCCTTATAATTTGCAGTCTTTAGTAATACAATGAAAGATATTTTGGAAGATTGGTTAGCAGAAGATTTAGGTAAGGGTGATTTTACCACAGAAGCAGTTATTCCTAACTCTTTTTGTCATGCTCAAATTAGTGGTGGTCCTGGTACACTTTCAGGAATTGAATTAGTTAATAATTTGTTAAATAAAATGAACATAAATTTTAGTACAAATTTCATAGATGGTAACACAATTATAGGTAGTACTTTAGTTTATAATTTAGAGGGTAATTCTCATGATATAATGAAAGTTGAAAGATTATCTCTTAATATATTATCACATTTTAGCGGAATTGCTTCTTTAACTTCAAAATTAGTTAAACTCACTAAAAAGATTAATCCCAATGTCGTAATTCTAGCTACACGTAAAACAATTCCAGGAATTCGAGAATTTTCTAAAAGAGCAGTAGTGCATGGTGGTGGTATGACTCATAGATTTAGACTGGATGATGCAATATTGATTAAAGACAATCATCTGAAATTATCTGGCAGTATTACAGAAGCAGTTAGAAAGTCTCGAAAACTTTATCCTGATTTAACAATTGAAGTTGAAGCAGACACTATCCAACAAGCACTTGAAGCTACAAAGGCAAGTGCAGATCGTGTAATGCTTGATAATTTCAGTGTTGAAGAAGTATCTGAAGCAACCTCCAAAATAAGGAAAACATCTGATATTGAAATTGAGTTATCAGGAGGAATTAATTTAGATAATATAGCCGGTTATGCTCCTTATGCAGACTTTATAAGTATGAGTAGTTTAACAATGTCGGCACCGCCGGTTGACTTTTCATTACATGTCATTTGAAATTCGAATTCTCTGCTTTGATCAAGACGATCCTAAAAAATGTACTGCAAAGAGATTAGAGCGTTTTGGCCATTCAGAAAATTATAGTTCATTCAAAAATTTACCACCTAAAGGAATAGTATTGGATCCTTTTTCAGACATTATTTTGTCCAAGGAAGATGCAATTCTTGCAGAAATTGGTGGAATTGTTGGAGTTGATTGTTCTTGGAATATGGCTCATCAGACTTTTTCAAAATTGAGGTTGATGGGTTTAGAACCTCGTTCTTTGCCTGGAATTGTCCCAGCTAATCCAGTTAATGCAGGTAAAATAGGTAAATTAACAACAGCTGAGGCAATAGCAAGTGCATTAATGATATGTGGAAATAAGAATCAAGCTGAAGATATCATGTCTAGATTCAAATGGGGTCCTGCATTTTTAGTTTTAAATGAAATTTTTTGGAAATAAGAAATAGTATAAACCACCTCAAGATAGTAAATATCTTCTAATTATGGAAATGGTTTCAGAGAGTGAATCAGATATTTGCTTTGATGGCGTTAAGCATCGTCTTTTCATAGAGGGTAGAGGTTTTGATTTTCACAAATTTCTTGTTAATCACAATGGTTCTGCAGATTTAGAATTATTCGGTTCTGAAAATCCACTTTATACTCTTCTAGATTTTGAAGAGCCCCGTGTAATCTACGTAGTGTCTAGGCTCGGAAGTAAAGATTTAATTTTACAAGGATGTGTTATAAGAGAAATAATTGGTAATAAATGTTCTTTGTCATATTCTAAGTTGCAATCAGAATCATAAGTGGCTTAATTTACTGCGTTCGTTGTAACTTAATGTGGAAATTGTAGATGTTGCAGTAGTAGGCGGTGGTCCTGCAGGTTCATCAGCAGCTCGAGAAGCATCTGAAAGAGGTCTTTCGGTATTATTATTTGATCATGCTCATCCTCGAAGAAAAGCTTGTGGTGGAGGTTTACCAGTTAAGGGTATTGAGTGGATGGATGCACCAGATAGTGCAATTGAATGTGAAATGAGTTCGATTTCTTTTACTTATAATAAAACAAAATTAAAAATTCCAGTAAATAAAGGTAAACTAATTAGGAGAGATGATTGGGATTTTTATCTTTATAATCGAGCTAAAGAGGCTGGCGCCGGACATGTAGTTGAAAGAGTTAAGTCTTTAACTTTTGCAGATGATACTTGGACGATTAATGAAAAATATAAAGCTAAATTTATTATCGGTGCCGATGGAGTCAATGGCTTTACCCGTCGTCATTTTATGGAGAAGATATCACGAGATGATCTTTTTGCAGCAGCAGGATATTACTTAGATATTAAACCAACAGAAAATGAAGTTGAATTTATTGTTGGAGCATTACCTGGAAAAGAAGGTTATCTGTGGGTATTCCCTAAAAGTGATCATTATAACATAGGTTATTGTTACAATGCCGGAACTCCTGGAATGAAAGATGCATTACATAAATTAATGCAAGAAAGATGGCCAGGTGAGTTTGTAGAGAATAGTAAATGGAAGTTAGCCGATACTGGTGAAGTTGTAGATTGCAAACAATTTGGTTCTGCAATTCCATCTTATAATGATCCTAAACTATTCGATGCTCCAGTTTCCGGTGAAAAATGGGTTTTGTGCGGGGATGCGGCAGGTCATGTTAATCCAATACATGGAGAAGGTTTGAACCATTCGGTATTAGGAGGTCGTTTAGCAGCGAAAGCCGTATCTAAAGGTGATCCGACACTTTTTGAAAAATATTGGCGTTCTCATTACAGCCGTGATATGTATAGAGCTGCTAGCACTAAGCATAAGATATATCGTCCTTTTTTTATGCGGATAGGTTTCATATTAGGCCGTACTCCAGCAATGTATGGCATGTTAGCTAGTCTTACTAGGGGCGAATATGAGGGTAAAGCTACACGTTCTTTTTGGTTCAAGCTTCCACTTGCCTTACTGCAAGCCACCTTTGGTATGAAACATAAAGATCTCAAAGCTATAACTTAAATACATTCTGGATAGCTTTATTAAACCCGTTGAGTCGGACGATTTCCTGAAGGGGCCTATAGTATGAAATTACCACGAAGAATCAAGATGTATAGTCCATTTGCAAAGAAGCATACTCTTCACGAAGTTGAAGTTGTAAAAAAGAAGCGTGCATCTGAATTGGCAAGAGGTCAAAGGCTTTTCAGGAGAGTTACAGCAGGTTACGGTGGGTTTCCAAGACCAAAACCAGAAGGCAGAGAAAAACCTACTAAGCGAGTGTATCTAAGATATAGATGTACAGAAACAGGTAAAGCTCACCACAGAAAAAATCTTAGAGCTAAAAAGTTTGAGTTAACGGAGTAAAATGGAAGGTCCACGTAGTAAATTTCTTAAAGTTAAAAGCCCAGACAGTGATTATACAGTAGTTATATTTGATAAATGTGATACAGTAGTTACAGATCCAGTTACAGGTTCAACTATAGCCTTGCCAACGGGTGGTAAAGCTAAGATTCTAGGAGAAATCCTCGAGGAACTTGAGTGAGTCCTCAGGGAAGTCCAGAAGAAGGTGAATACGTAATAGGACGAGTTGTTGAAGTTAAAGATTTTGGAGCCACATTAAATTTATTAGAATTTTCAGAACGTAAAGCTTTCGTACATATTTCAGAAGTCGCTTCAGGTTGGGTAAAATATATTCGTGATTTTATTCGTGAAGGGCAAATGGTAGTTGCCAAAATAACAAGAGTCAAAGAAGGAAGTAAGATTAGTGATGCTTCAGTTCGTCAAGTTTCAGGACATAGAAAACAAGAAAAAATAAGAGACTGGAAAAATGAACAAAGAGCCTCAAAACTTTTAGAATTAGTTTCATCCCAATCTAAGTTGGATCATGAAAAATTAGTTGATGAAATAAAGGCAGACATGATAAATATTTATGGAAGTATGTATTCAGCCTTTGAAAATTCCTTAATGGATGAATCTTTGTTTAAGAAAGAATGGAAGGGCAAATGGGTCGATAATTTTATTAAGATTGCAGTTGATAACGTTACTCCTCCTTATGTTTCTATTGAGGGTAAATTTGATTTAGTTTCCCATGATTCTAGAGGTGTTGAAAAAGTAAAAAATGCTTTGACAAAACCTTCAGCAGTTAATGAAAATACACATTTGAAGATATCTTCTAATGGTTCTCCATCGTATCGTATAGCTATTAAAGCTCCTAATTACAAACAGGCTGAAGATGAATTGAAATTAGCAGTTGATTTAGTTCTTAAGACTTTTAAGGCAGATGGCGGCATAGGTTCTTTCGAGAGGTCTTAATGCAGACATTAATTTTTCAATGTAAAAGTTGTAAATCTTTCACAACTTTGGATAAATGTAATGATTGTAATACCTCAACTATAAATCCCTTACCTCCTAGATATTCCCCTCAAGATAAGTATGGTAAGTATAGACGTATGCTTAGGAAGGAACAATGACTTTTACTGAGATTGTTTGGAAAAATGAGGTTAAATTGAAAGATGCAATCCTTCTAGAAGGTCTTCCAGGCGTTGGTAATGTTGGAAAATTAGCAGCAATGCATCTTATTGAAGAGCTTAAAGCAAAAAAATGCATGGAAATATATTCTTCACATTTCCCACCCCAAGTACTGATTGATGATGATGGAATTGTAAATTTAGTTAATAATGAGTTATATTTTTATAAGAATAAAAAAGGAAGGGATTTACTTTTCTTAGTTGGTGAATATCAAGGAATGGATTCATCAGGTCAATATGATCTTTGTCAAAAGTTAATAGAAATTGTCAAAGATATAGGTGTTACTACGATTTATACACTTGGAGGATATGGTCTAGGTAAATTAGTACCAGAACCAAGAGTATTAGGTGCTGCAACATCCGAAGAGATAGTTAAGTTATTTAAGAAAGCAAATGTTGAATTTATTGATGGTGAACCAGGGGCTGGAATTGTTGGAGCCTCAGGTTTATTACTAGGTCTTGGCAAATTACAAGGCATTCATGGCGGTTGTCTAATGGGTGAGACTAGCGGATACATGGTAGATCCAAAGTCAGCTAGTATCGTTTTAAAATCTCTTCAAAAGTTACTTGGTGTAAAAATTAATCTCAAAGAATTAGAAGAAAGAGCTAAGCAAGTAGATTCAATAACTAATCAGTTAAAAGATATAGATACAAATGAAACAGTTGATAAACCAGATGTTAACTATATTGGTTAAGTTGTATTAATTGTTTGTATATTGAATAATACTAGTCCATCTTTTGCATCAACGCCAGCTACTTTTTGATACTTATTTCCATTTTCATCCAAGCCTTTTTTATCCAAGAAATATGCATAGCTGCCTGCAGTATCTACATCAATATTGTTAGAGTAATCATTCAAATTTAAATTTCCACTATTTAAATCCGAAATAATACTTATTAAATCAAGGCTTCCAAAGCTTAAAATTGATGTAGGAGAAGAAAGGCTTTGTTTTGAAACTAGATTCTGTCCTAAAAGGAGCGTAACTTTTTCATAATTAACATTACTGAGTTGATTACTTTCAGCCCATTCTGAAATTTCTTCAAAGTCAGTCATAACTACTTCAGCAGAGCATATAGTCAAAGGAGTTGGTATTTCTTCCATTGTCAGAATAGGATTATCAACAGTAGTTTCATTTCCTGAAATAATGAATGTATTATTATCATCTTTTAAAAGTTCATATTCTAAACTCCAACCATCAACATTTGGAGTTTGTTCATTATTATGTGCCATTGTAAAATTCCACTTATTTAGATGTCCTGCAGTGTAGTTTGCTTCAACAACAAATGCTTGGACTGGCTTTCTAGATTCTTCTTCTTTAGCAATTTGATCTTTGATATAACTATCAAATTCATTAATTTCATTTCTTGCTTTTTGTATTCCTGTTGTTAATGAAAAATTTGAATTTATATTACAATCTCCAGTACCCAATGCCGGAGCTCCATTGTCCCAGCTTTGAAATTCACCAGTCATTTGTTTGGAAGTGTCCTTGTATGGTGTTGTTGGTACTTCTCCAGTTTTATATCCTTCATCTATTACGGAAGAGGTTCCCTTGTAATCTAAATTAATTGAATATAATTTACCACTTGGTGAGCTGGCATCAGAATTTAAGTTTAATTTAAATTTTAGAGGTAGACTGCTCTTTTCAGATAGATATAAATCAAAAGTATATTGATATTGATATGTATAACCCAAGATTGGTTCTGGTGGGGCATAAGATGTAGTTATTTTTAGAAGTACAGTTTGTTCACCCTTTATGTTCCCTCCATCAAGAACTTCCCAATTAAATCCAATTCCGCCTTCTTCAGTTGTTCCTTTAGTTCCTTCTTCTAATGTTTTTCCGATATACAAATTCCCATGAGGCAATAATCCTGGTTCACTATCACGAGGTACCCAATCAGTCGAACCTTGCCAATACCAAGTATCTCCAGTAATCGTATCTGAATAAGAAGCGTTAGATTCAATGTCCGTTCTTATTACTTCTAGAGCTGTAGCATCAATAAATTGATGTTGGAAAGTAACAATTTGTGCATTTTCTAAATTATTTGCCGTTCTTCCTTCTTGCTTTATTGTTCCATCAATATCATTTAAATTTTGTTCTAAATATTTCTTAAATACGGTTTTTTCATTACCATATCCGTCTATTATTTTATTTGTATTTGATGGGGCTTTAATGCCTGCATTCAATTCTCCAGTAAAAATAATATCTAATTCATTAATAATTACATCATTATCGATGAACCCTAGAGGTAAAGGAATATCAATAGTACTTTCAAAGTTTATACCACCTTCAATGTCATATGTAATTCTTTCTTCATATTTTTCATAAGGCACATTTACTACAATGTTTTGTTCTACAAATAAAAAGAATAAAGTTCCAGTTAGAAGAAGTATAACTGTTACTCCAATTGCACCAATTACTTTGATATTAATGCCTTCATTGTTTTCAAGAGCTGGAGCAACCCAATCATCATTTTCTGTTGCTTCTTTGTTTTTTAAGTTTAAATCTTCATTAATTTCAGGGGAAGGTGATGAAAGATCTAAAGCATTATCTTCATCTGGGATGCCTTTTGAGACAGAGTTTTCACCCGAATTCCACAGTTCATCATCCGAGCTCACAGTAGTTACGAATAGTTATTCTATTTTAGAGTAATGTTGGGATTATAATATCAATTTTATGATTTTATAATAGCTATAAGGAAAATAACTATTCCGATTATTCCACCAGTAATTCCTCCGATAAAAGCTAACATTCCATTCCAAAATACGACATCACTTGTGTCTACTAGATGGTTCGAAGGCATCTCGACAAGGTAATAAGCCAATACTACGCCAAGCAATAAAAATCCAACTCCTACATTTCGGGTTTTACTACTTCCATAGTAAGCAATTAGTAAACCCATACCAAGCATCGAAAGCATGAAGCCAACAAGTCCCATTGAAAATATGATATCCATCATTCTTCATCCTCCGAATTATCATCTGCTTGATTTAATTCTTCCTCTAATTTCTTTAATTCTTCATCTAAATCCAAATCTTCAAGATCTTCCAAATCTAAATCTTCTAAATCATCAACAGTGTCTACTTTCATTAGAATAAATAGTATCATAAACATTCCTATTATCATTCCACTAAGGACAGATACACCAGATACTAGAGCCTCTATGAATGTATTTTCATCAAGTGGGTAATATATGATAAAATAGGCTAATGTTACTATTCCAAAGAATAATAAGGCAAATCCTATTTTCTGAGATTTTCCTGCACCAAAATATGATGTAAACATCCCTGTTGCAAGTAATGCTACACCAATACCAATTAATAACATTGATACGAAGAAATCCATTAATGCATCTCCATCAAAAATCATAGTCATGTCCATGTAGTAGACCCTCCAGTAGACCTTATAAATTTAACTATTGTATGATTATGCATTTTCTCGACGATAGAGTGGTTAAGTATATATACTGTCTACTTCCTGTTACGTTGGTGAATAACTAATGGCTGAAGTAGTAGCTAACACAGGAGTAAGCAAAGATTCTGGATATTTATATTATCTAGGAAAAGATGGTAACGTATGGCGGACCAAAATGGCCCGCGGCGGAAAGAAGACTGGTGGAGGCCCAGAAATGGTAGCTTCAGCAGGCGTTACACGTGAAGATGGATTTCTTTACTACATAGACAAAGGTGGAAATGTAGCAAGATCTCCAATGGCCCGCGGCCGCAAATAAGATTCCTTTAGAATCTTATAAATTTAGCCCTAGTGTTTAGCTTGGGCTTTCTTTTTTATGGCAGAGGTCGCTTAGCCCGGTATAGCGCCGGCCTTGAAAGCCGGTGGGATAATTCCCTCGGGGGTTCAAATCCCTCCCTCTGCGCCACTTTGTATTAAGCTAGTTCCAAAGTTTTGCTTCTAGAAAAACTTTCAGATTTAATTTCTTTGAGAAATTTTTCTAATAAGACGCCATTCTTTTGATTTCCATTTCTTGCCCTTATAGATATAGTATTATTCTTAACTTCGTCATCTCCAATAATTGCCATATAGGCTGGTCTCATTTGGCGATGCATTCTTATTTTCTTACCAATTGTATGATCGGAATAATCTGCTTTTACTCTTATTCCCAATTTTTTTAGTTTTTTCTCAACTTGAATTGCATATTTCTTATGTTTCTCTGAAATAGTTATCAATTGTACTTGTATTGGTGAGAGCCATGTGGGAAAGTTGCCTGCCCAATTTTCAGTTAAGAATGCTACAAACCGTTCATGTGTTGAAAGTGGAGCTCTATGTATTACAAATATTTCATTATTTTCAGTACCTGAATCATCCATGTATGTTAACCCAAATCTTTCTTTAGCAGCAAAATCTAATTGTATCGTAGACATGGATTCTTCTCTTCCTAAAAGTGTAGTAAATTGGATGTCTACTTTAGGTCCGTAAAATGCAGCTTCACCTATACTTTCTTCATATTTAACTCCTAAATCATCTAAAATTTGTCTAAGATGGTCTTGAGAAGTTTTCCAATTATCAGGTTGATCAATATATTTGTCTGTATTTTCAGGATCCCATAATGATAATCTGAAATGATAATTATCAAATCCAAATGCTTCATAATAATCTTGAACCATTTTGATATTATGTGCAAATTCCTGTGCAATTTGATCTAGAGTACAATATATGTGGGCATCATTCATAGAGAGCATTCTTACTCGTAATAAACCAGATAGTGTACCTGATAACTCATTTCGATATACAGTTCCATATTCAGCAATTCTTAGCGGTAGTTCTCGATAGGACCTTTTTTTGTTACTATAAATTAAATGGTGCATAGGGCAGTTCATGGCTTTGAGATAATAGGTCCCATCATCCATTTCCATAGGTGGATACATAGAATCAGCATAATGTGGAAGATGGCCACTAGCTTCAAAAAGCTGTTTTTTTCCTAATACAGGTGTCGTAACTTTTTCATAACCATATAATTCTTCAGTTTCATTTGCAAATTTCTCAATTTCATTTTTTAAAATTTCACCATTTGGTAGCCATATAGGCAATCCTTTACCAATTAATTCATTAATCATGTAGAGTTCCATTTCTTTACCTATCTTTTTATGGTCTCTAAGTGTAGCTTCTCGAAGTTGTTTTTCTCTTTCTTTTAAATCATTTTTATTAGCATAGCACATCCCATAAATTCGTACGAGTGATTCACGCTTAGAATCTGCTCTCCAATATGCTTGACTAGTACTTGTAAGTTTAAACCATTGTAATTTAGAGGTTCTAGATACATGCGGTCCTTTACATAAATCAACAAAATTGTCTTGTCGGTATGCAGATGAACCGATATCCTGGCCAATTTTATCATCCATAATCTCTATTTTAAATTGATTCTTAGAAAACATTTTTCTAAGTGTTTTATTATCATGTTCTTCTCTTATAATGGCAATATTTTTCTTTACTAGCTCTCTCATTTTCTTTTCTATATTTCTTAAATCATCTTCATTTATGGGATCCATATAAAAATCATAATAGAATCCATCATCTACAGGAGGTCCAATTGTTGGTTTTGCGTCTGGGAATAATTCAGTGACAGCTTGTGCTAAGAGATGAGCACAGGAATGTCTTAGAATATAGAGTCCTTCATCAGAATCATCTTTAATGAGATTAATTTTACAATTATTTACTATTCTATGTGAAAGATCATACTCATTTCCTTCGATTGAAATAGCTACAGCACCAGACTTACGGCCATATGTTTTTTTAATAATTTCTTCAGCACTAGTTCCACTTTCAAAATCACTTGAATCTTTATCTTTAAAATCAATTTTAATCATGGATGTTCAGTTGCCTCTCCTGTGGTATTAGTGAGTAGTCATTAATCTTTGGCCTACTAAAACTCATCACCCAATGATATCCTAGATAATTAGCCATAATTTAATTGCGTAAGGCTACATTACAAAAAGACTTCTCTCAGGTAAATGCTTATACCTCATCTACTGTGTGAATATGGTGATAACCAATGGCAACTGGTCCAAAAAGGGGGAAAAGACGCCCTCGTTCCAAAAAACCTAAGCAAAGCAATGCCTTGCTTATGCCTTCCTTAGGTGCGATTATCTCTTTTGTATTAGTTATCTTTTTGATTGCAGCTGAAGTTCTACCTGCTACAGTTGGAGCTGTAGTATGTATGGTTATATTAGGTGCATTATTTTATTTAATATCTAAGCCTAAACCACGTAGGCGCCGTCGCCCTCGTAGTAGGCCAAAATCTCAAGAAAAAGAACCTCAATTTTATACAGCACTTCCCTCAACTTTAGGTTTATCTGAAATTCCAGAAGAAATTCCTACGCCACAGGTAAAACTTCCACCTAGGCCAATACGTGCAGCCCGAAGAAGAAGAGATTTTGTTACTTATCCTTTAGCAGTAGGTGGTGGAGATTATTCAGATTCTTATGTTCAAGCAGATAAAGATACGATACTCAGGCTCCGTTCAGAAATGACGCCCGATATGAATACTTTGAAATTACCAGGCATTAGAATTGATAAATTCCCTTCTTCTAAGATAGCTTCAGTTATGTCAAAAGAAGTAGAACCAGATAATCCTCAAATTACTTCACAGTCAGTAGTTACTGAGTCTTTGCCCGTTGAAGCTATTCCAGTTGTCGGTGAAGTTGCTGAAGCTATTCCAGTTGTCGGTGAAGTTGCTGAAGCCATTCCAGTTGCTGGTGAAGTTGCTGAAGC
>JBJLBX010000035.1:0-53737 GCA_045567955.1 Candidatus Poseidoniales archaeon | reverse complement strand
GAAGACACAATACTTGAACCATATATTTTCATCGATATTGAATACCGTGAAACAAACTAAATTTTATTTCAACGGCCTAACTTAATGAGTTATGAAATCTATAATTGATGGATTAAAACCTGACGTTTTATGGAAGCACTTTGAAAACATAACTAGAATTCCAAGGCCTTCTAAACATGAAGAAAAAATATTGAAAACACTGAAAAGTTTTGCTAAGGAAAGAAATTTAGAAACAAGAGAAGATTCCACCGGAAATATCGTGATACTTAGACCTGGTAGTGGTGGTGGTGAAAATGCTCCAATAATTGTAATTCAGAGCCATGTAGATATGGTATGTGAAAAAAATAGAGATTCTAATCATGACTTTATGAATGATCCCTTGAAGCTTTACATTGAAGATGGATGGATGAAAGCAGAAGGAACTACCCTAGGGGCTGATAATGGAATCGGTGTTGCTGCAGCACTTTCACTATTAGACATGCCTAAAGACACCTCATTACCTCCTCTAGAATGTCTCTTTACAGTTGATGAAGAAACTGGATTAACTGGAGCATTTGCTTTGAATGGTGAAATTATTAAAGGGAGAACAATGCTCAATTTAGACACTGAGGATTGGGGTGAAATTTGCATTGGATGTGCTGGTGGAGGTGATTCTAGCATAAACTTGCCAGTTGATGCTCAAAATGCCCCATCTGATTTTCTTTCTTTCCAATTATCAATAGAAGGTCTTCAAGGTGGACATTCTGGAGTTGATATACATGAAGAACGTGGAAATGCAATTGTATTCTTATCTTCTATATTAGATGCCTTAAACCGTGATACTGACATTCGTATAGTATCTGTTGAAGGAGGTGACAAGCATAATGCAATACCTCGAGAAGCATTTGCTATGATTTTAGTTAGTCCAGAAGCAGTCTCTGATGCTCAAATTATAGTATCAAACAAGGAAAATGCATTCAAAAAAGAATTCGGTTCGTTAGAAACAGGTATGAAAATAAGGTTATCTGGAATGGAAAATTCTCCGAAAAATACATTAACTAAAACAAGTCAAACTAACTTGATAAATCTATTGCGAACACTGCCACATGGTGTTTTGAAATATTCACATGACGTGAAAGGGCTAGTAGAAACATCTAATAACTTAGCATCTGTAAAAAAAGATAAAAATAACTATAATATTATTTGTTCAACAAGATCTTCAATTGCTGAAGCATTAGAGTTTCAACGAGAAAGAATTTCAATAATGGCTAATTCTTATGGAGCATCAATCGAACAAGAAGAACCATATCCTGGATGGGCTCCAAATGTTAATTCACCAATATTGGATACTACTACAAAAATTTATTCAGAAATGCTTGATGGAACACCAAATATTTGTGCAATACATGCAGGTCTTGAATGTGGAGTTATTGGTGAGAAAGTAGATGGAATGGATATGATTTCATTTGGACCTACAATAAAGGGTCCACACTCACCTGACGAAAGAGTCGAAATTAGTTCAGTAGATAAATTCTGGAATCTTCTACTAAAAATATTAGAAGACTTATCTGCGAAGTGAAATGGTGATAACAAAACTAAGAAATAGCTTAAAACGTGAATTACCAGGAATAAAATCTTGGAAGAGGATGTCTGTAAAGTCTGAAACTGGTGAAAGTATAGAAAGTGAAAGCTTAGAGAAATACGAACGTATTTTATCTAAAGTAAAATTGGACTCAATGAAAAAGGCTGCAGTACTATTAGCACTATTCAAGAAGAATGATGAATGGTACTTTCCTTTGATTAAAAGACCCATGCATGAAAGAAATCATCCAGGTCAAATTGCATTGCCTGGAGGTGCTAAAGAAAAAGATGAAGAAATAGAGTATACTGCAATTAGAGAGGCATTTGAAGAAGTTGGTATCGAGATAAAAAACAGAGACATTATGGGACAACTAACGCCATTACCGGTTCCTGTCTCAGGATATTTAATTTATCCATTTATAGGACTTTTAGAGAAAGAACCTAAATGGGTTTTGAACGAAGATGAAGTAGATGAATTAATAGTAACAAAAGTTTCTGACTTAATTGATGCAGACAATAATTATTCAGAAACATGGGAGTTGCACGGAAATAAAGTAGAAGTACCTCACTTCCGAATAAAAGATAATGCAATTTGGGGTGCTACAGCCTCAGTACTTAGTGAATTCATAGATTTAGTTCATTAATGAATTAATCGGTTCTACCAAAAAGGCTGAAAATAGATCTCCAAAAACAAAGGATACTATAAATGATAGAGTTAAAGGAATTATATATGGTATCTTAAAAGAAATCCAAGGATTTGTAACTCCTGCTTCTTCTAATTTATCCCATTCTTTATCAGAATCCAATTTGTGCTTAATAAAAGTCACTAAAACTACTTTTCCTCCCACAACCTGTTGCATTGGCCAAACAAAACTCTTACGAGCATCTACCAAAGACATTTTAGTTCCAAAAAACATTTGAAAGTAAGGACTATCAATATTTTTTTTAAATATATTATAACTTAAAAGCCCAATCGGAATTAACAAATAAAGTAAAAGTGAATTCATAAAAACAACAAAAGGATATGGGAAACCACGTGTTTCAAATGCAGTTAAAGCTTCACTATCTATTGATATCGTAAAAGGAACTGCTAAACCAATTGTCATTATTGCTTTAACATCAGCTCCGCCAATTGTTGGACCAAAATAAAACCAAACATACATCAATAGCATTAATACTGAAATTGATAAGATATCTATTATCCTATAATTATCTTCTTGGATCTCTTCGGGAGTAATAGTCAGCATAAAATATATTGCAGAAATAACTGCTAAAAATTGAGTGAACCTCCACAGATACATTTGATTCTTATCCAATACATATTCATCAACAAATGCATTAAAAAAAAATACTATTGTTGCAAATAATAAACCCCAAATATGATAAGCTACATTATCCACTGAAAATTCATAAAACAATAGTAATGAAGCTATACTACCTGAAATAAGCCAAACCTGATTAGGAACCCTTCTTGTTTTCAAATCTGTCCAAGAACCATATAGCAACATACTTAGTCCGAGAAAAAAACGAACCAAATCAAGTGTTTCCATTATTATGTAATAATAGGCCCTATTAATTTATCTGCGTTCATATTTATCGTAAAATTTTTGTGAAAACCTTATTTATATGTTAATATTGTATAGTTATTGTGGATTTAACTGAAAAATTTTTGCCCAATGAGAAATTTCTCAAAAAATATGAAAACTTATCTGTAAATCGAAAAACTGGATATTCAATTGCAATTACTAATTTACGTGTCTTTATTTCTAACAAAAATGAAGTGTGGGATATCTATTCTGATAAAATAGATTATCTTGGTAGATTATTTACTCCTATGTTTTCTTGGTGGTGGCAACTAATTTTTGTCCCAATATCCTTGATGACTCTTGATGGAAGTAAATTAATTTCAGCTATCTTTATACTTTTATCTATTGCAAGACAGCAAATACGAATTGAAACATTAACAATTGGCGTGAAATCTAAGAATTGGAATGTTACAAAAGATAATGAAACTTTAGACCAAATATCAGAGGATATTAGATTAAATTCAATAGTTGGAGTTATCAGGAAAGATGGAAAGCAGATACTAGAAGCTGAAGATATTGGAAAGTCACCGAAGCTAAATATTGAACTAATTGGGGAAAATGAATCAAGACCCTTAGTATCAGCATGGAGTTTTGCAGCAATGTCATTTCTATCATATTATGCAAGCTCATTTGGTGCTGGTACTGGATTCTGGACTTTTTTTCTTGCAATAATATCAATTGGATTTTTTATAATACACAGAGACAGAAAGAAAACTAACGAATTCAGAGGAGTTGATCCAAAACCGGGCCTAATGTTACAAGGCTATCATTATATTCTTAATTATTTTAAAATTCCTATTATCAACACTAGATGGTCATTCCCATTCTACCAAAGAAAAATATATGCTCGTGATTTAGGATACCAATTATGTTGTATATTTCTATTATTGGGATTATTTATAACATATGCTAATGAAAATATGGTCCCTCTACTTGCAGCAATTGCAATAGGACTTCCAATATATCTCATAGGAAGAACTCTTTCAGGGATACCTCGCTCAAATAAAAGAATGGCATTACGAAGCATTTCGGCATTATTAATCGGTCTTCTGGTTGTCATACCTTGTCTATCACTAATACCAATGTATGATACCGCATCTGTTAGAGTACCAAACTCTTTTATTCAAGGAGATTCTGGAAATGGTTGGAAAAATATAATGAACGATTATGATGAGTATGGCCTTGGTCTGGCTTCAACAACTTTTTCGCTTTATGTAGATGATGCCGAAGATAATGAAGGAAATAGTGATGGCTATCCTGGAATACTAATAGTAGTGGCCGTAAAAGTACCAATTGACATTGAAGAAAAGGATATGCTATCTGAATTAGATAAACAGTTTGAAAGAATGGCAGTAGATCAAGAAGTAGAATTAGATTCTGAAATTGAAAAGGGTAGCCGAATCACAAAACAAGGCTATGAAACACAATATTCTATATTTAATGGCACTGCAAAAACAGATAGTATTGGATTTGAAGGATATAATAGAACCATTACTGAAGGATCAAAAACACTTTATATTGGAGAAGTTTGGAAAGCTCCAGAATATAATCTAATTGTTGTTGCGATGGGGATTGCTATAATTTCTGAAGAAGAAATTAATGATCAAACAGGCATAGATCCAATCGATGATTTTATTTCAAATATTATTCCTGATAATCCAAATGATACTACCAATATGCAAAATTGGCTAGAACTACTTGATATAATTCCTGAAACTGTATGCTATAGCAATTAATCTTTATCTTCTTTAGAATCTAAAATTAGAGGGAAAGAAACAAACTCGCCTTCCCATTTAACTTCAGCTTCTTCATCTATTAAACCTTCATCAGATAGTTTCCCCATAACGATTTCAGCCATTTCTTTGGGAACTCGCATATATTGTCTTTCGTCTTCACTCATATTTATCCAAATTCAATTCCTTGTGCTAATGGTAAATCATCAGACCAATTAAGTGTATTGGTCTGTCTACGCATATAAACTTTCCATGAATCAGATCCTGCTTCACGTCCACCGCCAGTATCTTTCTCTCCGCCGAATGCACCTCCAATCTCAGCCCCACTAGTTCCAATATTAACATTAGCAATACCGCAATCACTTCCTGCATGTGAAAGGAAATTTTCTACAGATTGCATATCTCTAGTAAATATAGATGATGATAAACCTTGATCTACAGAATTATGCATCGCTATTGCCTCTTCCAATGTATCAAATTCAAAAAGATATAAAATAGGTGCAAATGTTTCCTCTCTAGCAATTTTCATATCGCTGTTTGCACGCACTATAGTAGGTTCAACATAAAATCCAGGAGAATTTAGACTTTTTCCTCCATAAATAATCTCACCCCCTTCTTCTTTAACTTTATCTAATGCATTATTAAAGTCACTAACTGCAGATTTATCAACTAAAGGACCCATTAATGTCTTAGAATCTAAAGGATCGCCAATACTAACTTGAGAATATGAAGTTACTAAACGCTCAATCATATCTGAAGCTATATCTTTGTGCAAAAATAAACGACGTGTTGAGGTACACCTTTGTCCTGCAGTTCCCACAGCACCAAATACTACTCCGCGTAAAACTAGTTCAGGATCAGCATCAGGCATTGCAATAATTCCATTGTTCCCTCCTAATTCCAAAAGAGAGCGTGCAAGTCTTTGAGAGACTGCTCCTCCTATTTTACGACCCATATTACATGAACCTGTAGCTGAAACCAATGGCACACGTCTATCATGCACTAACATCTCTCCTACATCTCTACTAGAACCCACTAACAATGACATTATACCATTCCAACCCAATGGTTCCAAAACTTGATTTACAATTTTTTGAATAGCTATTGCCGTTAATGGTGTTTTAGAAGAAGGTTTCCAAACCATAACATCCCCACAGACTGCAGCTATCATAGCATTCCAAGCCCAAACAGCTCCTGGGAAATTAAAAGCAGTAATAATTCCTACGATACCTAATGGATGCCATTGCTCATACATACGATGATTAGGACGCTCAGAATGCATAGTTTTACCATAAAGTTGTCGACTAAGGCCAACTGCATAATCTGCAATATCAATCATTTCTTGAACTTCACCTTCTCCTTCAGCCTGAATCTTACCCATTTCCCAAGCTATTAATTTTCCAAGAGCAACTTTATTTTTACGAAACTCATTAGCAAGAAGTCTTACGACCTCACCCCGTTTTGGGGCTGGTTCCATTCTCCATTTTTTAAAAATAGCTGCTGTATCTTTCATTATATGCTCATAGTCTCCTGAATCACATTGATTAACTGTAGCAATCACACTTTCATCAGCTGGTGCAATAGATTGTAGCACACTACCTGAACCTAACCATTTTGTTGAAAATCCACCTAAATTAGCCTCTTGAATACCTAACTCTTGTAGGAAATCTAACTTACTCATAAACGCCTTATTTAGTGGCGAAATAAAGAGCTTAGCATGCACTGTTCATTTTTTAATTGGACCCTTTATAGTATACTATAATGCCTGACACAATAGTCGAACTTCAAGGATATGACAAGGACCAAATCGATATGATGGAAGAAAATTGTATAGTCGTAGATGATAAGGATAGTATTATCGGAAAAGACACAAAAGTAAATTGCCATTTAGGTGAAGGAAAATTACATCGGGCTTTTAGTGTTTTATTATTTAATAGTGAAAATAAATTATTAATTCAGAAAAGAGCTTCTGAAAAAATTACCTTTCCCTCGATATGGGCTAATAGCTGTTGCAGTCACCCTCTTTACTCAAATAACGAAGAAGAAGGGATTATTGGTGCTCAAAAAGCTGCTAAAAGAAAATTATCACAAGAATTGGGAATAGATACTTCTTTAATCGGATTAAATGATTTAAAATATATTACAAAAATGCATTATCGTTCTAGAGCTGATGAAAAATGGATCGAACATGAAATAGATTACATATTTGTTATAAAATGTGACGTAAATATTAATCCAAACATAAATGAAATTGAAAAAACTAAATATGTAGATCAACATGAACTTCAATTACTTTTTGATGCCTCAGATAATAATAGTTTAAAAATTGGACCATGGTTTAGATTAATTAAAGAAAACTTTTTGAGTGACATTTGGGATGCTTTAGATAACCCTAGCAACATTGCTGATGATGAATTGCACTACATGGGAGATTGTAAATGAATTTAAAAGAAAAAATAGCTATTAGGGCAAAACCAATTGATAAAACTCTACAGCATTATCTAAAGATAAGAGAACCAACAAAGTTATACGAAGCAAGTGCTCACATTCCTTTAGCTGGGGGAAAACGCTTGAGGCCGGTTATGGCGCTCATTACCTGTGATATGGTTGGAGGAGATTCTGAAAAAGCAATTTTATTTGCAACTGCATTAGAAACTATACACAATTTTACGTTAGTCCATGATGATGTAATGGATGATGATGATTTGAGGCATGGGGTTGCTGCATGTCACACAATTTATGGCCTATCTACGGCAATACTTGCTGGAGATACTTTGTTCGCTTATGCATTTGAAATGATAACTGACAGTGATATTGATGATAACATAAAGGCTGATTTGGTGAAGAATGTAGCATATGTTGTAAGAAAAATTGCCGAAGGACAGCAAATGGACATTAATTTTGAGGATGAAGAAACTGTTGAGTCTAAAAATTATTTAGAAATGATTCGCCTAAAAACTTCTATCCTTTTTGGTGCAGCAGCATATGGAGGCGCTCGTATCGGAGGAACTAACGAAAATGAAGCAAGGGAATTGGAAAAGATGGCCACTAACGTTGGTCTTGGATTTCAAATCTGGGATGATTATCTTGATGCAACGGCTTCCGAAGATGTTTTAGGAAAACCTTCTGGATCAGATATTAGACAAGGAAAAAGAACATTATTAGTAATTGAAGCTCTAAATAGGGCAAACTCTGAACAACGAAAACGATTATTAGAAATTCTTGATAGTGAAAATAATGATGATGATATTATAGAAGCTGTAAAAATTATGGATGATTGTGGAGCACTAAAAGAATGCCATAAACAAGCTAATCAATATCTTGAAGGAGCACGTAAAATATTGCTAAAATATCCTGAAAGTGAAGCTAGAACTTTATTTGAAGAATTACTTGAATATATGGTTACTAGAGGGCATTAAGACATATGACTGATTCAGAAAATTCTTGGAGTCCTAGCATAATTAACAAACAGTTACGTAAGAGATTAGAAAATCACGAATCTGCGAAAGTTACCAACTTAGATTCTCAGCCATGTATTGCAGTTAACATGCCTTCTGGAAAAAATCTGACTTTTGATGGAGATGCTGGAGATAACTTTGGAGGTATGAATAATGGCAGTAATATCGTTCTAAATGGAGATGCTGGGAGATTTGTTGGAAATGGAATGAATAAGGGTGAAATAATTATCAATGGTAATTGTAGAGAAGGTGTAGGACATTGCTTGTCTGGTGGCACTATTGTTATTCAAGGTTCTGCTGAGAATGAAGCTGCTTCATCTATGAAAGATGGAGACTTAATTGTCTCTGGAAATATTAATGGAGATGTTGGAACTTGTATGAATGGAGGGAATCTAATTGTTTGCGGAGATGTTTTAGGAGATATTGGTAAAATTATGACTGGAGGGAATATCTTTATTGCAGGGAAATTTGATGTAAGTGATAACTTAAATGTTTCAAATATTTCTCCAAGTAACTGGAAATCTATACAAAAGACTCTGCAAAACCATGGAGTGAATCCTAGTGGTCTAAATTTTAAATCGATAACTAGTAACTATAAAGGAAAAAAACCTCTGAAATTAAAACCAACAGAATATTCCATTTCAGACACACTAATGCTTACCCAAGCCACATTAAGTAGAAGGCCAAGAACAGTCGGAATGGACAAAATTAATATGAGCTTATCTATAGGTAAAAACAAAAAAGAACCTTTGAATTTAACTATTCCATTGTTATGGAGTGGCGAGAATGCCCCAGTTTATGCTGATTGGGGAATTAATCAAAAATCACCCCAAAATTTAGATTCAGCAAATATTGCCATAATTAACCTGAATCCTACTGAGATAAGTAGACGATTAGATATGCAAAGATCAACTGATTTGGCATTTATAGTTGAATTAATTAGGCAGAGTACTGCAAAAAGAATACCTATTCTAGTAAAAATTAATGCAGGGGAAGTTGAAAATGACATAGAAATGATTTCTAAATCAGGAGCTGATGGAGTCATATTGGGTAGTAATAACATGCCATTAGAGGCTGCAATTACAGCGACAAGAAAAATTAAAAGTGATTTAGTGATTTTGGCTACTTGTAATTCATTAAATCCTAGATATATTACAAAAATAATATCTTTGGGAGCTACAGGTATGTTTTTAGAAAATAATTGTTCAAATAAAGATTTGAAAAATTTTGGAACTGAACTAGCAAGTACAGTTGGATCTTTAGGTGTTGGTAATCTGTCTGATTTAGGTCCGGAACATCTAAGAACTAGTGATCAGAATACTGCTGCTATGACTGGAGTACCATTAGCTGGTTATGAATCTGTTTTACCTATGTGGAGACACTAGAAAATTAACCTTTCATCTGGGCTGAACGAATATAAGACCAAGTTGAAACCGATGTTAGAATAGCTGAAATTATCATTTCTCTTTGGAAATCTTCCCAACTTATTGCAATGATAACTAATGATGCAAGGCCAATGATACCTGCGTAGAATTTTGCTTTATCTGGATCTTCTGTGAAAAATGAATGATCTCTACCTGACATGAAAAACCATATTGTAACATAAACCATCGCTGAAATTAAAAGTGCAGTTGATAAAGCACCTGATTTATTAGAAATTACTTCTCCCGAACTTAGTATCGGAATATTCATTCCCTGATGAATAACTAGAACAAAATAAACAACTAAAGTTCCATAACCTGCACCTGCAATAAGATATAACCAACCTCTAAGTGATTCTTCCTCTTTCCACCCGTGGCCATCACCATCCCCATTGGGTAAGGATTTGGAGTTATCATCAGCAGATAATTCTTCATTTTCACGGCGAATCTCATCACCGAGCTCTTCTTCTTCTATCTCTTGCCCAGGTAGTGTTCCATCTATATCCAAACCATTCATTATTCTTCCTCTTTCAATGGAACAATATTATGTCCCTTAAAATCAAATTCAACTGAACGTCTGACCAAACCTTTCAACGTAAGTGATGAAACTCCTAAATCTCTAGCTACATCATTTGCAAAAGTTCCTTCTGAACCAATTAATTCTACTATTTTAGCTTCTAATGATTTAAATTTCTTTTCAGTCATTAATACTACTGTCAGTAATTCTTGAGTTTCATCAAAAGTTAAGGATGTTGAAATCTGAAATGCATTATAAAATGTACGATATCCTTTTTCAGGACGTCCAGTTTCACTATTTACTTCCCAACGTGATTCTACTAACTTAAATTTTTCAAAGTAAGTTATTGCACCATAGGCTTCTTCACCATGTTTAGAAACTAAGTCACTAATCATAGTCCAACCTTCAGCTAAAGTTGTCAATACGTTTCTTCGACCTTCTGAATCAACTGCCCTAAAAAGTGCTACTAATTCAGCAGGGTCATTGATGAGTTTTACACGTTTCATTTTTACTACTTCCCCCTATGCAAGTTTCCCTATAAAATAACCATATGCACTATTTTAAAGATCAATTTCTCCTTCAAGACCACAATCTGAACATTCAATTTGTTGTGTTCCTGAAATTTTAGGAATATCCATTCTTGAAGAACACTCTGGGCATTCAATAGTCATAGTCTCAGTAACTACTCTTCTTTTCTTCACTCTTCTCTCTTTAACTGGTGAAGTCTGAGGGACTACAGCTCCCATATATTCTGAACCTGACTTTGGTTCTGGCTTAGATGGGGGTAAATAACTAGTATCTTGGCTATCTCTATTCCAAAGATATAGGCCGGCAACTGCACCCACTATTACAATTAAGAAAATACCAATTAAAACAGGCGTACTGGCTATTTCAGAAATTGAACCAAGACCACCGCCCTCTGACGTAGATTCGGGCGTTACAGAAGTATCATCTATAATAGTCACTGTACAAGTATCTCTACTAATCAAATCATTTTCATCAGTTACTCGTAGAACCACTAAGAAATAATCAGAATCAATCGGTATAGAATTATAAGAGTGTGTAGCAAACGCAGAACCAGTTAAATCTACAGAATCAATATCGCCATTTGAACTGTCAAAATCCCACTCATATTTTACTATTCTACCTGGAGATTTCTTTACAGTATTGAATAATAATTCTTCACCAATTGTTCCGCTATCAGGACATACAGCTGAGACTGAGGGAGGTAAAAGAACATCTAAAATGACCATTATAGATTCACTAGAAGCTCCAAAAGAATCTACAACATGTAAATGTACTTCATATTCACCAGTATCTGAATCTAAAGTAACTATACTTGATCCAGCTTCTGAACTTTCATATGAATGTTGCTCATTTGCAAAGTATAGTGTATTTGTAGTCCAAACATACTGTAACGAATCTCCATCTGGATCAACTGCATTAGCACTTAAAAAAACGCTAGACGCTGCAACTACAGGATTGGGATCTACATCTACACTGTTCAGCACAGGCACTCCATTAATTCTAAGATTTACCGTTATATTTGAAGACCAAAAACCAATGTCATTTATTGCTCTAAAAATTATTTCATGTGATCCTCTTTCCAACAATGAAGTGGTAAATAATGCAGATTCTGAAATAACTGTTTCATTACCGCTAAAATTGGATACCCATTGATAACCTATAACTTCAGTATCCTCGGAAGCTTCAGAAACAGCTGATCCCACAAAATCAATACTAGTTCCTTCACTGATTACGCAATTCATGAAATCTATACATCCACTTATTGACTCTATCGTAGCTTCTGGAAAGTCACCGACGCCTACATTTACAGTAACTATATGGCTCCATCGGCCTTCATTATCTTTAGCTTTAAATGTAATAACATGATAACCTGTTGTCAAATTTGATATTGTAAAATTTGATAAATCTGATAAATTCCCATCAATACTTGAAGCCCACATATAATCTACAATAAAACCATCTGAATCATATGCAGAGCCATTCATAAAAATGGTAGTACCTGGTAAGGCCGTAGTTGGATTTATTGATTCAATTATTGCGATAGGTGCCTGATTGTCCAACTGTTGTTCATAATATAATTCTAAACCTTCAGAAGTACCTACTGCTATGTTTTCACCTCTGTATGACATAGATACACTTGTGATTTCATCAAGTGTTGTAGTTCTCCATATTTCATAACCATCTGTTACATTCGTTAATAGTAATCTTTTATTTGTTGATCCTGCAACTAAATGAGTCGCCTTACCATTAAAATCAATATCTGTAATCTCTCCACCAAGATCCTTTTCCCAAATTGACCAATCAGTAGTTAAATCAAGAGCGATGACAGAACCTTCACTAGTTCCAAAAGCATAGAAACTTGAATTAGAACTACCTGAAACACAGGTTACTTTATCGGGTTGAATCCAATCCATTTCGGGATTTCCATCTGAAGAAGCAAAAATGTAAACGTTACCATTTGAAGTACCTACTATCAAATAATTACTATTCTCTGAAAAATCTATATCAGTTATAGGTCCATTTACTCCACTCCCCGAATGAGACCAAATATAATCTTGAGATGAGGTATCATAAACATAAACATTCCCATCCTCTGTTCCTGCAGCAATATATTGAGAGCTCGAAGATATGGCAACCGAAGTCATAGTATCAGTAGCAAAATTATCGACCCATATTTCCTCATTTGATGCTCTAGAAAAATAATAAACATTACGGAAATCAATCACTGCAATATGAGTCCCATCAGAAGTCATATCCAATCCATTAACACTCAGAAAAAAATCTGATTTATCCCATTCTTTAGTCCCTTCATTGTAAAGAGTTAATGTTGCATCAGCTTCTTCACCTATAACTACGTACTCACCATTTGCAGACATATCCATAGAAGTTATACCCGTACCTACTGTTTTGTTATTATAAGGTGTAGAACTACTGTTTAACCACAAAGAAACTTTCTTTCCATATATGGCTGAGATATTTCTAGAATCTTCTGAAATTGAAACATCAGTAAAACTATCTGCAGAAGCATAAGTCCATAATGGCTCCTTTTCTTCAGCATTAGCACCAGAAAAACTCAATAATATTACAACGAATAATATAGCTATAGTTAATTTCTTCATTATTGAAATACCTGTATTTCTATCTTGTCAGTAATAGGGGGATTATTACAATGACCCTACCCTCTCATTAGGTTGTAACGACCCCTCAATTCTAATACTTTTAATGATTCAAGGACTGGACCTGAGCTACTCCATTTAGAATAATGGGATAAAAATACATTTCTACCTGAAATCTCTGAATGATGTGAATCTAAAGATTCAAGAAATACTCGCAAATCTGAAGCTCGATTCTCGTTATCATCTGATACTGTTGACAAGCCAAAATCAATAGCATAAACACTCTCATTAACCATAAAATTACTCGTGGTAGGATCACCATGAACTATGTTAAATGAATGAATTAAAGATAATAATTTAGCTGTTTGAGCCAAACAATGTTCAAAATCATCACCCCTTAAAGCCTTTTCAAGAGTTATGCCTTCTATAAATTCCATAATTATACAATTGTTAGAAATATCAACACTGTATATTGCTGGAACATTTACACCATGGGAAATTAAACGTTCAATAATACGAGACTCACTACGTAACCTTTCCTTAACCAATTTTTTTTCAAGAGCAGGATGCCTATAACCGCGCTTATTCCTAGTCTTAGAAATAACCTTTTGATTATTCCATTCAATCGTTTCAACAATGGCTTCAGCTCCTCTAAATTTCATCTCCAAGTAACCTCAACCATATCTGTTCTATATCTTTGATTGACAATATTGTCTTCTTCAGTTATCTGGTAATCTGCATTCATCATCTGGTGGCCTAACCAAGCAATCATAACTCCATTATCTACACAAAGTGCTCTTTCAGGTACAAAACATTTAACGCCTCTTTCTTTGGCCATAGTCATTGCCATTTCCCTAAGTCTAGAATTACATGCAACGCCACCGCCTAGAACTAATTCAGTCTTTCCAGTATGCGCTAAAGCTCTCTCAGAAACTTCACAAGACATTGCAAAAGCAGTTTCTTGAACTGAATAAGCCAATTTGCCTAAAGAATAACCTGAATCCAATTTCTGTTTTGCAGCAGTCATTAGACCTGAAAATGCTAAATCCATTCCTTTAACTGAATAAGGTAAATCTATAAGTTCATCACCTTCAGCAACTTTTTCAAGTTTAGGACCTCCTGGAAAACCCATACCTGCTTCTCTAGCAAATTTGTCTAAACCATTTCCAATTCCAATGTCTATTGTTTCACCAAATACTCGATAGCGACCTGCTGCATAGGCAATTACTTGAGTATTTGCACCTGAAAGATACAGTAATACGGGATCATTGGCACCCTCAAGAAGGCCAATCTCTAAGTGAGCAACACAATGATTTACTCCTAAAAGAGGAATCTCATTGGAATATGCAAAAGCTCTTGCAGCTGTAGCTCCAGTCCTGAGACAAGGCCCAAGTCCTGGCCCTCTAGCATAAGAAACTAGAGATATATCTGTTGGAGATAAATTCGCTTCTCCAAGAGCCTTCGTAACCAATTTAGGTAACTCTTCTGAATGATGATTTGCAGCTTCTCTAGGATGTATTCCTTCACCTTCTTCGGGAATGTAAACTGATCTTTGATTAGAAAGAATAGTTCCTTCAGAAGTTATGATTCCAACACCTGCAGTATGTGCAGTGGATTCAATACCTAGAATTATTGTACTCAATTTTCATTCTCTTCATCATCTTTAGGGATAGCCATGTCTCTTAAATCTTCATCAGCTTCAACATCCTTATCGTCATCTATTTCTTCTTCAGTCGATTTAGAATCTATAACTTCGGATTCATCTTCTATTCCTGTATAAATGATGTAACTACAAAAACTCATTAAGGTTAAAATTGCCAATAAGGCAGTCCATGAACCCGAAGACTTAGTAACTTGATCTGAACTTGATTCAACTTCCAAAAATCTATATGAAGACATTGTATGATCTTCTAAATTACCGGTATAATCAACTACAACTGATCTAACTCCAAAAGACATAGGGCCTTCTAATGAAGCTTTCCAAGTGACATTGGTTCTCTGTGATACATTAGATTTTAATGAGATACTAGTTGTAGAATAACCTAAATTACCATTTATCAAAAGATCCACATTAAAGCTATAAAAAATCATATCAGTTGGATTATTAACTACTATACTAAAATTAATATTGGACCATTTTGGAGCTTTCTGATTAATCTCTAAAACCTCATCTTCTACAAAAATTATTGGTGAATCAAGACTGATTTGTGTATGATTCAAGTTAAAATCTTGAACTATCTCTGTATTTTCAAGTATTCGACCTTCCCAAGATTTATCAACATATCCAAAATAAAGATTAAGAAAGAATGTAAGTTTAGTGGTATGGTTTATTCTCTGACCTGAACTGTCAATCTCATATTCTTTGGCCCAATTCCAAGTTCCGATCATTCGATCACCATTCCATTGCCTTACTTCAAAACCGGAAATTGGAGCTCCTAAATGATCAAAAGATGAAAAAGTAAGCCACCACTCTTGTGTCATTTGTGTAGTACAATTATAATAAAATATTGATTCTAAATCCGGATTTAAACCAATTGATCGTAGACCTTGTGTATAATTCCTAATAGATACTCCAGAAGCTGCCAAATTAGTATCTTCAGAAAAAATACCATAATTAATCATACTGAAACCGTCAAGAACCAAGCCGGTAATTTCTATATCACCGTCTACTGACCAAATCATTCCATAAAAAATACTTGAATCATATACCGAAAGACCACTGCCATTTATAACTAAAGTATATGGGAAAATAATGTTTTCATTCGCTATTCCTGTATTAGTACTAATTTCTATTGTGCTAATCGTTGTATTAAATAAATTTAACTGACCACCTGGCTTAACCCTTATCTCAGAAGTAGTATTATCTAATGTTCTATTAACATTTAAACTGCAATTCTCAAAAGTTATCTCGCCATCAATTAATATATCACCTTGAAGCCAAATTAAATCATCTGTAAATGTCCTAATTTCTCCTTCAGCCACAGTTAAATTATCAAATTTATGTACTTCTGAAGACGCATTCAAACTTAAAAAAACCATCGTAAAAAGGAAAAATGCTACCCCGATACCTAATATACGCATGAAGTTCCAAAGAAAAGTCCATATAAATCCAACCTCCCAAAAGAATTACAGTGATATTTGTTTTAAAGGGAGTCTTATTTGACATAAATAATGAAACGCCTTTTGGGAGTTATTATTGCAGTCGCTATTCTTTCACTACCCTTAGCTCAAAGTGAAATTGATATGTATATCAGTAATCCTGGAAATATTCCTGATTTTCACAATTTTAGTACTCCACAACTAGAGCCAGGAGAAACAGGCGATTTTTCATTAGATGTATTAAATAGGTACAATGAAAGTTTAGAAGAGGTCTCTATTATTGCTGAGATTTATCATAGAGCTGATATAGATGAATCTGAGAATTTAGATGATATTCCAAATTCTGAAAGACCCTATATTCAGAATATGATTTGGAGCTCAAATCTAATTGAAGAAACAAATACTTTAGAAGTCACGGATTTTAAAAAAGCCATCTTTGAAATAAGCGAAGTTCAAGCAAATGAGACCATAACTTTACAATTTGGAATAAAGACTGATGAAGATACAAAAGAAGGCACCTATTTTGTTAGATTCGAAATTAACTTTTTACACAATGAAACAAGCCACCTAATGCAATCCCGTGGCCACTGGGATATGGATGTATGGGAAGATGCTACTAACAAAAGTAATGTTCCTTCAAATTCACCAGGAAATATAAATCTCACAGTATTAGATGTGGATGGAATTATACCTGATTCTTCTTTTGGTGTAAAAAAACCTATTCCAAAATGGCCATTATATGGACTTATTAGTTTAACAATAATTTTTGCTGGGCTCTCTGTTATTTTTTATCTTGAAGAAGAAGGAAATTATCCCGAATTAAATAAATGGCTTCAAAAGCAAAGGGGCAAACTTAATGAACTTCGGCTGCGCTTTAAGTACCGAAAAAGCCGCTAAAGAAGCATAATCTAAATCTCCTGTTTTCTCTATTGCACTCTTAACTTTGGGCTCACCAAGCATTGAAATAATTTCTGCCAACTGATCATCATTAAGACTCAAAAAGGCTTTTCGCAAATGATAACCCTTTGATAATTCACCACCTATACGTTCTTTTAACAAATTTTGATAAGGACTCAATGTCTTTGAATCAAACTTTTCTTTCTGAAGTGCTGAATCAATAACTTCAGATGCTGCATCTGCTGAAATCAAACCTGAATATATCCCTCCACCTGATGTTGGTTTAGCCATACCTGCTGCATCACCAGTTAACAGAATATTATCGGTATAACTAGGTTCTCGAATTCCAAATGGAATAAGCCCACTTACACGATTAATGATTTTAGCTCCACCCAATAGTTTTGAAGGTGCGCCATGGTGGAAATAATCTCTAAAAAAATTCTTAGGTCTATTAGGTAATACAGTAGCCATTCCTATACGGCCTGTATTTGGACCTGTTGGAATTCCCCAACCAAAGAAACGTGGAGCTAGTTTAGAGCCTACAAACAAATCGACATGATTATCTATCCCCTGATATCCTTCTACATCTGCACCGAATGCCGCTAAAACTTCTCTTTTACTGCTAAGTCCACCATCTCTGGCAACTCTAGATGCAGGACCATCCGAACCAATTAACATTTTAGTTTCAAGCTCTATTTTACCACTTTTACTCTGAATAGTTGCTATTATTCCATTGGATGATTTTCTATGGCCTAAATATCTATGACCTGATTTCAAATCAGCTCCAAAATCTGTAGCTTTTTCAGCTATGGATCTGTCCAAATCTGGCCTATCAATTACCAATGCTTTAGTTTCATTAGCTTGGAAATTCAAAAAAGAATCTTTGGGCCCCCATAACCGAGCACCATTCATTTCTTGAGAAACTGGCCTTCTATATCCTAAATACTCAAAAGTACGTGGAGTTACTAATCCTGCGCACTGGCATGGCTCACCAACTATTTCATGCTCTTCAACAAGCGTTGTAGAATAACCTGCCTTAGCTAAATTCCAAGCTGTACGCGATCCACTTGGTCCTGCTCCGATTACTAAAGCATCCAGCATTTACTTAAATCACTCGAGTGGTACTAAATCTATTTGACAGCTATCAGTCAAACCAGCATCTGTTAAAGATGCATTAACATCTACAGGAGCTCCATTAAGCATAACTGCAAAATTTGAATGAGGTAGTTGGAACTTTTCTATACAATTCTGTAAAAGCTTGTTAACTGGCATATTGGAAGGAACTTTAACATTTGCAGTCTTACCATCTACTGAAGATACAATTACTACTCCAATTTTTGAAGGTGCTGCTGCAGGAGCTTCTTCTCCTTCAGAATCATCAGATGATTCATCGGTGTCCTTTGATTTAGAACCGGAGTCGGCAGAACGTGCTCTTCTCCTCAATATTGGGACTGCAACCATTGCAAGTACCAATCCAATACCTATCAAGACCGGCCAAAGTAATGGTACTCCCTTAATCAATTCTCTTTCAGTTAAATCTGAAATAAATTCAATTTCACCTAAAACTGCTGGCAATACTAGTGGTAACGATCCTTGAAGTTCATCATTATCTGTCCCACCAACACCCTCAGCATCACAAGTGTCACATTGTCGTATTTCAAGATTACCACTACCTGCGTTAATAGTGTAAGTTAAATCAAGTACATCTTTATTATCTTCATTAGGGACCGTCCAAGAAATTTTAACTTCAGCAGTGTCTCCTTTAGGAATTGATTCCATAATCTGACCATCATATTCTTCACCAGTTCCATCTTCAAAGACAACTAATAAAATATCAGTACCAACCTCCCAATCGGCATTACCTTGATTTTCTATTGTAATTTTGATTTCTACATCTTCACCAACTTCAGGATTGCGAGGATCCATAGATACCTTCTTTATTATAAAATCAGGTAAGATTTCAAATTTCACTTCAGACCCACTTTGTTCAAAAACTCCTGAACGAGGATACTCATTATCTGCATAACGTCCCAATTCATCAAACATGTGTCCTGTTTCAGATGATAAACCATCTCCCGCTGTTTCACACTCAAATATACTATAATCATCACAAACGGGATTTATCTCTGCTCTAAAAGTAGCCCATTCTTCTTCAACAGCTTTCCAGCGGAAGCGAACATCTGTAGTTTCACCGGCATCAACATCAAAATCAACATAGTCTTTGTTTGTACGATCTTTTAGAACTTTATTGTCTTCACTATCATCTGCAGTAATATAGAGACGAGCGCCATCTACATCTGCTGCACCAGTATTGCTAACTGTTACTGTAAATGTCACTATATCATCAACATTAGGCACACTGCTAGCTGGATTTCCAGCATACTTACTATCAATACGCATTGAATCAATAACTAAATCTGGTTTTACTCTCAATAATTCTGAGTATCTTGCATCATTATTGTTTTCATTAGGTTCTAAAATTTTACCACTATCATCATCTTCGTCATAATCTATACGGACCTCAACGTACCACTCTCCTCCTTTAATCAACCAATCATCAGAAGCTATAGATTTTTGATTTTGTGATTTAATATTTGTAGTTTTATCATACAATGAATAAATCCATGTACCTTCACCTTCATCAAATTCAAAACCAATCCAATCTTCACTTGTAGCTACATCATTGTCTGTTGGGGCCTGCTTAGGATAGAAATAAATCTCAATTCTAACATCGTCTGCATCTGCTGAACCCATATTTGGAACATCAACCAATATGACTACAGTATCTCCATCTTGAACTTGTGATGCATTGCCAACAACACCATCAATTTCTAAAGTAATATCAGATTGTGTGATTACAAGTTCAGGTCTTTGAACTATAACTATCAAAGATATATCTTCACGAGCATTAGGATCATCTTCTTCATCTCTCACCGAAATTTGAATTGTATAATTACCTTCATCAGCTTCATCTGCAACTTCAACAAATACCCAAAGATCATCTAATTCTCCATCATCTATAGATAAACCAGATGTAGTAGACCACTGCTGTGTTTTGGAACTATCTTGCCAAAAAGTAACGGCCCAATCATCGTCAAGTGTAGACACTATTTCAGGTATAAAAATATCTGGATTAGATCCTGTATTATCCAATTTTACCTTGAATTTTACACTGTTTTGTGTAGAAGTTCCACCATAATCTGGATATATTTCCTGGAATTCGTCAATAGCTGTTGCAGACATATCTCTTTTTGGCGCTGCAATATTGATTGTCACTGTAGTCGTACTTTGTGTTTCTTCATCAGCATTTGTAACTGTAATAGACATTGTGTAGTTTCCTTCATCTACTTCATCGGCATCAACTTCTGCAATAAACCATAGAGATTTACTCTGATCTTTTTCTAAAGCTTGACCAGTTGTAGACCACTTATCACTTGATGAACCCGGATTACCTGAATTCTTTGTAAAGAAATCAGACTCCCAACCAGCTCCAAGGACATTATCCAATTCTGCAGTAAACTTATCATCGTGTGAACCTACATTTTGAACTGTAATTTTGAAACGGGCTGTGTTTTTTTCCTCATTACCCACTTCTGGTGACAAAGTAACTTCTTCTTCACCATCTGCTACACTGAGTGCAACTGCTCTTACAGGTTCTCTTACATCTAATGTTGTAGATGCTTGGACTGCAGGTTCAGAACCATCGCCAGCTGATGCTTCAGTAATTATTGTATAGTTGCTAGCATCTGAGTCGGCATCTGGAGTTATACAAAGATAAAGATACTTTGATTCTCCAGCACTAATAGAACCTGAAAAACTACCGCTTGAACAACTAGCTGAAGTGAAAATTGATACTGTCCATTCATCAGGATATGATGTGGCTACAGTTTCAACATTTACATTGTCATTTCTATTACCTGTATTTATCAATTTAAGCGTAAATTTCTCTCTACGATCATTAGCACTATCTTCTGTTGAAGGATATGTTTCTATCGTGTCGCTACCAACAACTGTAAGACTAGCTCCATAAATCTGACCTATATTTGTGGTCAAATCAGAAACATCACTAACAGATAAATCACCTGAAGATTTAGCTTTTATTCGAACTTCGTATTGATTTCCTTCAAGTGCATCTCTTTCCTGAGTAGAAATATTGGTTAAATCATATTCAGGTAATGCTACAGTAATAGTAACAGATGCAGTTTCATCTTTACCCAATACAACTGATGCTGGTTCCACTGAAGCCCAAAGTAAGTCATCATCCAAAATAGACATAAGAATGGTATCACTGCCATCTCCTGTGTTTTTAACATCCACACTGAAAACTGCAGAAGAACCTGGAATCTTCTCAATTGAAGTTACATCAGCATTTAATTCAACTCCACGTGAAAGTTCTACTTTTATGGTTAAAGTCAATGCATCTTGAGATTTAGTTCCATTTGCACATGTATCACAATTTGATACTCCTGATACATTAACTGCATAATCTCCTTTATTAGTTCCTTCAGGAACTGTAATTGATAAACCTACTAAACCTGAAGAACCTTCTACAACATTTAAGAAAGATGTATTAAATTCTAAACCTGTCCAACCATCTGGAGCTGTCGATGCTAAAGCAACTATATCATCACCAGTTCCTAAATTATCAATGGTTATAGTAACAGTTACAGGCGTTCCAATAATTGCATCAATTGTACTAGATTCAACGGAAAGATCAATCCAATACTCCTGATTAACAATTGTGGTAACTCCTACAGTTGTGTTAACCCACTTTGGTGGGTTCTCGTCTGCTGCACCAAGTGAAGATGCAGTAATATTTGTAGTAAAAGCCTGATTCTGCTCACCTGAAGGAATTGTAATTGTCACATTAACCGTTTTCTCTCCACCGGCAGCTACATCCTCTACATATTCAGACTCTAATTGAACTATCCAATTTGCAGGATAATCATCTATTAGAAGTTTAAAAGAATCTGAGCCAGTTCCCTTATTTTGTACTCTCATAGGATAAACTAATTCAACACCTGGATCTCCAGATTTAGAAGAAACAATTACATCTACTTTGTATTGCTTATTTACAGAAATTGTTACTGAACTAGTATCATAAGCAGTTATAGAATCTTCAGAACTTCCATTAACGGTTATTGTGTTATCACCAACTACTGCATCTTCATCAATATTAACTGTAAGGTTAACAACCTTAGTTTGACCTTGGTCTAAATCCACGTCTTCAACTATTGAACCCCAAGAGGCCTTATCTCCTTCCAGATTCAAAGTAATTGTATCATCCGAATTACCTTTATTCTTAACCGATATTGAATAACTTACTGTATCTCCAGGATCACCAGATTTAGTAGTATCACCTGATACAGATACTGAAACTTCGTAAACTTGGTTAACATTAAGGAAAACATCTCTATTCTTAATTGTAGTTGTATCTTCTGATGTTGCTTTGATAGTTATTTTGTATCCATTTTGCGCAGTTGTATCTTCAGGTGCAGTAACTCTTAGAGTTGTTGTCGCATTTGCACCTGCCGCAAGAGTAAATGATGATTCACCTAAGGTACCCCATGTTGAATTGGAACCAGATAAAGCTAATGAAATCTCATCTTCACCATTACCTTGGTTTTCAATTTTTAAATTATATGTCACTTCAACATCAGGATTAGCTGATTGCGTGTCTTGCCCAACAATTGTTATTTTTGGATCAAAATTTTGTAATACTGTTGAACGTGATGTAAAATTCTTGTAAACTGAAGAATTTTCTTGGGATGATACCTTAACCAGAATAGTAGCAACAACATCTGCAGCTGCATCAGTAGGAGCTTTGACAACCAACACATCAGTCAAATTAATACTTTGACCGACACCAAGACTACTTACTTCATCATTATCTAAAGAAGCTTCCCAACCAGTTGGTACACTGTCACTAGCCACTGAAAGGTCAAAACTATCTACAGCGTTACCTTTATTGGTAACCTCGAATGAATAATATGCACGTTTTCCAGCTTCAATATCCTGTGCACTAGACCCTACCTTTGATACTTCAAGCTCAGGCAATTGATTAACACGCACAGTTAGAGAAATCGAATATGCTGTCTGATCATCTTCTGAATTTGCATAAAATACAATACTTTTCAATCCCGCAAGTGCTTGAACATCTGGTGTAATACTAAAAGTAACAGTTGCTGACTCATCCACATCTAAAATTTCAGAACCTGGGAGAGTAAACGACCAATCATCTGTACCTGTAGAAACTTGAGTAAAGGTAACTGTATCCTCAGTATTGCCTTTATCATTTGTAACTGTTATTGAAAACGTTGCTGCACTATTAGGATCAACACTAATTTGCGTAATTCCGGAAGTTAATGAAGTACCATAAACTTCATCTACAAAAACAACTCCGCCCTTAGAAACGTTATTAGTACTACCAACAGATTGACAATATATTTGGAAATTTTCACTGCCTGCAAGAGCATTAGTTCTATTACCTATTTCCACATAAAGAGTTACCGTATCTGATGATTCGTCACTTATGCTAATTTGAGCAGGAAGAATATACATTTCCCATCCTGTAGGTGTTGTTGATGACATTCCTAGATTATAGGTGTCATCTTCTGTACCATCATTGTCTATGGTTACTGTGAAAGTTAATGTATCATCCGGTTCTCCATTTTGATTATCGGGTGATATGGTAACTGCATGTTCGTAATCTACAGCTTCAGCACCACCTGATATCAAAACAAAAAATACACCTGCCAAGACAAAGGTCAAGGCGATTGCTAGCCAATTGGTTTGGTTTAAGCTCATTGCTATTTCCAGATGTTTCACGACAGGCATAGGTTATAAAGCTTAGTGAATAATTATTAATAATAGTTGCTAATTGTTGCTACATGAGCAGCTCATATTCCCTACCTCCAATCCTACTCCTTCAAATCGAAGCTCTCGTCGATTCAGGGCACTATAGTAGCCGATCAGATGTGGTAAAAGAAGCCCTCCGTTTTTTGATGGAAAAGAAGAATCACCTGCGATATGCTTCTGCAGTAGAAATATACAAAAAAGGTAAAGCAACTTTGACCAAAGGTGCTGAAATTGCAGGTGTTTCTCCAGACACTTTTAGGAATGTTTTGAATGATCAAGGAATATTAACTCCAGACTCAGTTGAATGGGAATCAATAGAGTAATCTTTTAAATATGAATCGTCGTGAAAAAGATTACCTCAAAGCAATCAATTGGCTTGAGTCATTAAACTCGAATAAGATAGTACCCGGACTAACCAGAATCACCAAATTAATGAATTATCTGGATAATCCACAAAATAAACTGAAAATTATTATGGTTGGAGGAACAAATGCTAAGGGAAGTACTTGTCATAACCTTAATTATAATCTAAATAAGGCAGGAGTAAAAACAGGATGCTTCACATCGCCACATCTACATTCTATAAGGGAAAGAATAAAAATTGAAGACAAAAAAATTAGTATTCATGAATTTACTAAAGCTATCTTTAATTTTAAACGTATTGATGAAGAACACAACATAGGAGCTACATATTTTGAAATATTAACTGCATTAGCTTATTCACATTTTAGTGATAATAACGTTGATTGTGCAATTATGGAAATTGGGCTCGGGGGTGAATGGGATGCAGTCAACATAGGAAATCCAGAAATTGCTATTCTAACTACTCTCGGTATTGATCATGTAGATTACTTAGGACACAATATTGAAGAAATTGCAATAACAAAAGCTAAAATTGTGAGGGATAACTCAATATTAATAACGGGATGGGAAAAGAAATATCACAAATATATACCTAAATGTCAAAGCTTAGATTATGGTGAAAACATGAAAAACTGGATAAATCTTGTTTTTCAAAAATTAGAAATAAAAACTACTATTGAAATTATATCAATTCCCGGAAGATTTGAGAAATTTAGTAACTTCACCCTAGATGTAGCTCATAATGAACAAGCTATGAATTTTTTGATGCAAAAAGATAATACTTATGAAAATATAATTATAGGAATATTAAGTGATAAAAATGCAAAAAATATATTCAAGTCATTACCAGAGAAAGCAAATATAATGGTTTGTAATTTGCCTACGTCAAGAAGTTATTCTTCACTGGAATTATATAAAATAGCTAAAAAAATGAATTATAAATGTTCTGAATATGACTGCGTTGAAGAAGCCATGAAAAAAGCAAAAGAACAAAAAACGCTAGTCACTGGATCCTTTTATACTGTCTCTGAAGGAAGACAATATTTAGAATTAGAGGGACACCGTGAACTATAATTATCTAGCCTTTTTATATGTCATATGAAGAAGATAATCTCTACTGCATTTGTCACTATTTTGTTAGGAATGACATTTAGTGGATGCCTAGGCAATGGATTATTTTCAAATGATGAGAACTCAATTACTATTAATTCACCATCATGGACAAAAGGGGATTTTTGGGAATATAGCATTAAGACTCAAGAACTTGAAATTTCAACCACAATGGTTGTTTCAATTGACAGTGATGCTACTGACTATTACATTGGTACAGGCTCTCTAGAAGATGCAAAGAGGCATGCTGTATTGAACCATAATCCAGCTATTGGGCGCGTACAAATGTCCAATTTTGCAATCTATGAAAAGAATATACCACAAACACTAATAGATTTCCCATTGGAAAAAGACAAAGGATGGACTTTTGGACTATATGGAAAAGAACAATTTAATGCAATAGTTACTAACGTAGAAGGAAATATTGCGAATATTATCGCGACCAGTTCAGATGGAGCGAGAATTGATTATAGCTTTGATAAAGAGGCAAGATGGTTGTCAAATTTTACTTTTGTTGATTCAAATGGAGAAACTATTTTAGCCATGAAACTCGCAAACTACGGAAAAGGTTTCACTGGTAATTCTTATTTTTGTAGAGGTGGAGACTTGTATGACGAACAATTCACAGGCCCTGATTTGAGTATATATGATACTATTTACATCAACGAAGGACACGAGAGATATGGTGATTGGGATTATATCATCTATTTCTTAGATGCTGATATTGGAAGTTCAGGTAGTGGTGAACTAGTATTAAGGGATCACTTAGAAACAGATATTCTTGTAGAAACACTAACTCCTGGGACAAAAATGAATGAGATGGGTACTGTCGGTGGTTCAAGTGGAAACTGGACTTTTGAAATTTCATTGTCCGGAGATGCTGAGGTTAGAATGAGAATTGCAGGTGTAATACAATACACCTATGCGGTATGATTATCTAACAAATAATCTATACTTTTGATCTGTTTCCCTGATTTCATTCTCAATCCTTTGTGAAATATATTTTTCAGGATTTCTAAAATTAGGTATCTTCTCTTCCATTTCCTTAAATGTAACGTATGGTCTATTGTTAACTATTAAATTCATTGTCTTTTTGCCTAATCCTGGAATTAACTCAAGGGAATGATATCTTCGAGAAATAGGTCCTGCATTATTATAAAATTGAATGAATTTTTCTTCGCTTTCTTTAACAATTTCATCTAATACAAAGGCTAATTCAGACTGTGCCGTATGAGTTAACTCAACAAAATTAACTCTAGCTCTAACATGATCAATCTGTGTTCTCTCTTCCGTTTCTTTACCTATATAGCACCTATCTCCAATATTAATTGCAGCACCTGCTACAGGCTCCATATCAAATATCTTAAATTCTTCAATACCTAATCCATAAACTACTGGTTCTCTACGGAAACGTCTTTTACTATCTGGCCTTCCATCAGGTAATACATCTAAAACATAAGCGTAATCTTCCATAAATCATGCACCTTTAGTCTCCTTGACTGCATTAATTATAGAATCTATTTCATCTTTACCAAGTGAAAAACGTTCACGTGCGAAAATAGAGCGTACATCATCAGGATGCATCGGTAAAATATCTGCTATTTTTGCAGCATAGTAATCATCAACATGTTCTAACTCAATAACCTTAGCCATTATTTCCTTAGACTCTTTTGGTAAACTTTGAGATACTAAACGAACATGATCTAAAGCCAATTTATGTTCATATTGGATTTGTTCAATCAAGTTTAATCTTGTCGAACCACAAGAATCACAAGTTGGACCCACAGGTGTTTCAGATTCTTCATCGTCTTCTTCGGAAGATTTTTCAATTACTGGTTCAATTTCTGGAACGGCCTGAAAATTACCGCATTCAACACACCTTAATCTATTTTCACGAATACTTAATTCTTTCTCTAATAACTCCTTTACATCTCCTAATGGGATTGGTTCAGGTTGTGATTCTATTTCCATTTTAGCTCCTTAATTTGCCTTTCTTAAATGCTCTGGACGGACTATTAAATCCTTTTCCATTTTCCCTACACGTGTGCGGACCACATATGCTTTGCCCTGACTTCCTGTAACTTTACCAGTTAAGCCATGGAAGCGATGATGAGGCTGTCCTTTATGATAGGAAGGATCTATTACCACATTAACAGTATCTCCATCATTAAATGTTTGAAGTGAACGCGTAATCGGCGATAAGCCCCGCTCTCTTGCTGGGCGAGATAGTTTGTGGCGTGAACCACTTCTCAAACCTTGGGATCGTTTAGTCATTTTTTTGCCTCTTTTGCTTGAAGATGTAAGTTAAGGACGTCCAAAACTTCAACCTTGCATTTATTATCAATCAACGACGTGAGACTAGGGACAGTTCGTCCATTATCTCCACTGACAAGCTCACGTATGTAAGTACCGTGCTGAGCCCGAATCACCAGTTCTGCCATTCCAGCTGTAAACGTGACTACATCAACGCTATTAACTAGACGGGGGCGAACCAAATCAGCTCGACGGTGGGAAACACGTGTGGGTGTCCGTTGTTCAATAACTGTGCCCGTCAACCTCTGCGCACCTTTCTTAAGGCTTTCGATTGAAATTTTATCTGAAATTGAAACATCGACTCGATAAGTTTTATCACAAACTGTATTTTTTAACTCAGCCACTCTAGGTCTTTTTACAAATTTTAAATTTGAAGCTCGAATTCTATCCTTATTTTCTGAATTGATTTTTTTCTCAATTTCTAAAAGGTTAAAATTCCTATTTTTGGGCATACGAAGTTCCAATACAAAAGGACGACCACTACCAAGCATAGCTGCATCAATATCTTCACGACCCATACCATGAAATAAATCTTCACTACAAAAACTTGCAACCACAAATGGACTAGCAATCAGAGATTGGACTGAGTCAGGGTATAATTGACCTGTATTATTACATTTATCACAACCAATGCCTTTACAACTATGACATGGCCAACGTGTTTGAGGTAAAGTTCGATCATATTTGTTATAATTACCTTCAATAAATAATGACTTTATTTCTAAATTTACAACATCATAACTAGTATCAATTATGGCAACTGCATCAGGATTATCCATCTGGGCTTCAAGACCCGATTTTTTGTAAACACTTATTCCGATTTCTCTATTTAATTGAGATTTAAGAGACTCTCCCAAATTTTCTCCAAATAATAACTGAAATTCCAATTCTCTATTAAGAATATCTTTATCGACTTTTGTACCCACTTTAAAAGTGGAAATTGAAAAATCGGATAAAGATTCAAAGACCAAATCACTAAAATTATGAATCTCTGAAATCAAACCATCACAAATTGTACAATCGGATTCATAGGATAACAACTTGTCTTCTAATTCACAATTTTCATTGATTTCTAACTGATTTATAATTTCAAGACCTCTTTCACGATTGTCCAAACCAAAACCTACTTTACCAAAAGCCCTACCAAGGCATGACAAACAAAAGGGACTAAATTCTTCTATTTTATTTAATTTCAACATTTTTGATAGATTCCCTAATTTTCAATGCTATTTCAGGTGTGTCTGTAACCACTGAATATATATCTTGATGAATAAGTGTCTTCAATAAGTCTTGGTCATTAACGGTCCAAACTTGTATTGGAATTCGATTACTTACAAATCTATTGAACCATCCGGCCTCATAAATTTTATAATATGGAGAGATAAAATCAGCACCACTTGCCTTAAATTTGTAAAGAAATAATGATTCTGAGATAACCTCTAAAAGTTGATTAAAACTAACTTCTGAACCAAGGAGTAGACCTGCTTTAATTTTGCCATCTATGAATTTAATTTTTTTCACAATATCTATATTAAATGATTTAGCAATAAAATCCTCATATTCAAAATAATCTAGTAACATTGAGATAACATCTTCTTCATATCCTGATTCCTTAAATTCAATATCTACCTCAATTTTATCTTTACAAGACCAAAGAATTTGTTCTAACGTAGGTATGTTTGAATTTATTTCTATTATTTCAGAATAATTCATATTTTTCAAAGGAATTTCATTCAACATAGGATCGTGGAAGCAAACTATCTGAGAATCTTTTGTTCTTCGAACATCTACTTCAACCATATCTACATTTAAATCAATTGCATCATTAATTGCTTGAAGTGTATTATCTTCACTATTTTTTGATGTGCGACCCCTATGTGAAATTATCTTTGTAGCCATGACTGTAACATGCCTTATAAGCCATGTTTAAATATTAAATAGTGTTAGTAGGTAGTGTATAGAGAACTATGGATAATGACTCTAAACAAAGCAGTGGAATGTCTGGCAGAATAGAAGATTTAATCGTTGATTTAGGTAATGAACGTTTTATGACTAGAAATGAAGCTTTGAATAATTTAAAAGAAATGCTACCGGCACATGAAAGAGCAATCTCTGCAGAACTTGTAAGATGGGTTCAATTGTATGGTAAATCAGATGTAGGAAGTAGTGCCTCTTTTGTTAATAAAGCTGCAATGGACTTATTTCAAAACATGACTGAAATGGGACTTGAACCTCTTATTAATGATGGGCTCAAAGATGGAGATTTTTTTGCAAGACGTACTGTAATGGATGCTATTGGTAGAACTGGACGAATGTCTGTCTTACCATATTTAATTCTAGGAATGGATGATGATGACAAATATACTCGATGGCAAGCTGCTAAGGGTTTAGCTCGATTTGCTGGATCAAGCGAAGCACGTGAAGCCTTAGTCAAAGGTCTTGCTGATAAGGACCCATACGTCCGCAGAAGAGCTGGAAGATCCTTAGAAAAATTTGGAGGAGTTGGCCCTGCAGAAGATAAAGTTGAAGGCCCAATGGAAGAAAATGGTGAGGGTGATATAGATGGAGACGGAATTCGAGACTCAGATGATGAAGAACCAAGAATTAAAGAAGAAGAAACTCCAGATTACTCCTCAATGACTGTCCCTAAACTAAAGAGTATTCTAAAAGAAAAAGGACTCCCGGTTTCAGGTAATAAAGCTAAATTAGTTGAAAGACTTCAAAAATAGTTAAGGCGTAGTTCTTCGCATTGTACGAGGAAATGGAATTACATGTTTTATATGATCCGAACCACATATCCAACTGACTGTTCTATCTAATCCAAGACCAAAACCAGAGTGTGGAACACTACCAAACTTCCGTATATCTAGATACCAACCGTATGACTCAGGCTCCAGATTTTCTTCAATAATACGCTCAGTTAACTCATCAGGAGACCATACTCTTTCGCCTCCACCAATAATTTCACCATATCCTTCAGGTGCTAAAAGATCATGACAAACTAGAGAACGAGGATCTGCCGGATCAGGTCTATGATAAAATCCTTTTTCTCTAGGGAAATTTGTTATGTATAATGGCGAACGTAAATCCTGAGTAAGAGCTTTTTCTTCTTTATAACCAAAATCATCTCCCCATTCTAAATCAAAACCCATTGAATTCAATTTATCAATAACTTCTTCATACTTCATTTTCTCAAATGGTGCCTTAATATTTTCAAGGACTGAAATATCACGCCCTAGTTGTTCTAATTCCGATCTATTTTTTTCTAAAACTTTCTCAATTATATAGACAATCATCCCTTCTTCTAATTCCATCATCTGGTGATTATGAGTCCATGCAGCTTCTACTTCAGCATGCCAAAACTCGGTTAGATGACGACGTGTACGTGATTTTTCAGCTCTGAATGAAGGTGCTACTGTAAATATATTTTCTAAACCAAACATAGAGGCTTCAGCATATAATTGCCAAGATTGGCTAAGATGTGCATAAAATTTCTGACCCGACTTTTCGGTCTCATCGTTATAATGAACATTGAATAATGTTGATCCTCCTTCACAAGCCGATGTTGTAAAACTAGGAGATTGTATTTCAGTATAATCTAAATTTTGCCAATAATCTCTAAAAGCTTTGAAGACTGTTGAACGAATCTTGAGAGCTGAAACCATGTTCCTACTACGTAACCATAAATGTCGATTATTCAAAAGATGCTCATCACTTTGATCTTTTGTTATTGGAAAAGTTTCTGCAAAATGAACTACATTGAAACTTGTCGCCCTAATTTCAAAGCCTCCTGGTGCTCTATCATCGGCTACTACTGACCCTTCAAGAATTACTGAAGATTCAACTAGTGCTTTCCCTGCATTCTCAAAATCTACTTCTTCAACATTACTCTTAGAAACTGTACATTGAATTATCCCTGTAGAATCTCTGATAATTACAAATGCAAGCTTACCTGATGAACGTGTGCGATATATCCATCCTCTCAATTTAACACTGTCTTTAACTCGGCCACTCAATATTTCACCAATCTGCGTATAAGTGACATCGTCTGGGAATTCAGGATATCTCATTTGTGTGTGATTAGCTGCACCATCATAATACTTTCTAATGAAAATTCTATTTACTATGATGTAATACACAACATGTGTTAGGAGTTATTTCTTGCCCCAAATGCAAAAATGTTTGTGGCATTAATTTAGAACAAAAAAGTAAGAAATGTATAAAATGTAATTATACTATCAAAATAAAAAAAGTTCGAATATGGGTAAAAACAACAGAAAATTCCAATCTTCCTGGATTAATTAAGAAAGTTAAAGAAAAAATTGAAAGTCAAAGTCCAAAAAAAATAAATTATTGAGGAGGTCTGATTTTATATACAGTGCGCGAGTGCGACCAACCTAATAATGAAGAGAAGCTCTCGAGTTTGGAAAAAAGCCGGAAAGCAGCGATGGAAATGGCGTAAGAAGAAGATGCGCCGTAGAAAGCGCGAAAGAAGGCGTAACAAGTAGTAATAACTATAATTGTCGAGATATTGGCTTATAATGGCATTAATTAAGGGTTTAAGATGCCAGTAATCAACATCGAACTTAACGACCTCAATCGGATGCTAAAAGAACCGATTAGTTCTGACGAGTTTTCAGAAATTATTCCACAAATTGGATCTGATCCTGATGAAATTAGTGATAAAGAAGCAATAGTTGAATTTTTTCCAGATAGGCCAGATTTACTATCCACTGAAGGTGTAGCAAGAGCAATCAGAGCTTTTTCAGAACAGCAATTAGGACTAGTTGAATATGTAACTAAAAAACCTTCAACACACATTACTATATCCAAAGAAGTTTTAGATATTAGACCCGAATTCTTAGGAGGTATTGTAAGGGGCGTTAAACTAGATGATATTGCAATTAAGTGCTTAATGGAGCTTCAAGAAAAATTACATGTTACTTTGGGACGTAGAAGAAGTAAAGTATCTATTGGGATTCACGATTTGGATAAACTTAAACCACCTTTCCACTATACTATATGCTCACCACATGAACCTACCTTTGTTCCTCTTCAGAAGGATTATGAAATGACCTCAGAAGAAATTCTCAAAGAACACCCTAAAGGAATTGAATATGCACATCTCTTAAGTGATTTTGACAAATACCCACTAATTATTGATTCTGAAGATGAAGTAATTTCAATGCCTCCAATTATCAATGGTGCATTAACCACTATTACTGAGGATACAACTGATGTCTTAATTGATGTAACTGGACTAGATAGAGATGCTGTTGAGGCCTGTCTAAATATTGTATCTGCAGCCCTAGTTGAGAGGGAAGGTGAAATAGAACAACTAGAAATTAGATATCCTACAGAAAACATAATTGTACCTAAAATGGACCCTAAAATTCATAAAATTGAGAATGATTATTTGATTAAATTATTAGGATTCGACCCTGAAAATTTTGCCATCTTTAAAGCATTTAGAAAATGCGCTATGGAACCTGACCTCAAAGATGGAATATGGCATGTTAAAGTTCCGGCATATAGGGCTGACATACTTCATCCAGTAGATTTGTTAGAAGAAGTGGCCATAGGTCTAGGATATGATAATTTATCTGAACAGTTACCTAGTGAAACTACTTTTGGAGAAGCTCTAGAATCAAGGAAATTAGGAAATAGCTGTAGAGAAATTATGTTAGGTATTGGTTTTCAAGAAGTTGTAACTCTTACATTAACATCTACAAAGATGCTTCATGAAATAACAGAAAGAGAAAATGATAATGAAGCAACGGTTTCTAACCCTGTTACTGAAGATTACCACATGTTGCGTTCTAGTATTTTGCCTAATTTACTTGAACTTTTGAAAAATAACAAGCATAGAGAGCTTCCACAAAGAGTTTTTGAATTTGGAGATATAGTAATAGAACACAGCAATCATAAATCACTAGCTTGGATTGAATTGGCAACTAAATCAACCTTTTCAAATGCAAAATCTACTGCTGAAATAATCGCTAAAAGGTTAGAAATTAATGGAGAGGCCTCTGATTGTAATGATCCTATTTTTATTTCTGGTAGAAGCGTTGAAATTAAAAATGGCTACTGTAATTTAAAATATGGTGAGATACACCCTCGTATTTTAGAAAAATTAGAGTTAGGATATCCTGCAAGTGGTGGAGAAATTCATTGGTAAAACTACCTGTTTGTTTTGAATCTAAATCTACAGCTACGGCACTAAGAAGTTTATTAGATGAACTAGAATATAGTTATGAAAGAAAAAATGTACATAGATCTTATAGTAGTGTTGCAATAGTAATAGCTCTTGAAAGAACTGCTATGGTTTACAGATATATAATAAAAAACATATCAACTACTATCGACATATGGGAAGAAAGACCTAATTCTGGAAATATAACCTATATTGAAGCTCGAGGTGAGGACAACTTAGAAATAAAAAAAATATTGCAAATATTTTCAGAACGATTGCCCCGGAAACCATGGGAGTATACTATAACTCAAAAATTAAGAAATGGATGGTTTAGTCAAGGAATAATGGGTGCTAAGAAATCTTGGCATAAAGTAATAGGATGAGCTTTCTAAAAGACATAGAACCTATTAAAACTCGAGATTTTTTAAAGGAAAAATTTCAGGAATACTATCGTAATGCCGATATTACTTTACCTCCCAGATTCACCTCTAGAGAATGGGGTTTTCTTAACTGGGAAGGTGGAATAATGAATCGTCATCAGAAATTTAGAAGTATAAATGAGGTGAAAAAATATTTGATTAAAGTAGCTCCTGCCCACAGTTATCATTCGGTTGCCTATTACAAAGATCCTGGAAAAAATACAATGATTGACAAAGAGTGGATGGGAGCTGATTTAATTTTTGATTTAGATGCAGATCATTTACCTGAAATGGAGGATGTCAAAAAAGGTAAAATCTCATTTTCTAAACTCATGGATTATATTAGAGAACAAACATATAGATTAGTAGTTGATGTCTTACTAGGTGATTTCGGATTAAATGAAGATGATTTGCTAATTACTTTTAGTGGAGGAAGAGGATATCATGTTCATGTAAGAACACCTGATGTGCTAACCCTTCCATCTGGAGCTAGAAGAGAAATTGCAGATTATCTTACTGGAAAAGGATTAGATTTAAATAAAATTTTAATTGATGCAGGATACACAAAGGAATACCCAATTAGAGGGAAGGGAATTGAAAGAAAAAATATAGGTGTTGAAAAACTTCCGAAAAAAAAATCAAAAGGATGGCAAGGAATTATTACAAGATATATACATAAGAAAATAGATAATTTAAGAGAATTAGACAAAGAAGAAAGAAAAAATTATATGAAAAAATTAGGATTAAAGAATATAAAATTCAACTCAAAAGATACAAATGAAGATATTTTTAACAAAATGCCTAAAGCCTCTAAGAAGAGATTTGTCAGAGTTGCATTAAAAGAAACTGCAATTCATCCAGATGAGCCTGTAACTGGTGACATACACAGGCTGATACGCCTACCTGGTTCATTGCATGGAGGCTCTGGCCTAAAAGTAACTGTAATGGATTCAACTAAGTTGGAAACATTTGATCCAATGAAAGAAGCTACTGCCTTCGGAGATAACTTGGTTAAGATACGTTCTATAGTTAGCCATCCTGTAACAATGGGAAATAATATTGTCAAACTAGAACCAAATAGTATAGTAGATCTACCTGAAAATGCTGCAATTTATTTTATGGCGAGAAAGTGGGCTCACTTGGTACTTGAAACATGATTTGTGGCGTTGATGAAGCTGGAAAAGGCCCCGTGATGGGGCCTTTAGTTGTGGCGGCAGTTGCTGTTGAAAATGCTAAAGAAATAGAAAACTTAGGAATTCAGGATTCTAAAACATTAACTAAGACAAAAAGAAAAGAGTTAGCAGCAATAATAAAAGAAAAATTTACTTTTGCTGTAGAAATAGTAGACCCCGAGATAGTTGATGAATATCGTAAAAAAAATAAATTAAATGATTTGAATCGTAAATCTTTTGAAAAACTAATCTCTAAATTAAATCCAAATGTAGCTTATGTCGATGCTGCAGATGTTAATGAACAACGCTTTGGTGAACAAATAAAATTAGGATTAACAAATCAAAGAGATACTGATGTTATATCTATGCATAAAGCTGATGCAAAAATAGTGGTTGTTGCTGCAGCTTCTATTATTGCAAAAGAGACAAGAGAACAAGAAATATTCAAACTCAAAGCTAAAATTGGAGATTTTGGAAGTGGTTATCCTTCCGATAAAAGAACAATTAAGTTTTTGAAGAGCTTTTATTCTGATAATAATAAGTGGCCTATGGGAACACGAAAAAGTTGGAAAACTTTAGAGAGAATACGTCCTGTAAAAACACTTAGCGATTTTGGTGTAAATAATGACAAATGAAGTATTAAAACAGCTTGAAGAAAAGGTCCTAGAGTTCAATACAAGAATAAATGATGAACCTACTTTCTCTAAGAAGATTGAAGGGAAAAATCGAACTATATGTATTTGCATATCTGATGGTGGGAATTATTCAACTAAATTAGATAATTTAAAAATAGAGAGTTTCAAGGAAACTGAAGATACTGCTGCCGATTTAGTAGTCACAGCATCTTCTGAAGTAATCTTAGCACTTATTACAAAAAAAACTTCACCAATTAGAGCATATATGTCTGGCGATCTAAAAGTTAAGGCTAGTATAATGGATATGCTTTTACTAAAGAGCATCTTTTGAAATTCTAGAATATATCCTATTGGATAAATCTGCAATTTCTTTTGGTTCCAAAACTTCAGCTCTTTCATTCATATTGTCTAAATCATCTAAATCTAAATTTGGAAAATCAAGCTTTAAACAATTACGTATCTTCTTTCTTCGATGTGTAAACATTGATCTGACAACTTTCTCAAACGTCTCGAAATCATATAATTCATAATCTGGTTTACGGCGAACTAAGTGCACTACTTGTGAATGTATTTTTGGTTGTGGCTGGAATGCTGTTTTAGATACTCTAAATAGTTTTTTTGTTTTAACATAATGATTAGCCATCACTGATAATCTTCCATATACTTTTGAACCTGGCTTGGCCACAAGCCTATTTGCAAATTCTTCTTGAAACATTAGAATTGCTCGTTTCCACTTAAAATTGAATAATCTAAACAAAATTGGTGAGGAAATAGAATAAGGCAAATTAGCTACAATAACATCAACTTCAGGAATCTCAAACTCAAGGATATCATCCTCAATAATCTGGGCTTTTTTACCAAATTTCTGTTTAAGTACAACTGCTAGCCACTTATCTTTTTCAACGGCTAAAAGATTGCCTTTTTCGACTAACAATTCAGTTAATGCTCCTCTTCCAGGTCCAATCTCTAAAATATCTTCATTTTTCTTAATAGATGAAAGTTCAACGATTTTATGGGCTATATTATTATCAATCAAGAAATTTTGCCCGAGCATTTTTTGCTTGCGACGAGAGTGGTGGGCCGGGGCGGAATCGAACCGCCGATCTTCGCCTTGTAAGGGCGACGTCATAACCCCTAGACCACCGGCCCTTGGTTGCTTTTCTCTCGGGGATTACCGTCTAAACTCATTCTTTACTAAGTGCGTAATAGCGCCATTAATATTAGCTTTTTACCTGAATAAAGTTTAACTGGAATAGAGCTCAGAAAATGGGTTTAGTTAAGAGCTTGTTTGCAAATTATTTAATTTATATATTTTTATTATTCTGTCCAAAAAATAGACTAAAAGCATCCCGCAATTATATATACAGTTTTGTTTCCAGCTAGGTATGATTCAGCAATTAAAGCAGATGGGAATTAATCCCTCAGCAATACATTGTAATCTTTCCCAAAAGGAGTGGAAAGAGCAAGAATTGAATCGGAAAGAAGGTCGTTTATCTGATAATGGTACTATTATTGTCAATACTGGAATATATACTGGTAGATCTCCAAAAGATCGCTTCATTGTCAAAACTAAGGACAATGAAGACTTGATTGATTGGGGAGAAGTAAACCAACCACTCAGCGAAAAATCTTTTGATTTACTTGAAAAATCCGTTAAAGAAGAAATGAATGAAAAAGAATTATTCATTTTTGATGGATTTGCTGGAGCTGATAAAAGATATCAGCTTCCTTTAAGAGTTGTAACTCTAAAATCTTGGCAAGGGCATTTTTCACATAACATGTTTATAAGACCAAAAAATAAAGAACTCGAAAATTTTAAACCTGAATTTACTATTTTAAATGCTCATTCTACCAATATAAAAAATTGGGAAGAACTGGGATTAAATTCTAAAGTATTTATTATTTTAAATCTAAAAAAGAAAATGGCTATTATTGGAGGAACTGAATATGGTGGTGAAATTAAAAAATCAATCTTTTCAGCACTAAACTTCTACCTTCCTTTAGAAGGCGTAATGCCTATGCATTGTTCTGCTAATATTGGATTAAATGATGATTCTGCATTATTCTTTGGGCTAAGTGGAACTGGAAAAACAACACTTTCAACGGATCCGAATAGAAGACTAATTGGGGATGATGAACATGGATGGTCTGATGAAGGTATCTTTAATTTTGAGGGAGGGTGCTATGCAAAAACTATTAACCTTGATCCTACTAAAGAACCTGAAATTTTTAATGCAATAAAACCTGGTGCTTTATTGGAAAATGTAATAACTGATGATAATGGAACTGTTGATTATAGTAATGGTACTATAACTGAAAATACAAGAGTCTCATATCCTATTGACTACATTGAAAATATTGAACCTTCTGAGCAAGGTGGCCATCCTAACAATGTTATTTTTCTAACTTGTGATGCCTTTGGTGTCTTACCTCCAATCTCTAAATTAACTCCTGAAATGGCAATGTATCATTTTCTAAGTGGTTATACTGCAAAAGTAGCTGGAACTGAGAGAGGCATAACTGAACCTGTAGCTACCTTTTCAACATGTTTTGGAGCTCCATTTATGCCACAATATCCAACTGTATATGCTGAATTACTAGGTAAAAAATTAAAGAAACATAATGCTCAAGCGTGGCTTGTTAACACTGGATGGAGTGGAGGTGGATATGGAATTGGTAAAAGAATAGACTTGCCAGTTACTCGACAAATGCTAACGGCTATTCTTAATGGGAAATTAGAAAATAGCAATTTTAAACCTGATTTAAACTTTAAAGTGCTAATACCTGAAAATGTTCCTGGTGTTGATTCAAGTATTTTAAATCCTAGAAATACTTGGAATGATAAAGAGGCATATGATAAAAAAGCTGATGAATTAATTAAACTGTTTAAGGAAAATTTTGTTAAATATGAAAGCTTTGGAAACTTTTCAAAAGCTGGACCCGACTAAAGATATTCAGAAACCATATCTCTTTCAGAAACTAATTCACTATTAGTATTACCTAAAGCTTTCTTTGCAAAATCATCGTGCTCAAAATCTTCAATCACCTCATAATTACCTGGAGATACTGTACGTACTGGCATCCCTGCCCAAACTCCTTCTGCAAAACCATATTGCCCTTCACTGCACACTACTATTGAATGAATTTTATCACTGACAGTATACAAACTTTGAACATGATTAATTAAGGCATTAGCTGCTGATGCAGCACTAGAAAGACCTCTAGCTTTGATGATGGCTGCACCTCTCTTCCCAACTGCAGGTATGTACTCATTTTTTAGCCAATTATCATCATTTATTTTATCTGAAGCTGATTTACCAGAAATAAGAGCATTAGAATAATCTGGAAACATAGTAGGGCTATGGTTGCCAAAAATGGCCATTCTAGAAACTTCGACTACATCAACATCTGCTTTGACGGCAAGCATTGAAACTGCTCTATTTTGATCAAGACGCGTCATAGCTGTAAAACGATTAGAGCTAAACCGATTTGATTGTGCTGCAGCAATCATACAATTTGTGTTACAAGGGTTACCAACTACTACTATTCTACAATCATCTGCTGCATTATCTGAAATTGATTTACCTTGGCCTACAAATATTTTCCCATTATCTCTAAGTAAATCTGAACGTTCCATTCCTGGACCTCTTGGTTTACTGCCTACTAAGAGGCATAAATTTGCATCACTAAAAGCCTCATTTGGATTAGAGGTTACTATAACTTCTTCCAAAAGTGGAAATGAACAGTCTTGAAGTTCCATTGCAACCCCCTGGAGGGCTTCTAGAGCTGGCGGAATTTCTAATAATTGTAAAGAGACTTTTGTCTTAGAACCAAACATTTCTCCTGCCGCTATTCTTGGAAGTAAACTATAGCCGATTTGTCCTGCAGCACCTGTTACTGCAATACGTATTGTACTCATTAATCTTACTACAAAGAATGGGATGATAAAATTAACACCCAAAAATAACCTAATTACCCATAACCCTTTTAGAGTGTCTGACTATATGGGTAATATGAATGAACCAGTTACTGATGTAAAAAAATATGATATCAATCGAAGAATATATCTTCCTAAATGGGTAGAAGAAGATCTAGGGTTAATGCCAGGTCAATCATATGTTACATTTGTTCAAGATGGAAGTAATATTGTCATAAAGAAAGTAAGTATCAGTATTGCCTAAACTGTTTCTTTAAGCCATTGAAGATCACTTTGGTAAAGCATTCTAATGTCTTTAATTCCTAAACGTAACATTGCTAATCTTTCTAAACCTAAACCCCAAGCTAAAACCGGACTCTCGATACCAAATGGTGCTGTAACTTCAGGTCTAAAAATACCAGCTCCTCCTAGCTCTAGCCATCTATCTCCAAATCTGACTTCAACCTCTAAAGAAGGTTCAGTATATGGAAAATAGGCTGGCCTTACTCTAACATCATCAAAACCCATACGGTGGTAGAATTCCTTGAGAACTCCAATTAACATACCAAAATTTGCATTTGGTTCAACAATTATTCCTTCAACCTGTGTAAATTCAGGTAAGTGAGTAGCATCAAGAGCTTCCCGTCTGAAAACCCTACCTACACTAAAGACTCTAACTGGAGGTTTAGGATTATTTGATAAATAACGTATAGTTCCTACTGTAGTATGTGTTCTCAAAAGTGCCTGTTGAGCTGTTTCTTTACTCCATTTACTACCCCAACCCACTGACTCTGTATCGCCACCATCTTCATGTATTGATTTAACTTTACTTAACAACTCTTCATCATTTATTATAAAAGATGCCGGTTCAGAAAGATAAAAAGTATCTTGTAATTCTCTAGCAGGGTGATCTTGAGGAATAAACAAAACATCCATATTCCAAAAAGCGGATTCAACATAGTCACCATCAATCTCAGTAAAGCCCATTTGGAGAAATATTGATCTAATTTCTTCAGTAAATCTAGTTAAAGGATGAAGTGTTGAAATATTTGAAGGCTCAACATTAGTTTCATGACTATACTTTTGAAATTTTGAGTCTTTCCAACTTCCTGATTGAATCATTTCAGGAGTAAGTTCACCAATTAAATCATTAGATGCACTTTCAGTATCAAAATTAGAACCTACTTCTGATAATGAAAATGTACGTGAAATTTCTTCCTTCGTAGACAATACTTGCCTGCCTTTGAGTAAAGAAAATCCTTCTTTATCAATTTCTTCTTCTAATAGCGGTTTCCTACTCAACTTAATTAATAATTCTTCATCTGGTGTTTGATCAAGGTTTCCAGTAGGAGTTAACTTAAGGCCTTCTTCTGTTTTCTCCAACTCTGCAAAATTCTTTCTTTTGAGCCATCCGATAACTATTTTCTTCTCATTATCATCTAAAGGCAACTCATCTATTACTGATTCCCCAATTTGATTAAGCCATTCAACAGCTCTCCTTTCGGGTAAACCTTGCTCTGCATATTTTTTGCCCTCTTCATTAACAAAATAATAGATTTTTGACTCCTCGGATATCTCTAATAATCCCTTATTTCGAAGCCATGATGCTGCAGACATAGTTTCTTTTTCACCAAGACCTGATGCCGTTGAAGCTTCAACAGGAGAAAGTGTTCCGCTCTTCAAGCACTTTAGCAATTTTATTTCATTTGGAGATAAGTCCACATTAGTCATTGTATTAGGTAGTTTATTAATCTGCTCGAAAACCAAAATCCTCTAATTTTTTTATGACAATATCAAATACAACCTCTGGTTCTTTGTCGTTGGTATCAATAATAAGGTCATATCCGTCTAAATTACCATAATCAAAACCATAAAGTTCTGAGTATCTATGCCGATCATCTTCATCTCTATTCTGGTTTTCTATAAAATCATCTATTGTTTTTTGCTTTTCTGTGATATCTAAAAGCTGAATTTCATCTCTTAAAGATTCCAACGTCTTATACTCTCTTTGAGGAATAGACTTTCGACCAATTTGATAAAATTCTTCTCCAATTTCTCTTCTAAGAAATCTAAGTGCCTGTTCTAAGATAGAACATTGAAAGTATAGTCTAACTATATTTTTCTTGCCTAAATTAGCCATGAAACTTCCCATATATGCTGGTTGTCTTCCCTCTATAACTCCCAAATTTGAACGAGTACTAGAACCACTTATCATCTGACATGTCTTGTAATCAATTTCAACATCAATCCCTCTTTCAACTAATAGTAAACGTGCTTGTTCTGCAACAGTAATGCCTCTCTCTTTGGCTGCTTCTCTGAACAAACTACCGACTGAATAAAAATCTCCATCAAAATGCTCAGCTAAATTTCTAGCTTGAGTAGACTTCCCAGTTAATTGATCTCCAGCTATCAAAATCATTGGCTTATCTGTAATAGACTGTTGTAACTGATCTATAGATTTATTACCAATATAAGTTTTGAACGCAGATTCGATACCTGAAATATAAGTCACAATACTTAGGTCAATGAAGTAGTATTTACCTGTTTTGGGTTTAGCAAGTGAATGAGGAGTCTAAATGACCTGTTACTGGATCTCCAAAATCCATCACTCTTCCTTCCCAATCTTCCTCAGCTACAAGTGCAATCAGACTGTTTGGAGCTTCATCAATAATTTTCCAACCTAATTTAGCAGACAATTTATTAGAAAAGTCTAAAACTTCATCATACGACAGCATATTTTCTTTACTCAAACGTTTCCGAGCTGGACCCAAATGCATGTATGATTTGACTTCAACCATCACTCTTTCTCCAGCTAATTTAATTAACTTGGCATAACCAGATACATCAAAATCATTCCAACCTTTGACTACCGTCATTCTAAGGACTTTTCTAGTTTTTAGACCATCCATTAATTTTAAGGTTCCTAATATTTTATCCCAAAAATTCGGAACTAATGGTATGTCTATTTTTTTCCATGTAGCTTCATCTGGTGCATCTAAAGACATATACAATTGAGTCGGCAATGAATCTTCATCTCTAAGTCTTTCAACCATTTCAGGATGTAAGCCATTTGTTACTAAAAAAGAAGAAATCTTACGTTCTCTAAGTTCTCTAAGCATTCCTGGAAGACCTTGATACAAAGTGGGTTCTCCTGTAAGTGATATTGCAAAATGTCTAACTGTTTTTGACTCTAGAAACTTCTGCTTATCTATCTTTGGATTTCCACCAAAACCAGACAATTTTCTTAAATGACCTTCAATCGATCCTTCGACTATGTCTACTGGATCATCTTTTGCATATTCCATTAAATCCTGCTTACCTGAGAACATTTCATTTGCTCTCCAACAATAAACACACTTCTGATCACAAGCAACTGCAGCAGGAGTCATTTGAGTACACTGATGTGAACGAATTCCGTAAAATTTCTGCTTATAGCAACCACTACTCTCTTCGTTCATGCCTTTCTTAGTCCAACCACAAATTTCAACGGCTGAATGATTGCCAACTATCTCATATGATGCTTTTTCAAGTGCTTTTTTGTATTCATCTGTAAAAAGAAGATTTCCTTCATCAGTGTCCGTTTCTGAATTCATCATAATTCTTGAATTTCCCTTATATTTTCAATATCCCAAGTATAGATAATCAATGATATAGTGTAATCAACAGATTCTGAAAAGATGATTGAACCGGTACTACTAGAACTAAATGTGAAGGTTCCACCCATCCATTCACCTAGAACTTCTAAATAAGATAAAAAGGCTTCAGGACTGTCTGCATTATTGGAAACTGTTTCATTATTTAACATGATTTCCTGATTAACTATCCATGGAATTGTTATTACTCCACCGCCGCCATTATCTGTTTGACTCTGACCACTTGTGTCATTCTGTGAAGAAACATCAAATGTAACTTGACGGCCACCACCAGCACCACCATTAGCATCCCACTCGACTATAACATCAAAATGAGAAATTCGAAGATTATCAGTATGATCCCATTCAACTTCACCAGCTATATGTCCAAAATCTATTGACTCATCTGGATTTAAAGTACCTGAAAGAGAAGGACCTGCGGCTTCAGTGATAACTAAATCTCCAATATAGGCTTTACTTCCCCCTAAGTCTGAAACCATAAGTGAATTTGCAGCTGATGAAAAAGTTACCATCAACATTAAAATAATAACAAAGAAACCTACAAAGCCCGATACAAGACGACCAGTTATAGTATAATTTCCAAATTTATATACTTCACTATTGTTATAATTCTCGAATTTGGTCATCGCCTTATCAAGATTTTCTCCTAATCCCATTATTTTGTGTAGTTAACTTGGGCTTATTTAGTTTTTCTAACTAAGAACAACCTGTTGTTGAACCGCAACTTACGCATTTCAAACAACTTCCATTGGAAACTAAAGTAAACTGTCCACACTCTGGACAAGGGTCTCCTTCAAAACCAAATTTACTCGCTTCTTCAACTGTTGAATTATCTCCCGTTACAGAAGCAATAGGTGTAGAAGTTAAAGGTAATTCATCCAATCCTGTTTGTACTGCTGAACTATCTGCATGAGTTGTTTCAACATCATCCAAAGTAAGCTGGATTTCATGGCCATCTGTTGCTGAACCTGCAGGACTTAAACCTGAATTCAAATTCTGCTCAGTTGTAGTTTCACCTTCACTTCTAAGAATATCTGGTTTGAGATCTTCGGGTTTAACATGAGCCAAATCATTTCTATCAAGATAATTTACAGCTAAATCTCTAAATATATAATCTAAAATACTTGTAGACATTTTAATTCGGTCATTACCAACTACTGGACCATTAGGTTCAAATCTAGTGAAAACAAATGCATCTACAAATTCTTTCAAAGGAACTCCGTGTTGTAAACCTAAACTTACAGCAATTGCAAATGCATTAGTTAATGCCTTGAAAGCTGCACCCTCTTTATGCATATCAATGAAAATTTCACCTAAACTTCCATCATCATATTCGCCAGCATGAAGATATACATTATGTCCACCTATAGTGGCTTTCTGAATATAGCCTCCTCTTTTATTTGGAAGACGACGTCTCTGTGCAATATATCTAGTTACTATTTTGCGAGCCAAGGGTTCAGCATCTGGCGTTGGTAATGCATCAGCCATTACTTCGACGGCCTTTTGGGTACTAATCAATCCTTCAGCAAGTAAATCTTCTTCTTCATTTATATCAACTTTCAGAATTGTACCTGACATTAATGGTTGACTTAACTTTGAACTGTCTCTATACAAGGCATTGGCTTTGATCATACCTCTCCACGAGTCCATGTATGCCTGTTTGATATCATTTATAGTAGATTCATGAGGCATATTTATTGTCTTCGAAATAGCACCAGAAATGAAAGGTTGAGCTGCAGACATTATGTTAATATGTGCATTCCAAGCAATAGAACGTGTACCATATTGGCCACATTTGTTTGCACAATCAAAAACTGGTAAGTCTTTATCCTTGATATGTGGAGCTCCCTCTATTGTAAGGCGGCCAAAAATAAAGTCATTAGCTGCATTTATTTGTTTATTCGTAAAGCCCAAATGACTTAATAAATCAAAAGAAAAGTCATCTAAACTAGATTCTTTAACTCTTAATTTATCTTTACAAAAATCAGAACCCACACTCATTGGAGTAACCAAATGATTAATCGATGTAAATTTACTAATCTGAGACTCAATAGAGGCAATGATATCTGGAGTTAAACCTTTCTTTTTCAATGAGTCTATATTAATTTCTGGTGATCCTTCAAAAGTTCCAGAACCTATAATGTAATCGACAATCTCCTGGGATTGTAAACTATCATATCCAAGACGATCTAATGCTGCAGGCACTGATTGATTAATAATTCTAAGCATTCCTCCACCTGCTAGTGTCTTAAACTTAACAAGTGCGAAGTCTGGTTCTATTCCAGTAGTATCACAGTCCATAACGATTCCAATTGTGCCTGTTGGTGCTATGACTGTTGATTGTGCATTACGGAAACCATATTTTTCACCTAAATCTATAACTTGATCCCAACATTCTTGAGCTGAGTTAAGCAAATATTCAGGGCAATAATTAGAATCTATGCCTCTTGGTTTAATTGTTAAGCCTTCATATTCTTCATCCAATGCATTGTAAGCTGCTCTTCGATGATTTCTCATTACTCTAAGCATGTTATCCTTATTATTTTCATATCTTGGAAATGGTCCTTTGACTGCAGCCATTTCAGCACTAGTTGCATATGAAACACCACCTAGCATTGATGTAAGTGCACCACATATTGCAGATGCGCGATTATCATCATATGGTATTCCCATACGCATCAATAAAGAACCAATATTAGCATAACCTAAACCCAATGTTCGATAATCATAACTACGCTGGGCAATCTCCATAGATGGGAATTGTGCCATCAATACTGATATTTCAAGAGCTACAGTCCATAACCTAATAGAATGATTGTACTCCTTTGTTTGAAATTGCATTGTTTCTTGATTATAATATTTAACTAAATTCAAACTAGCTAAATTACAAGCCGTGTCGTCCAAAAACATATATTCTGAACAAGGATTACTGCCGTTAATCAATCCATCCGGAGAGCAAGTATGCCATTCATTAATTGTTGTATCATACTGTAAACCTGGATCTGCGCAAGACCAAGCAGCTCTTGAGATATCATCCCAAAGATCGTTTGCTGGAATAGTTTTACACGCTTTAGGTTTACGCCCTTGCTCCTTAGCATTATCTAATTCAGTTCTCCAATATAAATTCCAATCTTTCTCATTTATTACAGCATCCATAAAACCATTGCTTACACGAACTGAATTATTACTATTCTGACCTGAAACTGTTGAATAAGCCTCACCTTCCCAAGAAGTATCATAAGTTTCCATCTCAATTTGAGTGCAGCCTTGCTGACCTAATTCTAAAACTCTAGCAATCAAATTATCTGGAATATATGCCTTCATTGCTGAATTTATAGACAAAGCTAAAGGCTTATTCTTTGATTGATTAAAACGAGTCTTATCTTCAGGATGAGCTTGAATTGCTGCTAAAATTTCATTAGCATGATTTTGAAGATGTTGAGAACCTGATACAAGTGCTGCAACTTTTTCTTCTTCTGTCAATTTCCAATTGATAAAAGCTTCAATATCTGGATGATCCATATCTAAACAGACCATTTTAGCTGCACGACGTGTTGTTCCACCAGATTTAATTGCTCCTGCAGCACGATCTCCAATTCTTAGAAAAGACATCAAACCAGAAGACATCCCGCCACCAGAAAGTGGTTCTCCTTCACCCCTTATTCGAGAAAAATTACTTCCTGTCCCGGAACCAAACTTGAATAATCTAGCTTCACGTGTCCATAAATCCATAATGCCGCCTTCACTTACTAAATCATCAGATACTGACTGAATAAAACAGGCATGAGGTTGTGGATGTTCATAAGCATTAATTGAGCTTTCCAATTTCTCTGTATCAGGATTAACAAAATAATGCCCTTGTGGAGGGCCTTCAATACCGTAAGCCCAGTTTAGTCCAGTATTGAACCATTGTGGTGAATTTGGTGAAACCATTTGAAAAGCAAGCATAAAACACATTTCATCATAATAGGCTCTAGCATCGTCCTCACTTGCAAAATAACCATGTTTCCATCCCCAATAAGTCCAAGTTCCTGCTAAACGCCTAAAAGTCTGTTTTCCATCTACTTCTTCACCGTATTTTTCATCTTCAGACAAATTTTCCATAGCTTTATGATCTGGAACACTCTTTTGGAGCCAAATCGGTACACCCTTCTCTTTGACTTTTCTTAACTTCTTAGGAATTCCTGCTTTTCTAAGATATTTTTGTGAAAGAACATTGGCCGCCACTTGGCTATAATTATCTGGAAGGTTGACGTCTTTCATTGAAAAAGCAACAGTACCATCAAAATTACGAATCTCTACATCTCTCTTTGTCCAATTTAACTTTTGAAAAGGATCTTCACCACTCTCGGTAAACTTACGCTCGATTTTTAAGCCATTTAATTTAGCTGGCAATTAAGCCACCCCCAAAGGTGGCTGGAGCGAATCATACAATATCATAATTTGTGTTAATTTCATCGGTCTCCCGCTATTAAGGCTCCATATAATAAGCATTACATATGGTTCAAAAAAAAGACTTTTATCCATTTTTGATGTTACTACCACCCCAAAAAAGACAAAAAAATGATATAACTTGTCAAAAAAGGCATGTTGGTTCCACAATATTAATCAATAAATTAAGATAAATACTAAATTCGGCAAAAGACGTAATAATTCTCTTATAGTAATTTATTCACTGCCTATAGTTTCGCGCCAATCCAAACCAACAGTTCTAAGGCCTATCTTACAAACTGGTGGAAAGACTCTTTTATGGATAGTTTGCTTAATTAAGCCATTAATTTTGTTGATTTTTTCAATAGATACTCCTGTTTTTTCTACTATTGTTGATATTGAAGAAAATCTTTCTAATTCGAAAAGAACACCATCTAATTCAGAATAACTAAATCCCAAATCACCTTCATCTGTTTGACCTTGCCACAACTCTGCCGTTGGTTCACGATTCAATATTCCTGATGGCAGCGCTAACAGTTTACCTAATTCAAACATTTGTGACTTATAAAGATCTCCAACCGGAAGAAAATCGGTACCTCCATCCCCCCATTTGGTATAATATCCTATCAATAATTCTGATTTATTTGAAGTACCAATAACTAAACTATTTGATGAAAAACCATCACCATATAGCAATGACATTCGAATTCTTGAATGTAAATTACCTTCTGAAATTTTTTTTGAAAACGAATCTGATGATTTTTTATATGATGACACTATTTCAGAAATATTGATTTTTTTTGTTGCAACGGATAACGATTGTGCATGATTTGTGGCCAAATCTATTGAATCTGTTTCATTAAATGGCATGATAAGTCCATGAACTTTCTCAGGTCCAAGTGCAGATACTGCTAATGAGAGTGTAACTGCTGAATCTATGCCACCTGATAATCCTAATACTACTCCATCTGCCTTAGCATCTGCAACTCTGGCTTTTATGAAATTAAGAATTATTTCAATTGTATCTGGAAATATATTCACTATTATCCAAAAAGAAGGGACTAATTTAAATTTAACAATATTATATTATTGGGTCTCTATCAGATATTATGCACTTGGCAATGGGGCAAGTTCCTATAGTTCTTGGGAATGTAAAAAAAAATTTAAAGATAATGGAAGAATCACTAAAAAAGGCTATAAGTAAGAGTGATAATAAAATTGATTTAATAGCATTTCCTGAATTATTTATTACGGGTTATAATTTAAGAGATAATTATAACAATGTTTCAGAAAAAATACCTTCGGAAGGACCTGCACAGGATGGCATACTGAAAATAGCGGAAAAATATGATGTTACTATTCTTACAGGTATTGTAGAAAGAGCTGAAAAATCATTATTCAACTCTGCCGTTATGATAGGTCCTGAAGGATATATCGGACATTATAGAAAGCAATTCTTACCGAATTTTGGACCATTTGAAGAAAAAACTTTTTTTGGAGAGGGAAATGGACCTAATATATTTAGAACTAAATTTGGAAATATTGGTGTCCAAATATGTTATGACTTATTTTTCCCCAATATTTCTATGGAATTAGCACAAGGTGGTGCAGATTTAATATTGAATTTAGCAGCTAGTCCTACTACTTCTAGGCCCTTATTTCACAGAGTATTGCCTGCTAGAGCAATTGAAACTACGTGCTACTATGGATTCGTGAATAATATTGGAACTCAGGGAAATTTGGTATTTGCTGGAGAATCATGTGTTTTTGATCCAAGAGGAAAAGTTATTGGAGAAATAGAAGCATTTAAGGAAGACACTATCGTTATTGAAATTCCTTTAGATAATCTTCAAAAATATCGTGACGCAAGACCTGTTCTCAGAGATTCTATGAATAAAGATTAATTTTTTATTCAGCCCCAATGAACTGTTAGTATGTATGATGTAGCTGTTGTAGGACAAGGACCAGCTGGAGGGTTGGCTGCATTAAGATTAGCTGAAGCAGGACATACCGTTGTTGCATTTGATCGCAAAAAACGTGTTGGAGATCCAATACATTGTGGAGAAGGTTTAGGTAAAATTGCCCTAGAACATACCAACTATCCTGTAGGTGATTGGGCTATTAGAGAAGTAAAAGGCAATCGAATAAGAATGCCAAACGGAAAATCGGTAGGATTGATGTCACCTGGTTATTCAATACACCGCTGGGGATTAGATCAATCCATATCTGATGATGCTGTAACTGCTGGCGTTGAACGATATGAAAACTTGAAAATATCTAAAGTAACAAAAGAAAAGGATTATTGGAGTTTATTCTCTAAAGATGAACAAGTAGCAAAAGCTAAACAACTCGTTATTGCAGAAGGACGTGTTCCTAACATAGTAACACAAGTAGGCCTTAAAGGAAATGACAAGCTACGGTTATTGCCTGGACTTCAATATAAATTCAAAACTACTGATGTTGACTTTCCTGATACTGATTATTTTGATTTTTACATTGACCCAATGTTTGCTGAGGGATATGTATGGGTTTTTCCTCGGGATGGTATTTTTAATGTTGGAATTGTATCCACAAATGGTGCAAAAAAAGGATTAGATTACTTTTGTCGTGAATACATGAGTGTTGAGCCTGATAAAAGAATAAAAAATGACCTTGGAGATAAACAAAATGGTGGATTGATACCAAGGGATGGACCTATACCTCAATTTTCTACAAAAGATGCCTATGTTGTTGGGGATTCTGCAGGGTTAACAAATCCCATCACTAAAGGAGGCGTCCATGTCGGGATGTTATCTGCTGAATATGCAGTAATCGCTATTCAAAATGAACTAGGTACTGGAACCCTTACACCCCCTTCACATGCTATTAACTATCATGAACTAAGAGGGAAATATTGGGATTCTTGTGGGAAATCACTGCATTCAGATTTAGAATCACATATATGGTATGATCGTATGCTTAAGAGACAACCGTGGACTCAACAGAAATTTGTTGATCAATCAAAATTAATTTATTCACTAGATAAACGAACTCTAAATTTAATAGGTGAAATTTATAATGGCCGCAATTATTCAAATTTACCATGGTTCAAAATGCTTGGTGTTTTAATTAGAAATCCAGATTTATTGCCTATGGCTGGCAAACTTCTAAAAATCAAATCAAGTCTTAAAATTACTGAAACTTATGGTTGGTAATCTAGTACAAATAAATGTATCTAATTTGGGGATAAATATTATGTTGATGACTCCAAATACAGTTATAATATGAAATTTGGTGCAAGGATTACAGCGATTTGCTTCATGCTAATTCTAACAAGTATTACAGGATGTCTAGAAGACGAACAAAAAAAACCGATAATTATTGAAGAACCTTCACTACCGAATGGAACTTTTGTTACTGGCCCTAATGGGACCTCAATAGAAGGTGAGCCCCTTGCCATGGATTTTGTTTTCAGTGATGTAGGAGAACAAGGAGCTGAACCAAGTATTGGAGTTACTTCAAGTGGCTGTATATTTTTCATAGCATTCGAAAAACCAATGCGCTCATGTGATCATGGACTGACATGGGAAAATACAGCAGATGGTACACAGGCATTCTTCACTAATGACCCCTATGGTTGGGTTGATCCAATAACAGATAGAGTATTCAATATTCACATGATGGGGCTTTGGACTACGTGGATAGGGTGGTCAGATAATGATGGGCAAAGTTGGGAAGCAAATCCTCACGATTCAGGCGCTCCAGTTAATGATCACATCAAGTTAGGTTCAGGCCCATGGACTGATGAAGGATATGGAATTGGGGGCGGAGTAAGTTCAAGTATCTATGAAACTGCGGTATATTTTTGTTATAATAAATTAGCATATATTTCATGTTATACTAGTTATGATGGAGGAGCTTCTTTTGAGGTTGGAGGTGATCTTGTAGGAATTGCAACAGCAAATGGGGGATTACATGGAGCAATTACAAGTGCACCTGACGGTACCGTTTATTTGCCTCCGAGAGTCGCAACTCCATCTATTATTTTTTCTAAAGACAATGGCCTTACTTGGGAAGAAAGAACAATGGGACAAGATGTAGGAACGCCAAATCCTCGTAAAAACGGAGAAGTTGCTACAGACACCGAATCAAATGCTTACAATGTTTGGGTTGGTGGAGATCAAGGTGTTTACATGTCAAGGAGTACTGATTCAGGTGAATCATGGGAACAAGAAAGTACTAGAATTAGCCCTGTAGAAGTTATTTCAGCGACATTTCCACATACTTCTGCCGGAGATCCTGGTAGAATAGCAATTACTTATCTTGGAAGTGAAGATTCTGAGGCAATAGGGCAACCCAATATTGATGGAGAACCATGGGACGGAAACGCACACTATGCCACGACCAATGTTAGTCACTACCTTTATGTTACTTACAGTCTTAACGCGCTGGATGAAAATCCTATATTTCATACACAAAAAATCTCACCAGATCCAGTCCAAGTTGGAAGTATTTGTCTAAACAGTGGTGATTGTCGCTCAAATGAAGGTGGCTCTAATCGTAACCTTCTGGATTTTAATGATTTACATATTGATTTGGAAGGTAGAGTCTACATTGCTTTTGCAGATGGATGTACTGGAACCTGCGCATCTGGAAATGATACTACTGCGTCAAATTCAAGAGATAGATTGGGATCTGTTTACTACTTAGGAAACGGACCTAGTTTGTATGAATCTATTGGAAACTTAACTGGATTTTATCCCGATGATTTAGGAGAACCAACTAAAAGTTCATTGATGCCTATATTCATTGTTGGAATGTGCGTTCTACCAAGTTCATTCAGACGATTTAGATTATAATCTTCTTCGATAATTTAATCCAACTATAGCTAAAACACTTATAATCGGCATTAAGATATTGGAGAACTCAGGTATGGCTGTATTCTCATACCATGCTATTGTATCGTCGTTCCAAGATGCTGAGATGACATCCATATCTCCATCATTATCCATATCTGCTACGAAAATTGCCGTTGGATAATCTGCACTAGTTGCAATATCTGCTGCCGTCCAACTCGGATTAGAAGCTCCGTCATTCTCATACCATGCTATTGTATCATCATTAGCTGATGCTGAGATGATATCCATGTCTCCATCATTATCCATATCTGCCGCAAAAACGAATTCTGCATAGTCTGCACTAGTTGTAATGGTTGATGCTGACCAAAAAGGTCCGCCACTATTCTCATACCATGCTATTGTATCATCATCTTTTGATGCTG
>JBJLBX010000034.1:0-53896 GCA_045567955.1 Candidatus Poseidoniales archaeon | reverse complement strand
TTGAAACTCCATCTCCAGCTACAAAAACATCCACATCATAACCATCTTCGAGAGCAGAACGCGCCACTAATAATCCAAGAGAAGCTCTGGTAGGATTCTCAACTCCGGTTATTACATGAACTAATAATCTTTTCGACATTTAATACCTAAGGTTACCTGATATTTATTATTTTTTCTCTATTCAGGGGGTGGTGGTAGTTCGTATTCTCCACTACGATCTTTTTTAGTTTCTTCTTCTTCAGTTGTTTCATCTTCGGATGTGTCTTTTCTGATATAATCTTCTTGTTCATCCCAACCTTTCTTTTCATAGGTCGTGAATCCATCATCTTTGCTATTAATTAAAGGATGATTACTAGAAGTATCAAAAGTTTGTGACTGACTATCTTCCATCGTAAATGCTAATATTATTCCAATTATCACTACTACTCCTCCACAACAACAAGCTCCAAAGGAACTCAATGCAGTAATAATGGCTCCAAAAATCCCTTCAAATAGTTTGTCTAAGTCGAAAACCATTACCTCTACGCCGCCAGTGTCCCAGGTGTAAGTTCCATCTGGGCAACCATCTCCTGTACGATTGCGTTCTCCTGCCGTTTGCTGAGTGCATAATGTTCCTACAACAATCCAATCATCATCTTGAGCAGACGCTCCATCATCCTCGATATAATTACATCTGGGGATGAAAACCTGTGCATCATCTTCATTATGGGTCAATGTAAAATTCTTTACTAGATTACAGTCTTCTTCTTTTAAATCCCAAGTATTATTTCCACGTTTTTCATTATATCCGCCTTCTCCTCCGCCTTCATAGGTTCCTTTTATATGGACATAATAACCAGTTCCTTGATTTTCAGGATTACTTTTACCAGTGATTTCCATCTCTCCGTCTGCGCCTTCGTATAGGTATCCTTCTTCAAGGGTTTCTTCCGTTCTTTCTTCTATACCAGTCACTAATATAATACCGATTAAAGTAATAAGTGCTCCAACTCCAATGACAATCATTGCTACTTTATTCATGATATTTTATAAATGGATACTATATAAGTTATTTTCAAAATAATATTTTGAACTATAGTAGATTTTTATCCTTCATTATCTTTTCTAAATAATCTTTGTTAATGTAAATTGTAGCCCAAAGAATTAGGATTCCAGAACTAAGAAAGGCCCCTCCAATTTTTTTCTTTTGTGAACATTCATCTCTGTCACCAATGGAGAACATTGGATATTGCATGTAATCTGAACAAGTTTCAACTTTATTTGTTTGATCAGTTACAGGATTATAGTAATCTTCTGTTGCACTGTTCCAAAATACTAAACCAAAAACTAGGAGAGAAATACCCAGCGTAATCCCTATAATTGTTTTCCAATATTCAGTAATATTCACAATTAACTAAAAAAGAAGGCCCTTAATTATTTTTTCTATTACACTTGCTGTTAGTTTTAAAATATTATAAAAAATGAACATAGATTTCCTCGTTTATTTATTTTTTGGTTAGAATATATATGCTAAAATCGGCAAGACAATAAGTTCCCAAGGCAAAAAGACTACGGCAAATTTCAGGTATCCTAACATAGTACAAACTATAAAACATAATATATAAAGTTAACGGTAAAAGGATTATATTATTTTTTTAGTTAATAGAGGATATATTATCAAATGTTCTACTATAGCTAAAAAACCTAAAAAGGTGGGACACAAAATTAACTTGTTTTGAGCATAAATTCATAACATACTAGGTTCAAGGGGTATTGTGAGTAGAGGTCATTGCCTTGTTGTTGGTGCAGGTGTTAGTGGCTTATCATCTGCTATTCGCCTTTTAGAAAGTGATTGGAAGGTAAGTATATGGAGTTCTCAGCTCTCACCAAATACTACTTCAGATGTGGCTGCAGCTTTGTGGTACCCTTTTCTTTCAGCTCCAGTTGAAAAAACAAATGTGTGGGGTTCTGAGACGTATGACGTACTAAAGGTCCTTTCCCGTTTTCCACAGACTGGAGTTTCTATGATTCAGACATATGAATATTTCCGAGAAAAGCAGCCAGATCCTTATTGGAAAGATTTTGTTGTTGGTTTCAAGAGATTGGAGGACGACCTACCTGAAGGTTACAGCGAATGTTTTTCTTTTATTAATTCAGTTATTGAAATGCCGATATACCTAAAGTGGCTTATGAATCGTTACGAAGAACTTGGTGGAGATTTAATAGTAAAAAAAATCGAAGACTTTTCAAAAATAAGTTCTGAATATAATTTTATTGTTAATTGCACTGGAATCGAATCTAAAAATTTGGTGAATGATGATGAAGTATATCCTGTTAGGGGACAAGTTATACGTGTTAAAACAAATATTAGGGAAATGCACTTAGATCAACAAATTTCAACACTAGCTTACATAGTACCTAGGAGCAATGACATGATTCTGGGTGGTGTAGCCCAAACTAATGATTGGAGTTTGGATGCTCGAATTGAAGATAGAGAGCATATTCTTGAAAAGTGCATTAAGATAATACCAGAACTAAAGAATGCAGAAATAATAGAAGACATGGTTGGCTTACGTCCTGGAAGAAGTGAAGTTAGGCTTGAAAAAGAAATATTATTTGGAAGGCCAATTATACACAATTATGGACATGGTGGTTCGGGAGTTACACTTTCTTGGGGTTGTGCAGACGATGTTGTGGAGCTAGCAAATGAATCATAGTTTTGGTACACATGACTATTTGGAAGACCCTAGAAATACCGAGATTTTAATATATATTAATGGCAAATATTATCCAAGGCATGATGCTTCAATATCTGTTTTTGACAGTGGTTTTTTACTTGGAGATGGTGTTTGGGAAGGGATTAGATTACATAACGGTAAATTTGCTTTTTTAGATAAGCATCTTGAAAGATTATTTTGGGGAGCTTCTCAGATTGATATGGATATTGAGAAAAATTTAGATGAAATTAAAGATATACTATATGATACTGTGAAACGGAATAAAATGAGCGATGGTGTTCACGTCAGATTAATAATTTCTCGAGGGATTAAATCTACACCTTATCAAGATCCCAAATTCACAATATCAGGTCCTACGATTGTGGTAATTCCTGAATATAAACAACCAAATCCTGAAACGATAGAACATGGAATTAAATTAGTCTCAGTAGATGTTATTCGAGGATCTCCAGATATGCAAGACCATAGGGTTAATAGTTTGAGTAAATTTAATTGTATTCAAGCATGTATTTCAGCTAAAAGGAAAGGTGGTGATGAAGGTTTAATGTTGGATCCACATGGTTACGTTTCAACATGTAATTCGACTCATTTCTTTGTTGTTAAAGATGGGGCAGTTTGGACCTCTACTGGTGAATATTGTTTGGGCGGAGTTACGAGGAAAAATGTTATAGATATTTGTAATGCAAATTCAATACCACTATATGAGAAAAATTTCACTCTGTCTGAAGTTTATGATGCCGATGAAGCTTTTGTAACTGGAACATTTGCTGGAGTTTTACCAGTTTACGATATTGACGATCACGAATTAAATGTCTTAGGCAAGGATTCATTGGTTACTTTAATCCAATCATATTACAACGATTTAGTTGATTTGGAGACTTCTATTTGATTCGTATAGCAATGTGGTCTGGTCCTCGCAATATATCTACAGCAATGATGAGATCATGGGGAAGTAGGTCAGATACATTTGTTATTGATGAGCCATATTATGCTTATTATTTGAGTCAAAATGATTTAGATCATCCGGGAAGAGATAAGGTGATTAGTGAAGGAGAATTAGATAGTGACAAGGTTTCTCAGGGGTTAGTAAATGACACTAAACAGAGTTGTTCAATATATTATCAAAAGCACATAACTCATCACTTTCTAGAGTCAATAGATAGAGAATGGATGAAATCAGTAGTCAATTGTTTTTTGATAAGAGACCCTAAGGATATGATAATTTCATACAGTAGAGTTCATCCAAATTTGAATATGCATTTGTTGGGTTTAGAAGAACAAAATGAAATATTTGAATATGTAAAAAATATTACTGGTGAAATCCCTCCTATTGTTGATGCCAAGGATGTGTTATTGAATCCTAGAGATATTTTGAGTAAATTATGTAAAAATATAGGTGTTACCTTTTCAGAAGAAATGTTAAGTTGGTCTAGAGGTCCAAGAGATACAGACGGTAATTGGGGTAAATATTGGTACAAAAATGTTATGAATTCTACGGGTTTTAATGATTATAAATCTAAGAAAGAAGATGTTCCCAAAGAATATGAGCTGCTTTACCAGAAATGTTATTCACTATACGAAAAGTTGCATCGTTTGAGGTTGAAATAGATGTCAAGTATAACTCCTAAACCATACTATTTCCTCGGTTTGGTTATTCCTTTATCAGTAATTATTGGAAATTACTATGGCGGTTTTTATGTTGGCACATCTACATTTCTCGGGTTAGTTGTTTTTCCTTTACTTGATTTGATTTTGGGTGAAGGAGAAGATAGTAATCCAGAAGATGCTTCACCTGTTTTCTTTGATACAATTTTGTACATGCATGTTATCTTGCAATTTTTTGCTGTTGGTTCTTTCATAAATTTTGTATTAACAAATCCTGAAACTCATTATCTTGTTTTATCCATTTTATCAACGGGGTTAAGTACTGGAATTTCAGGAATAGTAGTAGCTCATGAGTTAATTCATCGCAAAGGCTTTCCTAAATATTGTGGTTATCTCCTACTTTGGACTGCTTCATATTTACATTTTGAGTGCGAACATGTAAGAGGTCATCACAAGTATGTTGGCACTGATCTAGATCCGGCATCAGCCAAAGCAGAACACGGTTTACAGTATTTCGTTTTGACTACAGTACCAAAACAATTTGTGGATTCATGGAAGATAGAAATGAGCCGGAGCAATTCCTTATTTTTCCACCATGCAAGTTTATTTCTTTTGATTGAGATTTCAACTCTAGCTGCATTGTACTACTTGTTTGGAATTAATGTTCTATGGGCATTTTTAGGACAATGTGCAGTTGCAATCTACCTTCTGGAATACGTCAATTATATTCGTCATTGGGGTTTAAGGCGTGAAGTCAGTGACAAGGTAACGGCACAAATTAGTTGGCAGTCAAATGCCAGGCTCAGTCGTTATGTTTTAGTTGAATTAACTAGGCATTGTGATCACCATCTTTTTGCTAACCGACCTTATCAGTCGTTAAAATCCTATGAAGGAGCTCCGACTTTACCAAGTGGCTATTTTGCCTGTTTTTATCTTGCTCAAATCCCGATAATTTGGAGGAAGGTAATGAGTAAAAGGATACCGTCTAGATCCCTTAGTTAATTTATATCGGCTACTACCTCATACTTCATGGGTAAAGAAATTAGTTTAACAAATGTTAATAATTATCTGGCAAAATTTAAATCTAATAATCAAGCAAGAATATCAATGAATGCAGCTACTCGAACAGATGTTCGCAAGTTGGCAATGAATTGGGAAGCTTTTAGAGAAATAGATCATACTTTTTCAAATAAAGTAAGTGGTGAAATGAAAGCTACAAGTCAAATGCGAAGTGGCAGATGTTGGGGTTTTGCAGGTCTCAATTTGTTAAGAATTTATCTAGGTAGAAAATATAAGCTTAAAAATTTTGAATTTTCACAAAATTATTTCATGTTTTATGATAAACTTGAAAAGGCTAATTATTTCTTAGAAAATATTATTGAAACTGCTGACAAAGATACAGGAGATAGATTAGTCATGCATCTTCTTGATAGCCCAATACAAGATGGGGGACAGTGGGATATGTTCGTTAATCTTTTGATGAAATACGGTACAGTACCTAAGAAAGTGATGGCGGAAAGTTATCATAGTAGTCATTCAGCACAAATGAACAAATTAATTACTCGTAAATTAAGAGAATGTGCAAAAGAGCTGCGAGCAGCAGTTAGTAGTGGTTCTTCCAAGGCAGTAATTGGCAAGATGAAGGATGATATGCTTTCCACAATCTATCAAATGTTATGCATAAGTTTAGGAACTCCTCCAGAAAAATTTGATTGGTCTATTCGTGATAAAAAGGATAAATTTAAGAGATTTACAGATATGACACCACAATCTTTTTTCAAGAAACATGTAAATATTAATCTAAATGACTTTGTTTGTTTGATTAATGATCCTCGTAGTTTTGCAGAATATAATAAAACATATACTGTAGAATATTTAGGAAATGTTTCTGGTGGTAACATAATTCGTTATTTAAATTTGAAAACTGAAGAACTAAAAAAATACACAATTAAGTCAATAAAAGCAGATGATCCAGTATGGTTTGGGTGTGATGTGGGTAAGTTTTTCACTAGAGAACATGGAGTAATGGATACAAATTTGTTTGAATTTGATAAATTCTTTGATACTAATTTCAGCATGAATAAAGCTGAAAGGTTAGATTATGGTGATAGTGTAATGACTCATGCTATGTTATTCACTGGTGTTGATCTTAAAGATAAAATGCCTATTAAATGGCGTGTGGAGAATAGTTGGGGTGCTGATCATGGTGAAAAAGGGTTTGATATAATGACAGATCCCTGGTTTGATCAATTTATGTATGAAGTTGTCGTGCATAAAAAACACTTAACTAAAAAACTTATATCTCAATATAATGCTAAACCTATTGGTCTACCGCCTTGGGATCCTATGGGTTCTTTAGCAAGATAGTTTTGATTCTGAAATAGGCAGAAAGATATATTTTGAATAGATATCTTTATAGACTCAGTTCTATCAAACTAGCTATCCATGAGCTATGTCAAAGAAGCTTTTGATAGAGTAAAACTTAGGGATCCAGATCAACCTGAGTTTCATCAGGCGGTTTGGGAAGTTCTCGAAACTCTGGAACCCGTATTCCAGAAGCACAAAAAATATCAAGATGCACGTATTTTAGAAAGATTAACAGAACCAGAACGTGTGATATCATTTAGAGTTCCTTGGGTAGATGATAATGGAGAAGTACAAATTAACAGAGGAATGCGTGTTGAATTCAACAGTGCAATTGGTCCTTACAAAGGTGGATTACGTTTTCATCCTACTGTAAATTTAGGAATTATTAAATTTCTAGGTTTTGAGCAGATTCTAAAGAATGCTTTGACTACAAGACCTATTGGAGGTGGTAAAGGAGGTAGTGATTTCGATCCTAAGGGTAAGTCAGACTTAGAAGTAATGAGATTTTGTCAGTCTTTTATGACTGAATTATTTAGACATATTGGAGCTAATATAGATGTACCTGCAGGAGATATAGGTGTTGGAGGTCGTGAGATAGGTTTCTTGTTTGGACAGTACAAGCGTTTAACTCGTAAATGGGAAGGTGTTCTAACTGGAAAAGGCCATGGTTGGGGAGGATCATTAATTAGACCTGAAGCGACGGGATATGGACAAGTTTACTTCCTGAGAGAGATGCTTGCATCTAAAGGAGATAGTATTGAAGATAAGAAATGTGCAATATCTGGTAGCGGTAATGTAGCTCAGTTTTGTGCCCAAAAAGTATTGAGTTATGGTGGTAAAGTTATTACAATGTCCGATTCTAGCGGTTATATTTTTGATAAAGATGGAATTGATGAAGATAAGTTAGCCTGGATAATGGATTTGAAAAATAATAGGCGAGGCAGAATCAAAGAGTATGCTAAAGAATATTCAGGTGCAGTTTATCATGAAGGTAAGAGACCTTGGGGTGAAGTTTGTGATATTGCTCTTCCTAGTGCTACCCAAAATGAAATTGAAGAAAAAGGGGCTAAAAATTTGGTGAAGAATGGTTGTCTTGCTGTTTGTGAAGGTGCAAATATGCCAACGTCACCAGCTGCTTATGAAATTCTGAATAAGGCAGGTATTTTGTTTGGTCCAGCTAAAGCAGCTAATGCTGGAGGTGTTGCAGTTTCGGCTCTTGAAATGTCACAGAATGCAGCTTTTGATGATTGGACAAGTGAAAAAGTTGATTCTAAATTAGATCATATTATGACAGGTATTCACAAGCAGTGTTCAGATGCTGCAGAAGAATATGATCAGAAAGGTAATCTTGTTATGGGAGCTAATATTGCAGGTTTCATCAAGGTTGCAAACGCAATGATGGATCAGGGCGTAGTGTGAAACAAAAGGCTACAATATCGCTTTTTGTAGTCACAATAATTTGGGGATGGACTTTTGTTTGGCTTAAGCAAGCTTTAGACACTGCAGAAATTTATAGTTCAGGTAATCAAACAAATATAGTCGCAACACTTTTTGTTGCATTAAGGTTTGGATTTGCTATTGGTTTGTTCTTTATCTTTGTTCCATCGATCAAGGAAGAAATAAAAGGATATCAAGTATGGAATGATGGAGCAATTCTGGCATTATTTATGGTGGGTGGTTTTGTTTTTCAAATGGTTGGTTTGGAGGGTATTTCTCCAGCAGTATCGGCTTTTCTGACAAGTCTTTATGTTTTATTTACAGCATTGATTTTGGCGTGGTTTGCAGGGAAATTACAGAGTAGGAATTTGGTTATAGGTGTAATATTAGCAACATTTGGAGCTGGTTTTATTCAAGGACCTCCCCAATTGCATTATGATATTTCTGAATGGTTAACTATACTTTGTGCATTGATGTTTGCAGGTCATATCATTTTCACAGACATATGTACTAAGAGAGCATCTCCAATTGGTTTAACTTTTACTTCTATTACAATATCAACTATTCTTTGCTTCTTATTATTTGATTTGTTTCTTTACTTTGATATTGGAGGATTAGATATTGTAGGGCTATTGAAAGATACTAACTTTTTGTATCCTTTACTCTTATCATCAATATTTGGTACATTTGGAGCACTTGCTATGGTAAATATGTATCAAAAGCATATGGATCCAGTTAGGGCAGCTATACTTTATGCATTGGAGCCAGTTTGGGCTACATTATTGGCAATATCAATGGACATGACAGAATTTTCTTTTTGGTTAATTGTAGGTGGTAGTGCGCTATTGATCGGTAATCTTATTTCTGAGTTAGGAAATCAGAGTGTTTCAGAGTAGCGTTTTGATACTTCAGCCCAATTAACAACATTGAAGAAAGCAGAAATATAATCGGCTCTCAAATTTTGATAATTCAGATAGTATGCATGTTCCCAAACATCAATTCCTAGAATTGGCACTTCTCCATCAGTACCACCATATTTGTTTCCCATTATTGGATTATCTTGGTTTGCAGTAGAACATATTTCTAATTTTCCATTATTAGAACATAACCAGGCCCAACCAGAACCAAAGCGAGTCATTCCTGCGTTTTGGAATTTTGCTTTGAAATCATCTAATGAACCAAAAGTTCCCAATAGTGCTGTGTTTAAATCCGAGCTCATTTCACCATTTACAGGTCCCATAACTTCCCAAAACATGGAGTGATTGAAGTGTCCTCCGCCATGATTTCTCACAGCTCCTCTTTGAGCTTCAGGTATAGAATCTAAATCTGTGATTAATTCTTTTACAGATTTTCCTTTTATCCCTGCAGCATTGACTGCACCATTCAACATGTTAACATATGCAGCATGATGTTTGTCATGGTGTATTCTCATAGTTTCTTCATCTATGTATGGCTCAAGGGCACTGTAGTCGTACGGTAAATCAGGTACTTCAAATGACATATTTCATCTTATAGGACAGATAATAATAAAGTTCACTATTGCTTTATTTATTCAATATCTTCTTTCATAATTAACCTTGTTGGATAGGCTAATCTTACACCCTGTTCTTCGAATTGTTTCAAAATTTCTTTGACAAAATATGATTTAGTACTTCTCATTTGAGGTGCATCAGGAACATAGTATCGAATCTCCATGATAACTTCTTGGTCTCCAAAATCTCTCAACACAATTTGAGGTGGTTTTGGTTCTTCTTGACAAATATCATCATGACCTTTAGCAATATTTTCTACGATTTCTTCTCCCTTAGATACATTTTCCCAGGTGGGTACTAATCCTAATCTGATTCTCACTCGAAGCCTTCGGTCATCTTTATGGTTAAAATTGGCGATTGTATCTTTTGTTAGATTTTTGTTTGGAATAGTTAATAGTACTCCATCTGTAGATCTAACTCTTGTAGTTCTAAGACCGACTTCAATAACGTCTCCCCAGCTTGAATACAGGCTTCCTATCTTCTTAGGTAATAATATTCGGTCACCCTCTCTGAATGGTCTATCTACCATAAGGAAAACACCAGCAATAATGTTCTCAATTGTGTCTTGGGCTGCAAAAGCCATTGCTAATCCTACAATACCAAGAGCGGCCACAATTCCGGCCACATTTATTCCCAATTCATTTGCAGCAGTTAGAAGGATAACTATCCAAAGAGTCACACTCACTATTCTGTAAAGGAAATTTTCAATTCCTTCATCTATATAATGATATTTTTCAAATAACTGTTTTACATATCTTAGAACTAGCCTTATCAGTGGAATACCAATAAGGATAGTCAATAAAGCAGCAACAGGACCAAAATTTGCTATTTCTGTTGCGCACGTAACAGTCAATTCTAAATCATTTGGTAGATTTGTAAGGCAGCTCATGGTGTTTGGCTGTTGTAGTTGTATAAAAGATTTATTGTTTAAGATGGTCTTTAAATTATACGGCTGTTAAAGGTAGATAGCTATGGATATTTCTAAGTACAGAAAAGATTTTCCAATTTTGAATTCAGAGAACCCACCGGTTTATTTGGATAGTGCTTGTATGACATTAAGACCAAAAGCTGTTATTGATGCTGTAACTGATTATTATACCAATTATCCTGCTTGTGGAGGCCGTTCAGTACATAAGTTAAGTTGGCAAGTAACAGAGAACTTTGAAATGGCTCGTGATAGTATTCGTAGATTTATGGGGGCTGAAAACCAGTCTGAGATTATATTTACTAAAAATGCAACTGAAAGTATGAACATAGTGGCGAATGGCCTAAATCTGGGCAAAGGAGATCAAGTTTTAACGTCTGATAAAGAGCACAATGCGAATGTAGTGCCTTGGCATCACCTGGCTAAGTACAAAGGGATAAAGTATGACGTATTGCCAGCTAAGGATAATTATTTTTTTGATATTGAAGCTTTGAAAGAGAGTCTAAGTAGTAAAACAAAATTATTCAGTTTTGTTCATACTTCAAACTTGGATGGCCATTCAAATCCAGCTAAAGAGATAATTGAAATTTGCCATGATAGTGGTGTAAAGGTAATGATGGACACTGCTCAATCAGCCCCCCATAAGGAAATTAATGTTGTAGATTTAGATGTAGATTTTGCAGCAGTTAGTGCACATAAATTTTGTGGACCTAGTGGAATGGGTGCCTTGTATGGTAAGTATGATGAATTGGAAAATTTAATTCCAACATATGTAGGAGGTTCAACAGTTGTTAATTCGACTTATGAAGATTATAAATTATTACCACCTCCATCTTGTTTTGAAGCTGGATTACAGAATTATGCAGGAGCTATTGGTTCTGGTGCAGCTGCAGAATATATTATGAATATAGGAAGAGATAAGATTCAGGCTCATGAAAATAAGTTGAATAGATTAATGACTAAAGAATTAGAAAATGTTGAATCTTTGAATATTGTTGGTCCATCTGATGTTAACCAAAGAGGGGGTATCTTTTCATTCAATCTAGATGGATGGGATCCTACAGAAGTAGCCATGCATTTAGATGAAGAATATAATATTGCAATACGTAGTGGTATGCATTGTGTTCATTCTTGGTTTAATTCAAGAGGTATTGAAGGAACTGCTAGAGCTAGTGTTTATCTTTACAATAATGAAGAAGATGTATTGTCATTTACCAATGCAATTAAGGAAAGTATAAAAAACCAAAAATGAAAGATTATCCCTTAGCTTCTTCGGAAACTGAGTTAAATATAGGAGGGAAGAGATATTCAAGCTCTGAGTTCCCCCCATATAGGTTCATACCAGGAGTTCATCCACATCCAACTAACAGCCCAGAAGGGCATAGTTTTCAACATAATGAAGAAGAGGTTGTTGAATGGGATTCAGAATTATGGGCTAATAATCCAGATTATCTTTTTGGAATTGATCTTTACAATTTCCATTTTTATTGGGAAGCTCATGAAGCTTGGGAAGGTTTATGGATTGTCTCTGTAAGAAATAGTAGTGAACATATGTTTCTACAAGGATTGATAAAGTTGGGAGCTGCTTTATTGAAAATTAGAATGGCTAGTTTAGAAATTCAAGATTTGATTGGTGCCCGTAATTTGGCTAAATCTGGTATGTCTCTTCTATCTAAGGTTCAGCCTACAAAATTTATGGGATTGAATATTCCTAAGTATTTGGAATTTTATGAGGATTTTATTAAACCAATATATGAAAATAATATACCTCTTATTGATAGTAATACTCCTAGACTATTGTTAGACTTTAATCAGCATTGACCATTGGCCGACTAGATCCACATTCAGGGCACATTTGCATCTTATCTTTCTTGTAATCATGGTTACATGCAGGACAAATCGGAGATAAGACAAGTGTAGTATTTTCATCAATTTCAACTCTTTCGTCTTCTACTCTTGAAAAGCTGATTTCATTTTGTTCTGCAGTAGGTATTTCAAATCTACCTGAACCTCCAATTTCGGCTAAAAGATCAGGTGGTAAAGTTACAGTTCCAGTATCATCTATTATAATTTCCCGACTGACGTTTAGATCGGTAATATCAACAGTATTCCCGTGTTGAGCCACAAATCTTCCATCTCTTAATTCTAAGGACCTATCTGCAAATGCAGCTACTTCTCTACTATGTGTAACTATTAGGAATGCAACATCTCTTTCTTCATGCAATTCTTTGAATAAACCAAGAACTTCTCTACTAGTTATTGGATCTAAAGCTCCAGTGGGTTCGTCAGCAAGAATAAGTTTTGGATTAGTAATTAGTGCTCTTGCAATCGCGACTCTTTGTTGTTCACCCCCAGATAATTCTTCAGGCATTCCGTATGCTCTTTCTTTCATTTTTAAGAAATCTAATAAATCTATAGCTTTTTTCTGAGCACTCTTTATCATTTCACCCTGATGAATTAGTGGTTGTGCAACATTATCTAATGCATTAAGATCAGGTAATAGGTTCGATTCCTGGAAAATAAAAGAAACAGTTTTTTGACGCATTTCAACAAGTTCAGAGCCTTGCATACGCGTAATTGCTTCACCACCCATTATGACACCTCCAGCAGAAGGTTTCATTAGTCCTCCTAGACATTTTAGAAGAGTGGATTTTCCAGAGCCTGAAGGTCCTACAACGGCAACAGCTTCTCCTTTGTTTACACTAACATGTAACCCTCTTAGTGCTACTACATTTCCTTCTAAAGCTTTTGATTCGTATACATGATATAGTCCACTGGCATTTAGAATTTCTTTTTTGTCAGAAGATATACTTTTCTCTATTTGTGTTTTTTTAAACTCCATATTTGCATTTAGTATTTCTTCCTCAGTATTTCCACTTTCTTTACCTTGGCCTACAGTATGTTCAAAAGGTTTTTCTTTGCTCATTATTCCCCCTTTAATATCATTGCTAAATTTGCATTCAGTACTTTTCTCGTTGTTAATACTAGAGCTATTATTACGGCGATAAGAACTGAAATATTTACAATTATTATTTCAGCCCATGGCCAAACCAATTCTCTATCTATCGGTGTTGCATTACCTAGGAATATTTGGAAGATATATCCAAATACAAAGAAAAATCCGTTGAACGTTTGAGCAACTCCAACTCCTAATAATACTCCAAGAGTCATACTAACAATAATTATAGATAAGATTTCAAAGAGGACTAATTTTCTGATTTGATTTGGGCTTGCCCCTATAGCTTGAAGAATCGCTAATTCTTTGCTTCTTTGGTCTAAGACAAGAGATAAGAATACAAAAGCTGAAGCTACAACTGCAACTGATGAAATCATAAATTGTAGACTTAGTAATCCTTGTGTACCAAATATTAGACCTCCATTTGTTTCAACTTCTTCGTGGGATGATGCCCAATCTTCTGAACTAAATACTATTTCATTATTAGTCATTTCACTAGCAATTCTAGCTAGTGCTTTTTTACAATCTTCTTTTCCTTGGTCACACAATTCGAAAAACCAAATATTAGAGACATAAGAGTCAGCTATATCTTCCCCTACTAATTTCCTGTATGAATTTTCCCCCAAAATAATAGCATTATTTGTATCGGTTGCAGAAATTCCTGGAATCCATCCATGTTTCCCAAGATACGTAATTTGAGTTTCTCTAAAGGTGCTATTTGCATAATCAATTTCAAGAGAGGGATTACTACTTCTTACTCCAAATCCAAATTTATTTTGTGTTATATTATCATTGTCAATTGTTATATTGAAATTTAACGTATTATCAACAAATGGTGGAATTTCAAGGAATAAAGTGAAATTACTTCCACTCGTAATTGGTAATGTATTATTTCCAATAATGCTTTCAATTGTTAAGTTATATGTTGTGTTATCCAAGTTATTTATAACAATCCAAGAACCAGCAGTCAAATTATTAGTCCAATTTTGTTTCAATGAACCATTTGTAATATTTAATTCGTATGTTTCATATTTATAATTTTGATTCATCCTAAATACATATTCAGGGTATTCTAAGATAATTTTATATTCAAATCCAGAATTTTCAGATTCTGATTCAGGACCTATCCCTCTATCATCCTCTTCAGGTAAATCGAGTAAACTGATGGCACCTTCACCAGCAGTGAAACCATCATTTGCTAATTTATTCATTGTTTTATCAATATTTCTATCTGGTACTGCTTGTTGATCCCAAATAAGTGTGTTTTCAGAATTATCAAATATGACATATGTCGTAATAATTCCAGAATTACCTTTTGTAGTCGGATATATTGTTCCGACTGAAACACTAGATTTTATCTCTTTTATTTCATTGTCATTTACTTTGTCTATTGCCTTTTCTACTGCGCTTTGGGCTTCTTCTTTGGAGATTGGATCTACAAATTGTATTTGCAGATCTGCTCCAATATCTGCTGATGCAGTTCTTTCATCTACATCAGTCCCAGTATAACCTTGTATAGCTGCTAAAGTTACAATAGATAATGTCAACAACATGATAACTGCTAATCTGTTTACAGTGTCTGAAGAGGTAGAATTGGTTAATCCCCTTTTAATGTCAGATAGAAGGGCAGTTCTTCCGAATATTTTAACTAGAATTTCAGGTCCTTTGGCACCTATTCTGCCTAATATTATGGCACCTCCAATCCACAGTAGGAATGGGGCGAATATTTTGAGTAGACCATCAGTTATGAAATTAGTAATTAAGCCGTCTTCTCCAATACCTCCTAGACCTCCATTATCTTCTATCCAAATTTCCATTGCTGTGAAAATGCCTATTAGGAAGGCAATAAGAGGAAGCCAGAATCTTGGTTCAGCCTTCTTCACATTATTTTTAACACCTTCTTCAATTTCTTGTTCAAGGAATTCTTTAGCCTTAGTCCTTCCATAATACCAAGCAATTCCTATTGTGACTGCTATTGTGAAGATTAATGCAACAGCACCTAAGTTATTCCATCGATATTCATCCAAATCACTGTTCCGCTCGAAGTCCATAAATCCAACAGCAGATAATAAATCTGGAACAATACCTATTGAAAGGATATAGCCGCCAATAAATGCCAATGTACTAACGATTATTACCTCAGAAGTAAGCATTTTTCTCAAACCACTTTGGGTTCCTCCAATAACTCTATGTATTGCAATTTCTCTTCTTCTTTGTTCGAGAGACAATTGTAGTCCGTATATTAATACGGAGAACGATAATACTACAATTGGTATTGCTAGAATATAATTAAAAATAGCTACAAGTCCTAAGAAAATATTTAGAAAGATTATTGTTCCACTAATTAAATCAGTGTAGATTAGCTCAACCTCTCCATCAGCATATCCTCCCCATGAATCTACGAGAGTTCCATTTATTTCAGCTCTTGAACCTAAATATTGTGAATCCATAATGAAATAATCTATTGGTTCATTATTGGAATGCTCAAAATTTTTCAGATTAGTGACATTAGTAACAAAACATTGAGCTTTTATTGTATTATCTTCGCAATCTTTTTCACTTTGTGATCCACTTAGAACACCTACTATATTTTCAGCAGTTAGAGTTTCTTTCGTTCGAGGTGTAGTTCCGTTTGCAGCGTACAACACAGTTATTCTTTTTTCTGTAATTTCTTCATATAAGTTATCTAAATAGTCTGCAGCAAGGTCTGCAGTCTGAGAGGGCAATTTGTCTCTGTCAAGAGCGAAACCAAGATATCCGTGATCATAATTCATTAACGTTAATTTTTGAGTTTCATCTAATATTTCTGAGGGAATAATTACCGGATCAAATAGGATAGTAGGGTTTCCAGCCCCTTTTTCTTGATAAATTGCAGCTATTGTAAGATTTGTAACGGTCATATTATGTCTGCAATATTTGTGTCCATTGTCAACAGGTCCATATTCAATATTTTTAGCGTCACACCCTGGCATTTCTTCAGAGAATAGTTTTACATCTGTAACATATGAAAATGTTAGTGAACTTATTGTATCATTTATCTCAACACCGGCTTGACTGGCCAATTTGGAAGGTAAAATTACAGCTCTCATTTCTGTTGCTTTTTTTCCAGATATAGGCCACTCGCCATACATTATGTCTTTAGAATGCCTTTCTCCTAGTTCACCATCCCATATTCCGTCACCATAAAACCTAATTATTCGTTCATCATTGATTGGAGGTCCTGATTCTAATGCTTCAGGATAGTCTAGACTTACATTATTCCAATTTCCAGTACCTTCTATATTTTCAACATTAAGTGGTTGTGGTGTAAAAAATCCTTCATCAAAGAAACCATCTACACGTATTCCCTGTCTTCCAAAAACAATTCCACAATCATCGAATTCTTCTTTTTGAGTTAATTCATCACAAACCGATTCCCAAACTACAGAATCATTTGTTCTCCCTAAAACATCGTTTCCTGGATCTTGACGAAAATCTACTTTCCCATCGAATAATAAATCATCAACGCCATCTTTTAGTGCAGCTTTTGAAAGTCCACTTCCGTAGGCAAATACAGTAGTTATTACTAAAGTAGCCAAGAAGACGCCAGCGATAACAGCAATTGCTCTTTCTCTTCCTCTCCATGTTCTTCTGAGAGCTATAGGAGCTGAAGTTGGTACATTTAAAAACCAGTTTTTTAGATTAAATAGCCAGTTAGCTAGTTTTTTTATCAAAGTAAATTCTCCTAGAATTTTCAGTATCATCCACATTATTCCGTTAACCCCCAAGCATCTTTGATGTTTGATGCAGCAGTGATACCATCCTTCATTAGTAACATTCTGTCAGCTTTTGTTGCCAGCATAGGATCATGTGTCACCATTAGTATGGAAATGGGGTTCACTGGGTCACTGCAAAGTTCTTTGAAGAGATTTAAAACATCCTCCCCACTTTTCACGTCTAGATTACCCGTTGGTTCATCCGCAAGCAAAAGTGTTCTTGAACCTGAAATTGCTCGTGCAACAGCAACTCTTTGCTGTTGCCCTCCAGACAATTGTCCGGCAGGAAAATCTATGCGGTCTTCTAATCCTACTTTGATTAATGCTTCTATAGCCTTTTCATCAGCTTTTTCTTTTTTCATTCCCTTTATTTCAAGTGCTAATGCAACATTGTCATGAGCTGTTAATTGTTCAAGTAAGTGAAAATCTTGAAATATCCAGCCAATACCATTTCTCCTGACGTTAACAACTTTGTTTGGGTTTTTAGTACCATAAATGAATTTATTGATATTTCCAATTTTCCCATCACCATCAAGATCTTTGTTTAATTTTTCTTCAAGTTTATCTTTTGCATTAGATACTTTTCTAATAGTACCTAATGAATTAGTATCCTCCAGTTCTATTTGTCCAGAATCACCCCGAAGTAATCCTCCTATAATATTTAATAAGGTTGATTTACCACAACCAGAAGGCCCCATAAGTGCAACTAATTCACCTTTCTTAATAGATAAATTTACACCTTTTAGAACTTCTATTCTAGTGTTAAAAGTTTTAGATCCAAAACCTCTCTTTAAATCTTTAACTTCAAGTAATGCCATGTTAATTCCGTGGTTTGTATTATATTATATAAGCTTTCTTAGCCAAGTGCCTAATTTTTAAATTATCAAGGTTTTATCCATTCAAGGCTAATCCATCTTTTTTTGTATGCTAAAACTATAGTTTTATTGACACCATGTCCTACCCTCACCATTCTTGTAATATCTAACCACGTTATTCCATCTTTTACAATGTGTATGAGCCATGGTGCGTGTTTTGATTCATAGTTGTAAACTCTATAATGAGTCCCAAATTTAAGTCCGGAATTAATTTGATATCCTTTCTCTATTAATTCCTTTACTTCAGGATCTTTTATTGGTATATTTCCATTTTCTTTTAATTTAGTTTTTGGCCACTCTATGATTTTTGTAACATAATAAACAACATCTTCTTCAATATCAATAATAGCAATTTGGATTCGCCTTTCTAATCCTTTGTCAAGTTCTTTAAAAATATCCTTAAAGTCAATTTCATTTTTGAAATTCTTGGCTAGAATTATAGCTGATGATTGGCCTTTCGTGGGCGTATTACGGTCATATAGCCGAAGTCCATGTTCATCAACTTTGACCATTAAGCCTCTTTCTTTTAAATCTCTATAAACGATATGAGTGAGATTATTATTTTTAAATTTTTTTATTTCTTTTTCAGTTAAATTAATGTCTTTTCTGTAATTGCAATAAAGAGCTTCCTCTTTTCTCAAAAGGAGTTCACCTCTCTCTAAAGGGGTACCTGTTTTTCCTTTATTGTATATTTGAGCAGCCAATCTTTGTTCAGTTATTATGATTCCATCATCATCGAGCCTATAAGTCAAGCCTTCACCTCTTTAATGATTTTAACTTTCCCTGCATCACTAAGCATTTTAGCGTTATAGATTGGTATATCTACAACATCATTATTTTTCAGAGTATAATTATTTGCATCCATTCCTGTAAATGTTGGCAAATCTTCCAAAATCTCTACTTTAACATATTCTTTATTGTCTATGTTTTTTTCTAATAAGTCAATTTTAGGTTCTTTAATTTTTGTATTCTCCGTCTCATTTTCTTTTATCTTTGTTTCTTTAATTTTTGTTTTTTCAATTTCTTCTTCTTTGATATTGTCTATTGTTTTAGTAGATTCTATATTTTTACTTAATAGTGTTTTCTTCCGGTGGTCCTCTATTACACCACAAAGTGCAACAAGATATTCTATTTCATTTTTTTGTGCATTCTCAGTATCTGGACTTTGGCCATTTACTTTTTCACGAGCTAAATCAGTAAGTTTTCTTTCTCTATGTTTGTGTAATTCAAGTTTCATATCCATGAATTTTCTTATGTCAGAGTTAGCCTTTTCAAATCTATTAGGATCATTCTTTGTATTTTCAATAACTTCTCTTATCTGTTTTTCTAATTTCCCCATTCTATTATAAAAAGCAGAGGATAATTTGGTTAATCTCCCCTCTCTTCTTTCCTTAAAAGTTTGGACTCTTAAGTCTCTTAGAGTCATTAAATCTTCAGTCATTATATTCGCATTAAAATGGTTATTAAGAGAGTTTCCCATAATCAAAAGCTTTTAACCAATGTTCTAAGTGGAGATGTAATGAAAAAGTGCCCAGTCTGTGCTGTTGAGGTTGAAGATAATGCGCCATTTTGTAATATTTGTGGTGTAAATCTTTCAGGAGCCAAGGATGTAGGTCCATCATCCGTTGAAACACCTATCTCAAAAGAGTCTGGAACGCCTAAGTCTACTTCAGCACCTCCGATAATTAAAAGAGGTCGGACTAGTTTCTATTTACCTGCATTACAGTTTTTGGCAGCAGTAGCTCTTCTTGGCTTAGTACTTTACTATACTACGGCAGATATTCCAGGACCTGATGCTGAGTCTAAGGCTGCGGGTATGAATGGTACTTCTGAAAATCTTAATGCGTATGTAAGTGATGACAATCCTCTTCGATGCCCAGATTGGATTAATCGTAATGCAGCTAATGATCCCGATGGATGTCCCTTAGTATTGACTTCTAGTTGGGAGACTGATAATTTTAATATTAAAGCAAATCAATACCAGAGTGTTTTGGGTTTAATTATCTTTTTAGGTCTTTGCATATTTATTCAGGCTAGGCGCATAAATGATAGTAATATCATGGCTCCATTGATATTTTGTGTTTTGATTATGGTTATAATTTATGCATATATTGGAGGTGGTTATTCTAATGTTAATGATGATAAAATATGTTCTACAAGTAGTACTGGTTGTATTTCAGAGTTATATCCTGCCGAGGGTTTAGGTTCGGTTTATAGTACATTAGGGGCTACATCAGCTTTAATTGTCATAATTGTTTCTTATATTGTTTTCCTTTACGCAGTTACTGGAAAGGATATAAGTGAAGCTCCATTAAGTACAATATATTCGTTTGTAGGTGCAGGTTCATTAGTATTCGCAGCTTTGCATCATAATTGGGTACGTGGTCCTTGGTTTAATTGTAGTACATTATTTGATGGAAGTAGTGATTTAGATATTTTTAATGCATGTTATGCTGCAGATGGAACTCCTACAAGAGCTCTAGTAAATTTACAACCTATTGAAATGATAATTTTACTTGCTGGACTTCTTGCACTTTTATTTGGTATTGCTGCATATATTCTACAAACAATAAGATTAAAGGACATGGAGGAAGCAAAATACTTCCTTATGATTCTATTAGGTCTTGGTTTTCAATTTTTCGTTTTAGTTTGGAATTTAATAAGAAATAGGGCAAATATTTATTTTGAACAAGGAGATATAATTCTCACTGTTTTGTTTGTATCTATTGCTTTCTTGGGCATTTTTCTATTTTATCGTAAAAGGAAATCTGAGCAAAGCATGGAAGGGCTCGCCTATTTCGGTTTATTTGCCGTTGGAATAGGAACTTTATTTGCAACGATGATTGCACCGGCTTTACTTTCTCAAAAGGATATTTCAGCACCAGATGACACAGTTGGTTGGGTTATGTTAGTTATTCCACTTGTGGTAGCTGGTGGGGCTGTTTGGTATGGTATAAAGTTCGGAACAGAGAAGTTTAGAGATAGAATGATGGAAATGCAATTATCAAGTCCACCAACCTCAGATCCATTTGATTCTTCATTTGAACCTGAAGAAGAGTCTACATCTGAGGAGCCTTCAGCACCATTATCTTCAGGTGATATTAGTTTAGAAGATGCAATGGACCGACTTTTATCTGAATTCCCTGAAGCGACTATTGATATCAAGCCAACCGAAGACGAAAATTATGGAACTGATCTTTCTCACTTAGATGATTTAGAAAAAGATTTAAAAGAAGAATTAGCTGAAACACCTAAGATACGTAAGGCTATGAAAGTAGATTATAATGTAGATTATGAAGAATTGTCAAAATATTATTCGACAACTGAAGATACAATTAACCAAACAGTTACACATTTGAAATCCGGTCGAAACATAATGCTTTATGGTGATCCAGGAACTGGTAAGACTGCTTTGGCAAATTTACTTTTGAGCCAAATTTGCGGTGTTAATGAGGCCAAAGATGGTAGCATGGTTCCAAATTATTCTATTGTCACAGCTAATGCCGAATGGTCTAATTTTGAAGTAATAGGTGGTATTTCTCCTGATGATTCAGGTGGTTATTATTTCAAGGATGGTTATGTAGCAGATGCTGCTAAAAACTGCGAAAAAACTATGCAAGATGTTGGCAAACCTCATTATCTCGTGATTGATGAGTTTAATCGAGCAAATATTGATGAAGCTTTTGGCAAATTATTTACAGTTTTCGAGTACAGAGATAAACAAGCTTTATTGACAGCTAAAGAAACTGGTGGTGCTCCTTTCATGATGCCTCCAGAGTTTAGAATTATTGGAACTATGAATACTCAAGATAAGAATACATTATTCAATGTAGGTCATGCTTTGATGCGCAGGTTTGCTTTTGTAGAAATTGGGTTGCCAGACAGAGATGATGAGTACAAGCGTATGCCAATTTTTGTATTCAATAAATTAAATAAATTAGGTATTGCACCAGAGCGTCCTGAAACTGAAGAAGATTGGTATGCAAAAGAGATGTTTGATTTTTATGATGATGAAGGTATAATGTTCAAAGCTTTTAATAAGTTTATGAATTTCTTAGAAGAAGAAGAACTTCCTCAATCACGTGATGATGAAATAGCAAGAGGTGTTAGAACTTACAGAAAGATAGGGCCTGCAGTGATTATTGATTCGATGTTAACTGTCTTTAATTCTATTGGTCAATATGATTTAGATAGAGCTCTTGGAGATGTAATTAAATCGAATATAATGCCTGCACTCGAAGGTTTAGAGCGAAATGAATTAAAATGTTTAATGCTGAAATCTCAAGAAGTATTGGGACCAACTCACAGTATTACAGTTACTTTAGAGAAGATGGTAGATTCACCAGGTCTAAGCGTATTCGGTTGATATGAGTTTACCAGATGCAACAATAGAGCTAAGGTTGCCTGAAGGACATTCAGATAATTTAACTGAGGGTGAGTCTGTAATGCTTAATGTTAATGCGTTTCGAGCTCTAGAAGATATTCACATTAGGATGGGTACTGCTAAGGTAGATACTTTACCTCCAGTTAGGTCTAATACAACACATTCGATGCAATTTGTTGTTCCAGATTACATTGGTACAAACACAATTAGCTTACACAATAAATCAGGCAGCCCTATTTCTAACAAGTTGGAAGTAGTTATTGCACCTAGTATGATGGATTATGACAATTTCAAACAACTTAGAGATGATCACATACCAGATTTAGTCAAAAATTCGGGAGCAGATGAACCACCTGAAGGTATGTATCCTGGAGGAACTTCTTCAATTGAAGAAGAAAAAATATTATTGAATATTGAAAAATTGTTGGAATTTTCAAGTAAATTATTGAAAGTTACAAATGATATCAAAAAAGGAGCTTATACTTACAAAGTTGAGGTTCAGCGTAAGACTATGAAATCTCAGATAAGGGGAGCTGTAAGATGGCAAAAGACGGCATTAGCTAGAGCGCAGAAAGGAACTGAATATGCGACAGCCCACGTCACAGATATCCGTAAAAGAAAGTGGAGTACTCCTACAAATATATTATTAGTTAAATTCCATATGGAGGTATTCATTGAAGCAATATTCTTTAGAGATGAAATGGATCGTCGTGAGCGAGAAAAGAAAGCTTGGGCTACAATTTATGGTAAGGAATATCAACCTCTCGATGATTCGACAAAAGAACAGTTAGATAAGTTAGATTTAGCATGTAAGTTTCACAAAGGAGTTCTAGGAGATGGGAAGCTGGCTGAATTGATTCCCAAAGCTAAAGATACAAGGAAAGAAGAAAGATTAATTAATCGTGAAGCTATTATTGAAGCTAAAACTTGGAGCAGAAATAGAGCATACAGGGAATTACCAGAACTTTGGAGAGAATTTTTAGATGAATATCAATCATATTATGAAGAAACTGTATTAGTCGAGACTCAAAAGATGACTGATATTTACGCATTATGGATTCTTTGTGAAATGGCATCTGGATTAAAATTGAGTGCACATGCCAAATCATTGAGGGAATTCCGTTCAAAGAATAAAGATATAGTTATCAAATATGATGCACCCGAACAAGTAAGACAAGGTTGGAGTAATTCAATAATGGGATCATTATTTGGAGATTCAGATACAAAATCTAATCCGATACAGGGGTCTGGTCAACCCGAGATATTCATGAACTATAGAGGCGTTAATTTTTATTTTGAAGCAAAATATAATTTAAGAGAAACACCTAGAGAAGAGGATGTCTACAAAGTTTTAGCTTATATGAACAATTATGATGTTTCTTGTGGAGGTATCATATATCCGGGACCTCAACTGAAAATTACTGTTGACAAAAAGAATAAACAAGTAATGGCTTGGATTCCTTTTACTTGGACTGAAAAAGCCTTTGAAGTTGCTCCAAATTATTTTGCCTTTGTGTCTGATCGAATGGCTGCAATTCACTCTAAAATTGATGAGGATGAAGAAGAATTATCAAATTTCGTGAGTGAAGTTGAAAGGACGGCGTTTGACTTCTATGAAGCTATAGCTACTCCTGGTGCTGTAGCACCTGAAATGCCTGAGTTTTTGTACAATGAAGAAGTTGAATTAGACTTAGATGAATTAATAGAAACTGAAGAAGATACTGTTGAAGAAGAGACTGAGTTGACTACGGAAGAAGTTTTAGAAGCTCTTGGTGAAGAAGGTAGTTCTGAAAAAAGAGAAAAACTTATTTCAGAAATTGAAGATGGAGAAGTTCCTGCAGGTCAGGGAGGGGAAGGAGATTATGCTATTTCTAAACCAGTATCTAGTGATGAAGATTCTCCAGTTGATTCAAGTCCGGTTGATGTTGTAGAAGATGTTTCTTCAGCTGGTGATGTTGATGAATTTACTCCAGTTGTTGAAGATGTAGAAGAATTTAGCTCTGATGTAGAGAAAGTTGAAGAATTCTCTCAACCTACTGATTCAATTCCAGATAAGAAAATATCTGTTTCTATAGAGCAACTTAGAAAGAAGATGAGCGATGATAAAGATAGTTAAAATATTGATGATAATTAGTTAAATAGTGCTATCAAATAAAGAGGTATGATTAAGGTAGGCATCAATGGTTATGGAACCATTGGAAAGCGGGTAGCAGAGGCAGTACAATTCCAAGATGATATGGAGATTGTTGGTGTTGTAAAGACAAAACCAACTTATGAGATTCAAGGAGCATTAGATGCGGGTTTTCCAGTTTTTGCTTCTACAAAATCAAAAATAGCATTCTTTGAAGAAAAAGGTGTTAAAGTTACGGGAGTTACTGAAGACTTAGTTGATCTTGCAGATATTATCATTGATTGTACACCTGGCAAATTTGGTGTTAATAATATGGATATGTACAAGAGTTTTGGAACTAAAGCAATATGGCAGGGTGGAGAAAAACATGCACCTATTGGTGTAAGCTTTAATGCTTTAACTAATTATTCTTCATCTATAAATCAAGATTATGTAAGAGTTGTATCTTGCAACACGACAGGTCTTTCTAGAACTCTTTATCCTATATTGAGTAAATACAAGATTGATAATGTTCAGGCGGTAATGGTTCGACGTAGTGGTGATCCGAAAGATAGTGATAGAGGTCCTATTAATTCGATTGAGCCAGTACTTTCAGTCCCAAGCCATCATGGGCCTGATGTACAGACTGTTATTGAGGGTTTAAACATACAAACTATGGCAGTTAAAGTCCCGACTACTATAATGCATGTACATTGTATTATTGCAGAGTTAGACAGAGAGCCAGACGTTAAGGAAATTATTTCACTATGGGAATCTACTCCTAGAGTTAATTTATTGGAAGGTTTTTTGATAAATAAAGATTCTAAAATCCGCAATTTACCAGGCACTGCTGAGATAATGGAATTAGCTAGAGATTCGTTGTATACAAGAGGTGATTTGAATCAGATAGCAGTTTGGAGAGATGGAGTACATGGACTAGATAATAAATTATATTATTATCAGGCAATACATCAGGAATCTGATGTTATTCCTGAAAATATTGATGCAATAAGAGCGATGTTTAACTTGGAAAGTAACAATCTTAAATCTATTGAAAAGACTAACAAGGCTTTAGGTATCAATTAATTTTTTTAATTTGAGCAATAGCTAACTTATTATGTTTTGCATCTAGGTTATTAGCTATAGCTATTCTGACAAATTCACCATTGATAGCATCAATTTCAGTTTTTTGTTGATTTTCAATATCCTGTAGCATACTACATTTGTTTTCAGCTGTTTTGGCTATAATAGTCATAATTTCTTTCCATGGGTTTAGAGGTAATTTAATTCCAATTTTTTGAGCAATATTTGTACTCTCATCACAAATATTTTTTACTTGGATAATTAATTCTTTATTTTTAAGCTCTCCATTTTTCACTCTATTAATTGTTGCTATTGGGTTTATAGCACTATTAATAATTGCTTTTAACCATATATAATCAGGTATATTTTCAACGATTTCACAAACAATACCTCTAACACTTAAGCTTTGAGAAATATTTTTGATAGTGACTCCATTTTCTCCTTCTATCTGACCAAGAAATGTAAATCCCCCTCCATTGTAATGTGAAAATCCAGCTTCTATCTTCGAAATACCAGTACCTGTAACCATATATGAGAGAAGACTTGGTTTTATTTTGTTTTTTAGTAAGTTAAGAGTTTGCAGTCCATTCTGACAACATAAGATTGGTGTATCTATCTCTTTTATTTGATTTAATAAATTTTCAACGTCATAACTTTTTACAGCTAAGATAACTAAATCAGTTTTATTTAGTTTCGTAATAATGTCTATTTTTTTGTCAACAATTTTACCAGTCATATCCTTGATTCTAATTTTTTTTTGGTTTATAAGATGTTGATGTTCAGGTTTTACTAATATGGATATTTTATTTTCTTCATTAGCTAGTTTGTATGCTAAGAGAACTCCAATTGCCCCAGGTCCGATTACTGTTATATTCATTAATCTCTAATATATATTAGACTACGATTATTAATAATTTGAATTATTATTTTTAGTTGAGGTTTCTCTAAATTAACTTTAATTTTTGGCCATTTGTCAAAGACTGCGCCAGCAACGTTTCTTGCTAGTTCTGTTGAGGTATACTTGTGTTCTCCTTTTCTTATAACTTTAATGGCAAAATTTCCAGGTTCATTTACTCTATCAATTACTTTGGTAATATTAGAGTATATATTTTTTTCTTCAGAACTTGTCATAGTGGCTGGAGAAATGGAAAAACGTTTTTTCAATTCTTCATCAAATTTCCTATTTGTTTCTAGAAATATTTCCCTCCCAAATATTTGATATTTCGAAGTTATATCTTCATTGTATAAAGTTAAAATTAGTTTGTCTCCAAATCTTTTTGTGTTATGATTTGAATCTGTATTTACAATAAAACCATACATTAGAGAGAATCCAAAACCTTATCAATTATTTCTTCAGAATGGCCTATGTAATTTTCAGGTTCCAATGTTTTTTGTATTACTTCATTGCTCAAATATTCTTTAACAGTGGAATTATTACTTATTGCTTCATTGAAAGTCAATTTATTACTTTCAGCATCCATCGAAATTTGACGTACAAGTTCGTGAGCTTCTTGTCTTCCTAAATCAGTTTTACCAAGTGCAATTACAAAAGCTTCAGCCATTGGAAGTCCTCCTGCACGAGACATGTTTTCAGACATTTTTTCTTTATTAACATAAAGATTTGAGAATACATTATCAGATTTAATAAGAATGTATTCTAATAAAATATAAAATTGAGGTAAAATTATTCTTTCACTGCTGGAGTTAGCTAAATCTCTTTCATGCCATTGCAGATTATTTTCGTATGAAGTATAAAGCAAAGATCTAACTATTCTCGAAAGTCCGCCTATATTTTCAGAGGTAATAGGATTTTTCTTTTGAGCCATTGTTGAAGAACCTACCTGTTTCTTTTTGTTAAATGCTTCAGCTACTTCACCAATATCACTTCTTTGTAGATTACGTACTTCCAAAGTAAATTTTTCTAAACTTGTTGCTAGGTTTGATCCCCATGCAATTACTTCAGCTATTCTGTCTCTCCCCAGTATTTGGGTGGTAGCTAATGGTTCATTTAGGCCTAATTTTTTACATATTTCTGATTGAACTTCCAATGTGTTAGGCGCCATAGCCGCACCGGAACCAACTGCTCCCAAAAATTTACCAGTCAAGATGCGGGGTTTAATTTCTTCTAGTCTTTCACGATGTCTAATCAATTCAGCCAAGAATACTGAAATCTTAAGACCAAATGTAATAGGTGTGGCCCACTGTCCATGTGTACGACCTAGCATAACTGTTTTTTTATGAGATTTAGCAAGTACTGCCATTGAATTAATCAAATTATTTATTGCTTTTTCAAGCAAAACTATTGCAGCTTTATGTTGTAAACCCCTAGCAGTATCAACGATATCATAACTTGTAGCTCCGAAATGAATCCACTTACCAGAGTCTCCAGAGTGTTCTTCGAGTGCTTTAACGACAGACATCACATCATGGTTAATCTCAGCTTCAATTTCTTCTACCCTTTTTCTTTTAACTAATTTCACGCCATTTCGGATATTTTTGGAAATACCTTTAGGGATAATATTTTTTGATTCTTGAACCTCAGCTAGAGTGGCTTCAACCTCTAACAAATATTGTAAATATGAATTAGCTCTGAATACAGTCCTCATTTGCTCTGTTCCATATCTGTAGTCAAGCACACTGACCGGGTCCATACTTTTGCTAAAAAGTACCCATTATAAACTCTGCGTTTCTTTTATCCAAAACTTTTTGGCATCCTTTTATATAACAAAACTATAACGGTAATAACAATGAAAAGATTAGCGACTGGTATTGCAGCCCTTTTTGGTGTTGTTTTAGCATTGTTCTTATTTGCAAGTGAAGCTGAAGCAATTGATGCAGATTTAGTACCAGTAAATTTCACTTTTTCACCAGAATATCCAGTTCAAGGTGAGGCATTAGATATTTATTTTGAAGTTATTAATACAGGTATAGAGCCTGCAAGTAATGTAGAGATAGTGGTATGGAATAGCACTTCTGAGTGTGATGCGAGTGATGGTTGTTTGCCTATCTTTGAAGTTACAGAAGCTACAATTGCTCAGGATAAAAGTGCTACTATTGACTTTAGTTGCGGTGTAGATCAATGTGGTGGAACTGGTGATAGAGTTCTTACTATTGCTGTTGATTATAACAGTGAGATTGAGGAAACGAATGAATCTAATAATCGTATTATATTTGAATTTACGATTTATGAACAACCCTTGCCAAATCTTCGAGGATTGCCAGTTGAGGTGAATGTAATGATAACTCCAGAGAGCCCGGCTGAAGAGGATTCAGTAGATATATTAATACTTTTTGAAAATGATGGTCGTGTGGATTGTACTAATTACTATATAGATTTTAGACAAACTTTTGATGGTGTGACTACATCCATCGAAGAATCTCAGATAAGGTCTATTTTATCTCCCGGTGAATCAGCTCAATTCAATATAACATGGAATCCATCAGAAGTTGGTGACTATGTCATTACTATAGTTTTAGATTCAAGAGATGAGATAGAGGAATTTAGAGAAGATGACAATATACTTACTACAACAATCACCGTAAGAGCTCACAATCCAGAATTGACATTGGATGTTTCTCGAAATATTACAGTTAAGCCGAATGATGTTTGGCTAGAGTCAATTTTTGACCAGCATTCGGTTGATTTAGAAGTTCATATATTTAATGAGGATTATATGAAAACTGCAAATAATGTAAGGGTTGGTTTTTATGATATTCCTGAAGGAGGTGATGAGTTATTCATTGGATATGTATTTATCTCATCAATTACAAACGCTACAAGAGTAGGTGAAGAAATAATTGCAGGCACGAGTCCAGCAACAATTAGTTGGGATTCAAGTACTGGTACGGATATAATAGGCAACCATACTATTGTAGTTCGTATTGACCCGTTAGATGAGATTATTGAGTGGAATGAATGGGATAACAATTTTACATTTGAGCTTAAGGTTTTAGAATCTAAACCAGACTTAACAGTATTTGATGTAATAGTTGTAGATCAAGCTGTAAGAGGAATGCCTTCTGAAATAATTTTCACAATATATAATATGGGTTCTAAGGATGTATCTGATTCAAAAATAGACTTTAGGATAGATGGCGATTTAATTGAATCTTGGCAGGTTTCACTTGGTGAAGGAGAATTTTACAATGTAACGTCTACTTATATTTGGGATCAACAGCAACCTAGTGTTTCGTGTCATGCAGATCCTTCAAAACTGATTAATGAATTAGATGAGAGTAATAATGTGAATTCAGTTCTTATTAATGTGGCTGCACCCGAATATGATTTAACACTAGTTACAGTTGATTCAAAGGAGGTTATTTTTAAAGGAGATCAGGTTTCAATGATTGTCCAAGTTAGAAATAATCTTGCTGCAATTCCTTATTTCAGGTTGGCAGTGTATTTAGATAATTCTACTTCACCAGAGATTCAAACATATGATTTTGAAGGTAATGAAATTTATTATATTAATCAAGAAAAGCTAGGATATGAAGAAGTACGATTTGTTACAGTTTATTGGAAATCAACTAATTTTGTAGGCAATCATAATATTACTATTGAAGCAGAGATATCTAATAGTGATTTCGAGGATCAAAATTTGACCGATAATAAGTTGAATACTACTATTTTTGTAAAAGAAAAGAATTATCAATTATCTGTTGAGATGATGAATATTCCAGATAAAATTTATTTGAACCAGACGTTAGAAATAACCGTAAGTGCACTTAACTTCGGACCAGAAATATGTTGTGAATGCCCAATAGGTATTGATTTTGCTAATTCTTCCACTGAATGTATTGGTGCAGAAATTTCATTATTCATCAATGAAGAATTATTTAAAATTTTTCAAACAAGTCCTCTCGGCCGTGTTAATGGTGAAGAAGTTCATAAATTTACTTGGACGCCAACAGAACCCGGTGACTACTACATTGAGGCAAGAATAGATCCTGATAATATTATAGATGAGTATAATGAATTAGATAATACAGCTTATGCTGAGATTAATGTTGTTATTGAAGAATTTGTTGTCGTAGAACCAGAAATAGTAGAAGATGATGATTCATTGATAAACGAACCATTAGTTTGGATTCCTTTAGTTCTTTTGTCTGTTGTTGGTGTTGGTGTTTTTGCTTATAGTCGGTTAGGTGATGGTGGTGATTACTTGGATTATTATGAAAATGATGATTTAGTATCTGATATTCCTACTAAACAATCTGGGTTTAGATATGATCCGGTCACAGGTAATACATATGATTCACAAACTGGTGAGATAATTCAACAAGGTGGAAAGAAAGAAGATTAGTTGTAGGTTCTAATGACAGTAGATAAGCCGCTAACGCCAGTTCAACGACCAATTATCAGGAGATTATTTTTTGGATGATCTAAATGGGACGATGAAAATAAAAATCAGTAAACGTCTCTGAGATATCTATGTTCATCTTTCATTAATGTTTGATTAATGTAGCTTTCAGCGTCTTTCTTTTTCATTTTGCCTTCTTTTTCTGCAATTTCTATGAGTGCCTTATGAACATCCTTAGCCATGTATTGTTTGTCTCCACAGACATAGAAATACGCGCCATTGCTTAGCCACTTCCATATTTCTTTTCCATTATTTAGTAATCTGTGTTGAACATATATTTTATTTTCTTGATCTCTTGAAAAAGCTGTGGTTAATTTATCTAAATGTCCATTTTTCATATAATCAATCCATTCATCTTTGTAAAAGAAGGTAGATTCTTCATGTACTTCCCCAAAGAAAAGCCAATTTCTTCCAGAAGAAGCAGTTGCCTTTCGGTGTTCAATAAATGCTCTAAATGGTGCAATTCCAGTACCAGGTCCAACCATAATAATATCTTTTGAAGTGTCTTTTGGTATAATAAATTCTTTTGTTGATTGTATATAAATTGGTATTTTAGTTTTGTTAACTTCAATATTATTTGCTAGATGACCTGTAGCTAATCCAAAACGTTCTCTATCAAAATTATTGTATTTGACTATTGCAATTGTTAGATGAACTTCACCAGAATGGGCTTTTGGCGAAGAACTGATAGAATAAAGTCTAGGAGTTATAGGTGATAATATATCTATGAATTCTTGCGGTTCGAAATGTACTGGATTTTCATTTATTATATCTATGCAGTCTCTAGTAAAGAGATACTTATCCACTTTTTCACGATCATCTAAGATTTTTGTTAATTCATCTTTTTCTTTACCCTTTTTCATTTTATTAACAACTGCAGTAAGGAACTTCTTTCCAGCTCTATGGATTGTGAATCTGTGTAATAAGGCCTCCTCTAATGTCGTCTCTTCAACATCCTTAGTTTTTATAATCGTTTTTCTACTAAATCCAAGTTTTCTTATTGTTTCTTTAACAAGAGTTGAATCATTCGTTGGATAGAATCCTAGTGAATCACCAGGCTTATATCTTAGACCACTCCCCTTAATCGATATGACGTAATGGTTGGTTTCTTTATTAGACCCTTCAGAAATACAATATGAGTCTACTACAGTAGCCATAAATGGGTTTTTTCGGTCGTAGGTTATACTATCAACTCTCTATGTTTTTCTTGGTGGGTGTGGTGTTCTACTTTGTTTATTGCGGGATAAGTGTTTACGGCGGCTTGGTCTTAATTTTTCAGCACCTTTACCTTTATTGAATAAACCACGAGATTTCTTTCCAGCAGATGTAAGTCCTCTGTGAGCTCTACCTTTATGAGCACGATTACAAATCCAATTTATTTTTGAATCTGCAATAATGGATGGATGATTAGGGTCAACCATGATAACTTCGTACCATTTGTATCTTCCATCATCAGCTACCCAATATGAATTTAAAATTTCTAAGTTTGGAAACTTCTTACAAGTCCTTTCTTCAGCAATCATTTGTAAGTTCTTACCCATCGTTATTTTAGCAATACCTGTGCGTTTAGCTCGTCTACCAGAAGTAATAGCATGTTTACGCATACCACCTCTTCTAATACGAGTTCTAGCCATAACATATCCTTGTTTTGCTCTAAAACCTAATGCTCTTGCACGATCTATTCTAGTTGGTCTTCCAATCTTGACAGTTGCATCTTCTCTTCTATATTGAACTAAGCGTTCCTTTTGAAGGGCTTTCATATCACCAGATGGACTTTTCCATTGGTCTCTTACATAGTTGTATAATGATTTACTCATCGCGATTCCTCACTTCCAGGGTTCAGCTTTCGCCACATTCCCGTTATCCTGTCGACAGCCCCTACCTTATAAAGCTTGATACAATGTAGTATTCACTTGGGTGAACTTGAAAAGATAACATTTGATGAACCTATAATTAGAAAAGGTTTTTTGGGACGGAACCATGTATTACCGCCAATAAAAAAGCCGCATTTCTCAAAACTCCAGGTTACTGAAAATTATAAAGTAGCAAAAGTTCATTTGATAATCAACCCTTTTTCGGGTAGAAAAAGAGGATTACTGATAGCAAAAGAAGTTGAAGCAGGTTTGTTAGAATCTAAGATAAAAGTAGAGTCTCATGTGACAAATGAACCTAATCATGCTATAAAAGTAGTAAAGAATTTACGTTTAGTTAAGGGTGATGCAATAGTTTCTATAGGTGGTGACGGTACTTTTTGTGAAGTTATAACTGGTTTCATGTTACGTAATGATAAAGCCTACGAAAATTTCCCATTGGGTCTCATTCCAGCAGGAACGGGAAATAGTCAAGCAAATGATATGGGTATTGATGATTACCAGATAGGAATTGATAAAATACTTAATGGGAATTTAAGGAGAATGGATATTGCTGAAACAAGCTTTGCTTTGGATGGTGAAAAGGAAATTAGATATTCACATAATTTGGTGGGGTGGGGCTTAGGTGTTGATTCTAATATTTTAGCTGAGAAAATGAGATTTTTGGGGCCGTTAAGATATGATATAGGTGCCTTATTGAGTATAATAAGAGGTAAGGTCCGTAAGGCTAAGTGCTATATTGATGGTCATTTGATTGATACTTCATTTATATTATTATTAATACAAAATACATGTACGGGAGGAGACAGACTATCGTTAGCACCCTATGCACAAGTGGATGATGGTAAAATGGATATAGGAGTAATATATCAAATTACTAGAAGAAAAGTTTTGACCTTATTCAATCAATTAAAAGCAGGAGGTTCACACATTTGGAATCCAAATGTTGAATTTTATCGATTTTCTAAGTTAAAGATTGAAACTGAAGAACCAACAGCGATCAATATAGATGGTGAAAATATTGGCACAACCCCCTTAGAAATGACAGTTCTCCCTTCCGTTTTGAAGATTTTTAATTAAGGGATACTGATTTTTTAAGGCCTCCCATGACACATTATGGAGGACTCGAAATCGTTGGAAAGGCTTAAGCAAGAATTGATAGATTGCGAAGCTGTTAAATTTGGAAAGTTTACATTGACTTCAGGAAAAGAATCTAGTTTTTATGTTGATATGAAACTTGCTTCAACTAATCCTAAAATATTAAAATTAATAGCTGAAGAGTTTTCAAAAAATTTACCAGATGATATTGATTTTATAGCTGGTATGGAATTGGGTGCCGTTCCTTTAGCTGTAGCTTTGTCACTAGAGACAGGTATACCCTATTCTATGATTAGAAAGTCTGAAAGAAAGCATGGAACGGGTTCCCGAATAGAAGGAATTAGTGAAGGTAGAGCTGTTTTAATCGATGATGTGGCCACTACAGGTGGTTCAAATATTGAATCAGTTAAGGCCCTAGTTGATGAAGGTGTAGAAGTATCTATGGTAATGGTTGTTGTAGATCGTGAAGAAGGTGCTCAAGAAAAAATAGCTCCGTTCAATGTACATTACAAAGCCTTAATTCGAATATCTGATTTGGTGAATTAATGAATTTTTTGGTTATAGGTAGTGGAGCACGAGAGCATATTATGGCTGAGAAGCTTACAGATGTTGGTGCAAATGTTTTTTCGGTACTAACTAATTCTAATCCTGGCTTAATTCACTTATCCAAAAAATACATTTTAGTCAAGAGTTATAATTCAGTAAAAACTATTAATAAAATTATTGATTTTGCATTATCTGAATCGGTAGAATGTGTAGTTATAGGCCCAGAAGACCCTCTAGCAAATGGTTTAGCTGATAAATTTTGGAAGAAAGGAATTCCAGTAGTTGGACCAGTCAAAGAGCTAGCTCAAATAGAAACTAGTAAGGGCTTTACCCGGGATCTTTTAGATAAATATGAGATTGATGCCTCTCCTCGTTTTAAGAGATTTAATAGTATCGAAGGATCCAGTGATTTTATTGATAAATTAGATGGAGAGTATGTGATTAAATTTGATGGATTAATGGGAGGTAAAGGTGTAAGAGTATCTGGTGAGCATTTGAAGACTAAGGCTGAGGGTCTAGAATATTGCAAAAAATTATTAGCCAATTCTGGGGGTTATGTCATTGAAGAAAAGTTATATGGAGAAGAATTTTCTTTAATGAGTTTTTGTGATGGTTCTAAATTGTCTCACATGCCAACTATTCAAGATCATAAGAGAGCATATGAGAACGATATTGGTCCTAATACAGGAGGTATGGGAAGTTATTCAGATTCCAATCATTCATTACCCTTTTTGAATGATAATGAAATTGATACAGCTCGTGAAATCAATGAGCAAGTAGCTTCAGCTTTGTTGAGGCATACAGGGATAGAGTACAAAGGAATTCTTTATGGAGGATTTATGGCTACAAAGAATGGTGTTAAATTAATAGAATATAATGCGAGATTTGGAGATCCTGAGGCTATGAATTTGTTATCTTTACTAGATACCGATTTTGCATCAGTGTGTTGTGGTATTGTTGAAGGAAATTTAGATTCAGTTAAATTTCGTAATGAAGCTTCAGTTTGTAAGTATATTGTTCCTGAAGGTTATGGAAGTAATCCAAATCCCGATGCAACATTAGTTGTTGATGAGAGGCATAAAAATTTTTCAAATTTGTATTATGCTGCAGTAAATTTAGAGAGTAGTGGAAATATTACGACGACTAGCTCAAGAGCAGCAGCTATAGTAGCAACTTCTTCAACAATAGAAAAAGCCGAGAAAAAATGTGAAAAGGGCCTTGAATATATCTCAGGCGATAATCTTTTTGTGAGGCATGATATTGCGAAGTCACATTTGATTGAAAAAAGATTGAAGAATATGGAGAAGATACGATGATTTTGGTAATTTCACTAATCCTTCTTCTAATTGGTTTTGTTCTTTTGACAAAAGGGGCTGATTATTTTATAGATAATGCAGCAGTTCTTGCTGAAGAGAAAGGAATACCTCCACATATTGTGGGTGTTACTATTGTTGCCTTTGGGACGAGTCTCCCTGAATTATTAGTTTCTATAATTTCTTCTTTGCAAGGTTATAATGATTTAGCAATTGGTAATATTATTGGATCAAATATTTCAAATATAGGTTTAGTTTTAGGAACTTCTTGTTTCATATTCTTTTATCTATTTAATACAAATATTAATCCTGAGAATGATGCCAATAGTGATAGTTATGTTATGTTTTTAGCAGTCATTTTGCTTTATTATTTTTCAACAGATAAAGTAATATCTTTGATTGAAGGTGCCGTATTTTTCAGCATGTATGTAATTTACATGTATTGGCTATATATTCGTTCAGTTAATTCAGATAGAGATCCTATTGAGCAAGATAATGTTTCATATATTTTTCTATTCGGTGGTTTAACAGCATTATTACTTGGCGCTCAATTAACAGTAGATTCAGCAGTAGATATTGCAACATATTTTGGAATTTCTGAAGTAGTTATTGGTCTTAGTATAGTTGCAATAGGTACCAGTTTACCTGAACTGGCAGGAACCGTATCTGCAGCTAAAAAAGGTCATAAAGAAATTGCTGTAGGAAATATTATTGGATCCAATATAGCTAATATTTTTATGGTAATGGGTATTTTAGCAATTATTAAACCAATTGATATTGACGATATGATTTTAACAACGACTATGCCTCTTTTGATGCTTATTACTATAGCTACTTTTGGTATGATTAGAGTCCCAATGAATCGCCTATCTGGATTAATATTTTTTAGTTTCTTTGCATTATTTCTTTATCAACTTACATTATGAGAAAATTAATAGAGTTCCAGATATTAGATAAGAATGCTGAAGAATATGATGTAGATTTAGATTTATTGATGACTGAGGCTGGTTTCTCTGTTGCAAAGCATATAATTAATAATTATGATGTTAACAAAATAATCACTATAGTTTGTGGCAGTGGAAATAATGGAGGTGATGGTTTTGTTGCTGCAAATATTTTGATTGAGAGAGGATTCAAAGTAAATATATTAATTTCTTCAAGTCCAAAATCCAAAATAGCAAAAAAAGCTTATTCTAATTTGCTGTGTGATGTTTGTCATTTAGATAATTTATCTGATTTTAAGGAGGATACAGACATTCTTCTTGATTGTCTCTTAGGTTCAGGACTCAAAGGTGAAGTTAGACCTCCTTTAGACCAATATATCGTTTCAATGAATGAATTTTCAAAAATAATTTCAGTTGATGTCCCTTCTGGAATAGGTACTTCTTGTAGTATTGTTCCAGACAGTACCGTAACTTTTCATGATCATAAAAGTATTCTGAATGAGTCTAATAGTGGAGAAATAATACTAGTAGACATCGGCTTTCCTAAAATAGTAGATAACCTGACAGGCCCTGGTGAACTACTATTATTTCCTGATTTGGATGGTAGAAAACATAAAGGGCAAAATGGTAAAGTCGCTATAGTCGGAGGAGGTGCGTTTTCAGGAGCGCCTGCATTGGCTGCAATGGGCTCCTATAGGTCAGGTTCAGATTTAGTTCATGTATTTGTTCCTGAAAGTTCATATGAATCGGTTTCTACTTTTATACCTGAATTAATTGTCCATAAGTTAGAGGGAGATATTGTTGATTCTAATAATATTAAGACATTATTTGATAATGAATTCGATAGCATTGTCATAGGTCCTGGAATGGGCAAGAATCCAGAATCTCTGGAGGCAGTTCAATTAATAATAGATAATTGTGATAATCTTGTTATTGATGCTGATGCAATTAAATTGTATGATTTTAATTCTAAAAATATAATTATGACACCACACAAAGGAGAGATAGAAAGATTAGGTATTAGTTCTAAAGATCAAGAGATAATTAATTTTGCAGCTAAAAATGATATGACAATTGTTCTTAAAGGTGAAACTGATTATATTACAGATGGTATATATTTTAAGCAAAATAGAACAGGTCACCCTCGTATGGCAGTAGGAGGTACTGGGGATATTTTAGCAGGTTTTCTGGGAACTCTATTAGCAAAGGGGTTGACTGCGTATGAATCAGGTAGATTAGCTTCTTACAGTCTAGGTTTAGCAGGTGAAATGGCATATAATGAAATTGGGCCAGGTTTTCTACCCACTGATTTGGGTCTTTTTTTATCTAAAGTATTAAGAATAAATTAGCGCCTTTTTCTTACTGCAATTAAAGATAGAATTAGTAATACTGAGATTAAGTTTGGATAAGGTATTTTTTCATCTTCAGTTTCTTGTACAATTTCCTGTTGGGCTAAAACAACAATATCTTGTTCATATGATGTAAGTTTTCCATGTCCTGTATCAACTTCTATGCTATAAACATAATTACCTTCATTTTCAAAATATAAATCACCATAATAATAATTCCCGTCTTCATACATAGGTATTTTTTGTCCCTCTGCTAGAACACCTTCCATATTTTCAGCAACAATAATAGATACTGATTTCGGAGAAGTATAATCAATGATAGCACTAACTGTAATTTGTTCCCCCGAATTTATAATGGTTGGAGCCAAGGAGTGTATAAGATCTTTATTTTTGATATCAATATTTCTATAGAGAGTACTCATACCTCCCCATTGATCAATACATTCAATTTGCATCAAGCATTCACCATCATCATATTTTGTGGAATCCCACTTAAACTGAACATTCTTTTGATCATTTTCAAGTTCAACCCAAGGTCCATTATCAATTCTATATCTTAAAGTATCAAGTTTACTATAATCATCAACATTTAAATTAAATTCAGCATTAGCAGTAACATCAGCAGTATTAGAATTCAGTAATATGAAAGGAGGGGTACTATCAGTTTCAAATCTTAAACCAGTAGTTGTGATATATTCTTGACTGTCTTCAGCTCGAACATCAATCCAGTGCCATCCATCCATTATAGGCATCCAGGTACCTTCATAGACGTTACTCCCAGCAGATGATAGTTCTTTCCATGTACCGTTGTCTATTCGGTATTCTACAGCAATTATTCCTTCAGGGTCTGAGGCCATAGCTTCAATATTTATTCTTGCACTGTAGAATTCTTCTTTAGGTTTAGTTATTTCCAGATAAGGATATGTGACATCCTCTTCATTAAAAACGGTAATATTAACGTTCTTTTTTATTACATTATTGCTTTTATCACTAGACCTAAATGTAATGAGGTGCTCCCCATTTCCTGCATTTGCTTCTTGAGTATTCCAGCTAGCAATGTACCCGTCGTTACCTCTTGAATACATTTTGCGCCAGTTTCCTTCATTGACTTTAAATTCTACATCATCTATACTATTGTCATCAACTGTTTCTATGTCTAGGACTATAATTCCTTCGACAGTTTCTCCTTCAGTAGGTGATATTATTTCAATTGAAGGTGGATTTTCATCATTTAATATTTCAAGATTAAGTGTTTGAATCATACTTGCCCCTCTGTCAACAACTTTTACCTCCAATTCGTGTTCTCCATTACTTAAGTCAGCAGTATTCAGTTCAAAAACAAAATCACCATTAAATGGAGATAATCCGGAGTTAAGCCATCCAGTATCATCGGTGTTCCACCTGTAGTAAACATTTTCAATTTCTGACTTTTCACTAATTGCATTACCTACAACTTCAATATTTCCACTCAATAAACCTTCAGGGACCTCAACACTTAGTTCAGGAGGTATTGCAAAAGCAGTCTGTAAAACGTATTTGTCCGATGATGCAGATTCATCATTGAAAAAAGCTACGAATATATTGATATTATCGTATTCAATATCTGAAAAGTCATTTCCATTCTTATCTTCATGATCTCCACCAGTCCAAATAGTTGATAATTCTAATTCTTCGTGAGGATTTAGTTCTACACTTTCTTCAAAGGCATAATCAAGGAAACCAAAGTGATATGGGTCACCATCATAATTATTGTATCTTGAAATTTTTTCAACAATATATGCTCTGACATATCCGTTGAATGTAGGATCTCCAAAGGCTGCATCCTCATTCCAAGTCATAGAAAGGCTAACATCTAGTTGGTCAGCACCTAAATGATTCATTTCTATCTCTAAAGAAATATCAGTGTCTTCTCTCTGTGCACAATTGTCAATCGCATTTTCATAATTGGCAGTATCAGATTGCCCTCCAGAAACCTTTTCATCATTTCCATCAAATATTACTGTTGGATATCCAGTGACATCAGGGTAGTCACCCATTCGATCATCTGCCTTATCGTTAACATCTGTAATCAGTGCCACAAAAAAGAATTGGTCATCATAATATGGTTCATCAGGAATATCATCATAAATTTTCATCAAATTCTCAGCAGCACTGGGACAATAGACACACCATGTAGCTGTGAATTCTTCACCAAATACAGCATGAGTAAAATTTTCTGATGGAACTTCAGCAGTTGGTGTAAAAGGGATTGAAGTAATACACAAAAGTGATGCCAAAACGGCGTAATATATTTTGTTCACAAAGTTCGACGACGTTTCTAATTAATAAGTCTATCCCTTTTTCATGTCCAAGATAACTTCTATTGGATTAGATGAACCAAATATAGCACTACCTGCAACCAAAAGATCGGCTCCAGCTTCAGCTAAAACAGCTGCATTTTCAGGCCCTACACCACCATCTACCTCAATAATTTTATTAGGATATTCTTTTCGGTATGTTTTTACTCTTTCAATTGCATTTTCATTAAATAATTGTCCGCAATATCCAGGTTCAACAGACATTACTAGTATCATATCGATAGAATCTACAAAAGGTTCAATTGCTGAAGCTGGTGTTGAAGGATTTAGTGCAATGCCTGCCTTAATATTCTGTTTCTTAATTAGTTCTATTGCTTTTTGAGGATTATTTGCTTCCACATGTACTGAAATTATGTCAGCTCCAGCATCACTAAAATCACTAATAAAATCTGATGGATTAGTAACCATTAGGTGTACATCAAGTTTGCCTATTCCTTTAAGTGATTTTACTAAATCAGGACCCATTGTAAGATTAGGTACAAAGTGACCATCCATTACATCCATGTGTAAATATGCTGAATGAGGTGCTACAAGTTCAGCATCTCTTTTCATTTCTCCGAAATTTGCGCCTAACATTGAGGGTGCTATTTCAACCACTTAATGTCCGCGTTACTGAGTCGATTATAAACTTTTGGGACAAGTCATGTCTCCTTTTTTGAACAACTCTAATAAAAACTTCTAATTGAGATGATTCAGTTCTCCACCATTTATCATAGAATCCATCTACTTTATCTAAATCATTTAGAATAAGTTTAATTTGTGATTCGGGAAATTTTGGAGCACCAGTTTTCCGACCCAATCTAGTTTCCAGCATATATTTCATTTTATTTAGTACTAAAATATAGAAACCTTTTGGTTTTGCTTCTTCACCACTTAAATTTTTTATAATTCCAGTATCTAAGCACCAGTCGTGTTTAGCTAATTTTTTATCTTCATCTTGGTAAACGTCCATCCAGATTCTTTCAGAAGGGGGTGCCGGATTATGTTCATTCAAAACTTTTTCTTCGTCCTTCTCTTCGTCATCAGTTTCTTCATCTGTAGCCATTTATATGTTCTGATTGAGCAGTTCTTATTAACTTTATTCATCACAGACTTTTTATTAGTGTCTTCACATACATATAATATTGGGGAGCATGGTGTAACCTGGCAGCATTGCGGGCTCCAATTATACAGGAATGATTGCTACAGGGTCTGCTGATATCGTGATGAATGATTGGAGCTATGACCTGTGCAAACTAATGGGCTCCGGCTCAATAGGTGAGACCCGCCGATCTGGGTTCAAATCCCAGTGCTCCCACCACCATATTTTTAAACAGCTAATGATTGTATTCATATGAAGACACAAATAACCAAGATCTCAATATTTCAAAATGCTAAATTTTTATCTATAATGATACTTCCTTTTAGCTTAATATATACGATAATAGGACTATCTATGTTCTTTTGGGGTATGGGGGGATTTATTGCAATATTCTTTATTTTTGCCCCTCTTTGGTTTTCATTAATGTATTTTGTGATGTTTAGTATTTTTGCACTAATCTATAATTTCGTAGCATCCAAAATAGGCGGTATTGAATTTGAATTGACTGAAATAGCAGATAATGAAGATATTTGAAAAGATAATGATAATATTATTCTAATTCAGCCCAAATTCTTGTAAATCTATAAGTTGCAGATAATGTACATATTATTGCAAAACTATAACACATTAAAGTCATATAATTCCAATCTTGGTAATCTTCCAAAAAATATTGAATAATAGGTACCATAACTAAAACTACAAGTCTATCAGCTCTACCTAGTAAGCCAGCATATTCTCTACCAGCACCAACTGCCTGTGCTTGTGTTCCCATATAAGATAACATAAGAACTCCAATAATTGCAGCAAAGCCAATAGTTGTGTCAACTAAAGGGCCTAAGGCTATCCCACCTAAAATTAAGATATCAGCAACCCTGTCTAATGTGTGGTCTAAAAGATCACCTCTTCGACTTGATAAATCTCTCATTCTAGCTACTATACCATCTAATGCATCTAGCACTGCAGTCAAAAAGACCATTAAAGAACCAATCAGTAACCATACTGTATTTTCATAATCTGCGACATAAAATGAATATCCAGCTATCATTGCAGTCGCTAAAGATAGAAGACTAATCCCCATTGGATTAAGGGGGAAATGTTTAGCAATGGGTGTCAATATTTTTGTTCCAAATTCTCTATAATCGTCAGCTACCATTAATACCAGTCCATTATTCTTTCTGAATAGTCGAAAGTTTCATCTAATTTAATACTGCCGTTCATAAATTCAGTAAGTTTTTTGGCGCTTTCGTCTGGACTTAAATTAGTAGTATCCAATTGAAATATTTTATCAGATGAAACATGATCCAGAGCTTCATCCAGTATAATATTTAGTGCTTCAGCCTCTAAATTTTCTCTAATTTTATCTTCAGAATAGTTACGTTCGCTTAACCTTTTTCCTAGGATTGATGGATCACATCTTAGTAATATAACTGTATTAATATTATGCAGTGTATGTGAAGTATGTCCTTCATAAAAAGCATCATCAAGTTCTAACTTTTCTATAATTTTATTCAGTTTATTTAAATTAATCAGCCATTCTCCAGAATCTGTTGTTCCTTCTGATGAGTCTTCATAGTAATCCGAAAGATGTACTACTTTTTTATTTAATAATTTAGAAATAGATGTTTTCCCAGTTCCTGGCGTACCTGTTAAGGCACACCTCACCATTAAGAATTCATTTCCTTTTCAGCTGCAGCTTTAGCTTCTCTCTTTGCTTTAGCTTTAGCTCTATCTATTCTCTGTTTAGCATTAAATGCAGTAACATTTTGCATAAAACGATTGTATGCTTGATGAGCATCCAGAGAATCTTCAGGTGTAGCCTCATTATCTGTTTCAGTTTCTACTTTTATTTCTGTAATAGAAACAAATTCTACTTTTATTGATTTAAGAGCTTTGAATGATCCTGAAAAAAGGTTTTCTTCTTCAGAAATTTCTCCAAATTCTTCTTCCATTATAGATTTAAGTCCACCATTCTCTAGTGTTTTACCATGTCCGCGCTTTACTTCGAAACTCTGCATATTGCAATACTCTAAGGCACTGTATTTGTATTTTGGGGCTAAAGTTTCATATCGCCTTTACCAAATTGGCGCATCATTTTTTGTTGCATTCTACGATTTCCACCTATATTTGCCATCATCTTTCGGCTTTGATTATATTGTTTCAAAAGATCTCTAATCTCTTGTGGATCAGATCCAGAACCCATAGCAATTCTATTAATTCGGGATCGTTTTATCAACTTAGGATTTTCCAATTCTTCTTTTGTCATAGAACTCATTAGAACTTTAAATTTTTCTAACTTATTTTGTGTTTCTTCGACCTGCCCTTTTTTCATCATAGAAGACATTCCAGGAACCATCTCCATGACTTTACCTAGTGGTCCCATTTTTGTTAAAGCTTCCATTTGTTCCTTCATATCAATTAATGTAAATTTACCTGAAAGCATTTTCTTTGCACTATCTTCAGCAGTGCTAGCATCCATGACCTCTTCAGCTCGTTCAAGTAGTGTTTGAAGATCTCCCATTCCAAGAAGACGTGAAATAAATCTATCAGGGTCAAGAGTTTCCAAACTTTCTAGACTTTCTCCAGTTCCTACAAAAATAATAGGTGCTTTTGTTACAGCAACTGCTGATAAAGCTCCACCACCTTTCGCAGAACCATCTAGTTTGGTTAAAATAACTCCAGTAACTCCAACAGCCTCATGGAAAGCCTCAGCCTGAGGTCCAGCTTGTTGTCCTACTGTAGCATCCATAACAAGGAAAATATCATCAGGCTGAACAATTGCAGCTATATTTTTCATTTCATTAATTAAATCACCATCTAAAGCATGTCTTCCTGCAGTATCAACAATAACAATGTCTAAATCTTTAAACTCTTCAAGACCTTCAGTAACAACTTTTTCAGCATCTTTATTTGATGCATCGCCGAATACTGGAACTTGTATTTGTTCACCAATTTGAGATAATTGGTCATAAGCTGCAGGCCTATGAACATCAGCAGCAATTAATCCTAAACTGAGTCCTTTTTTCTTTAAATATTTTGCCAGTTTACCTGTAGTTGTTGTTTTACCTTGACCGTATAAGCCAACCAGCATTAATTTCTGTGGCCCTAATTTCAAAGTTCGAGGTTCACCTAGTGCTTTAACTAATTCTTGGTGGACTATACGAACAACATGTTCCCTACCTGTCATACCAGGTGGAGCTTTCTCATCTAAAGCTCTTGTTTCTATTCTCTTGCTTAAATCTAAAGCCAATCTAACATTGACATCTGATTGTAAAAGAGCTCTCTGGATATCACGTACTAATTCTTTAATTAATTCAGGAGAAATATGACTTGCACCTGCAATTTTTTTTAAAGTTGCACGGAGAGCATCACCTAATTTCTCAAGAACCATATTTTCTATTCATTCGTGCTCCAATTTAAAATTATTGATTGTTTTGTATAATCAGATTATTTTATTAAGTGATAATTATATGCTACGGAGTGAAGAAGCTAGCATTATTGATATTATGCATATCTGCAATCATATTTGTTAGTGACGATGCTACCGCAGGTTCTATTGGAACACCTATACCAGAAGAAGGAGAAGATTGGGTGATCGATGAATACACTTATGTTTGGGATGAAACTATTGTTATTCATGACTGGTATGTTACTGCGGAAAGTACTGGAAATTTAAAGCTAGATAATGTAGTATTGTATGCTGATGGTAATGTAGAGTTTGAGAAGAAGGTCGAAATTTTCAATTCGAATATTACTATCAATAAGCAAACTCTTCAGGATGGTGTTTCTATTTCTGATACTTTAGATATTAGAAATAGTGCTTTATCTTTGAATTCTTCATTAGATCATTTCTATAATATGTCAAATGAAGGAATTGGGTTAATCGGTGATTCAGCATATCTTTCTATTACTGAGAATTCCTTGCTTTATTCCTCTAATTTCAATCTTTCTAGAGCATATTATACAGCTATAGAGATTTGGTCAAATTCAGGTAACTCCAAGGTCCGTTTTGAAAATTCTACTATTAAACATCTTGGTTTTGCTCGATCAATGGGTGATAATACTATTGTTCGAGGAAATCATTTTGATTATTGCCGTAGTAGTGTTCAAAGTTCAGGTGTAGGTTTTAGGTTTACAGATAATTTTGTTGATAGAGGTTGGTGGGAAGCTGGAGCATATCAAGTATATCTCTCGAATGCAGACGAGGCTGTAATCTCTAATAATACATTCAATTTAACTTATGATACTATTGGATTGTCTAAAAGTGCAAATATAATCATAAAAAACAATATTTTTAAAAATACTAGGGAAACTTACGCTTGGTCTATTTATGCAGTAGATTCATACAATCTTACACTTCGAGAAAATCATTTCCAGAATCACTCAGGATCACCAATCGTCTTACAGCGAGTTAATGAATCTCTAATTGAACAAAATACTTTTTTTGAAGTATATGGGCCAGATAATGTTTGGGTTTCTGGTATAAATAATAAGATAATAAACAATACTTTCGAATATTGTGGAACTTTGGTTTCAATTCCATCAGGCTATGGTATTTCTGCATGTATAGAAGTTACAAAACAGGGTTATAATGATGAAAATGTTAACTTATATGGAAGTAATATAATAAAGGGGAATATTATCAAAAACTTTTCTGGATCAGCCATAGTTGTAGCCTTGTCTAATACGTTTGTTGAAGAAAATACAATTATTAATGGAACTCCATTTTTTATGCAAGATGCAGCAGCAATAGATACCTTTACTCAAACGAGTCAATCTCCATCAGATGTGTTCATAAGAGATAATTACATAGAAGATGTCGATATTGGAGTCTTTTTAGATGGAACAACACAAACCAGCGGCGGAAGTAATACCATAGTTGAAAGAAATACTATAACTATGTCTGGTAAAGGCGTTTACATATTTACAAAAACAGGACTTTTCCAGGACGCTAAAATACTTAATAATACTATAAGTGAAACTCTATCTGCAATCGAAATAGATAAAGGAGTAGGGGTTTTAGTTGAAAATAATGTTCTTTCTGGCTTCAATGGCGTCAATATTCTTTTGAGTGAAGATTTAGTTATAAGATATAATATTGTTAAGTCTTATAATTCTGGAATTTCCTTAAATAATTCTTTGGCAGATATATATTCAAATCAAATAACAGCTTCATGTGTTATAGAGGATTGTCAGAAAATAGGATTTATTAAGGTAGGTAAGATAGGTTTGGATATAAGCTCAAGTAATGACATTAATATCTACGATAACAGCATCGAGAAGTATGGAATTCTGGTAAATACAGATGATTCTAAAATATACTTCGACAATAATACTTTAGATTTTACAAATATAGGTTATAATTTAAGATTAGATGAAATTGAAATTTTTAATGGCTCCATTTCGAATGTAACTACTGCTATCAGACTAACCGGAACAAATCTTTTACTAGTTGGCAATGAGTTTAGGGATTTTGATGTTGGTGTTTCAAGTTTTAACTCATCATCAACGAATTCTGAAAATATCTTTATCAATGGTGTAACGTGTTTTGAATTAACAGACAGCACTTATACTATAGATTCGTTTGATAATTGGGAATGTTCTGCAAACTATCTTAATGAATATTTTAATGTGAGAATATTTATTGCTAATATGGAGTCATTACCCTCTCCTTTCCATGAGTATTGGTTTAAAAGTGAAGATGGTGAAGAATATACTTATGGTGAAACAAGACATAATGGGTATTCCAAATATTTTGGGATATTATACAAGACTGTAGATTCCAATAGCTATCATACTTTTTATAATCCTTATACCTTCTATTATGATCATAATGGAATCACTACAGAAGTTGTAAAAGAGATATTATTTAATCAAACTATTAGTATTTACTTTGATACATCACCTCCTGAAACTGAAGTTTACTGTAATTCGACGCTTGTTAATAATGAAATATTTTATCTAAATATGAATATTTCTGCTGATGATATTTTTGAGTTTGATATACAATATATAGAGAATGATGGATTAAATTTTGGTGAATGGCAACTGTATGGTACTTTTAATCAAAGTATAATAAAGTTTATAGGGGAAGATTCTACAAAGTATAGATTTAGATCTCTTGGTCGAGATATATATGGAAATAATGAAGTAAAAACAGGCTATGATTTTGAAGTTACAGTAGATACTACTATTCCTATTACAACATTTATAAATCTTCAACAAAATTATATTTTTACAGATTCCAAATTAGTTTTATTAGAATGGGAGTCAAATTCTGAAGATATTCAAAATTACTATTTAGTGGTAAAATATACTAATTTTACAGATGAATATTTAGATCCAGATACTGTCGTCTGGAATCAAATAGGAAGTATGATTGTGCCAAATAATGAACCCTATTTGTATGAATTAGATAATATTGGCCACTATAGTTTTAAAATTACTTCATTAGATTTAGCTGGAAATTTAGAAGAAAAAGACAATCCGGATTTTATTATAAATTATGATTCACAGAGTGATTTTATTACTTTTGTTAACGTACCTGATCGTTGGGGATATAATACAATAACTATAGATTATGTTAAAGCTAACGAATATTTAGACTTTGATTTATATTTATCAATTGAGACAATAGATAGTAATTCAGAAACCTTAATGTGGTTTATTTATGAATATGATTCAATATCAGATGGAATTATATTATCAAGTCTCCAGGACTCAACACGCTACTATTTGGTTGCAAAAAGTACTGATTTGGCAGGTAATTTAGAAGATCCTCTCAACACTACTGAGATTTTTAATTCGAATGGAGAATATGATCAAATATATAATTTGAAGTATATGCCCTTAGAAAAAATAGATAATTTCATAGTCGTTGAAGTTGATGAAGATGGGGATGGAATTTATGATATTGCATTGTCCCGAGGCGATAATAAGACTAAATTGCAGAATAATCAGTATTTCTTAGATTCTAAAAACAAATTATTGTATTTTGGGGGTCTTGTTAATGGAGGTTATGTTCCAAGTTTAGGGAATAATATAACAATATCATATGCCGGTATAAATTCAATATTTGAAGTATATACTGAAAATCCAAATCCAGCTATCAATTTAGAAATAGTGCCTACTAATATATCACATATCACTTTATATTTTGAAATTGATGACCCTGTAGCTAAGTGTAAAATTCAACGAACAACGTCACCAGAAGATGGTTGGTTCAATGAAAAGCTAATTGAACCTTGCAATGTAGGAGTTTATAATTTTGTTGAGAAAAATCCAAATATTGGAAAAAATTACTATTATAGAATTTATTCAGAGGATGAGTTTGGACATTCCATATTATCTGATGAAATATCTCTTAATATGGAAGAAATGGTAATTTTATATGAAAGTGGTAATTCAAACGATATTGGCAATATAATTGGAATGGAAGTAATAATTCCAGTGTCGATACTAGCAGGAATTATATTGATATTTGGCGGAGTCATGTTATTCACAACTAAAAAGGATGATATGATGGATGAAAATGTTAATGTAATTGAATCTAAACCTGTAGCTAAATACAAACTAGAAGAGTTGTATTTAATTTACAGCGATGGAAGATTAGTTTCTCATGTTAGTGATGTCGAAAATGCTATAGATTCAGATATAATGAGTGGAATGCTTACTGCTATCAATGATTTTGTTCAGGATTCTTTTTCTAGTGAAGAGGATTTAGGATCTATTGATTATGGACAAAATAAGATTGTTTTACAAAGAGGTGCAAATTATTATTTGGCAGCTGTTGTTTATGGTGAAACAGATAATTATTTTAAAGGCAAATTAGCAAATATTATCAGGGCATTATCAATTCAATTTCCTCATTTAAAAGAATGGGATGGTGATACTTCACAAAATGAACCTATTGATAATATTTTGAGGCCATTAATGGATGAAACAGTAACAGCTAATAGAGAAATGGTTGATAATTATATTGCAGACATACAAGTTAGTATTACTTCAAAGGAGACTATAACGTCTACAGGTTTGTCTCTAAATCTCAATTTTAGTAATTACTCTACAAATGATTTAAACCTAGGAACTGTAAAACCCATTTTTAATGATCAATATCTGATTTTGACTGGGATGAAACCAGATATTCTATACTCATTTACAGAAAATAAATTTCATGTAGGGGAAATAAAATCATATACAGAAGTTCAAATTGAGTTGAATTTCAAGAAAAAAGTAACTGGCAATATTAGCGTTGATTTAGAATTTAGCTATTTTGTCAAAGATAAATTGAATACTACTACTAAGAGGATATTCGATGGAAAGGTATGATTTAATCTTTTAGTTTATAGCTTAATCTTATTTTTTTCGAACCTTTATTATCTCTTTTTAAGAATTGTACATCACCAATCTCGGAAAGACTTCGAACGTGAGTTCCAGCACAAGGACACACATCTATGTCTCCTATTTTAACTACTCTTAATCTTGTTACACTAGAGGGAAGCATTTTCCATAGTCCGCTAGACATACTTGATCTTATATCTGAATTATTTTCTAAATCTGATCTTTCAGCTTCACTAATATCTATTTTCAAATCTTTTGATATGACCTGATTAACTTCATCCTGAAGCATATTCATTTCGGTATTTCCTAATTTTAAAGGTTTAAAATCAATTCTTGATTTATCTGCACCAATCTGATTTCCGACAGTATCAGACCCATAACGTTCACTAACTATTGCAGAAACGAGATGTTGGGATGTGTGCATACGCATATGCGAATATCTTCGATTCCAATCAAGTTTACCTTTGACAGAATCGCCAATATTAGGTAAATCACCTTCAATCATATGGCGAATACGATTTTTTTTCCGCACATCAAAGACTGTTCCATTGCCTCCTTTCCAAGTCAATTTTCCAGTATCGGGAGGTTGGCCACCTCCGAGATGATAAAATGCAGTTTGATCTAATTCAACAATTCCTGGAAATACTGCAGTAACTACAGCCTCAAATTCTTTTATATATGTCCCATCAAGAGAATCCATATGGAATTGCAAGGTCATTGTTATTGTAATGTATTAACCTATTTATCAGTAGTGAAACTATTAAATGGATAATTGGATGTGCAGATTAAGGTAAATCATGAATATGAGAATCTCTTCGATAACGTTAGCCCTCTTATTGGTAGTCAATAGTGTAGTTTTAGCAGAAACAACTACCCAATTTACAGTAGATGGTAATCAAAGCGATATTGCAACTTTATATTTAGAAAAAGATGTAGTTAATGATGACGCAATAATTGAATTTCCAAACGCTGAAGTATTAAGTGCATCCTATAAAGTCTCTGGGGGTGCTGACGATGAGGGGAATTATCCTGAAGATGTCTCAATTACAATAAGTGGAAACACTTGGAAATATAGTGGTGAGGGATACGGGGCTTTAGGATACCAAAATACTTTTTCTAATGGGACTTCTTCCAGTGCTGCTATATTCGAAGATGAAAGCGGTGGTGAGACTACAGTAGAAATGTATATACCGGTTAATGCTACTATAACTGATGCTGAAGTTACACTTGAGGGTATGACAAAGGGGACTGGAGATTTAGGTGATTATAAATTAGTCTCTGAAAATACGAATGAAGGTTCACATAGTCTTTCACCAAGTGTATTAAAAGATGGTAATGATAGGTATGTAGTATGGGCAGATAATGGTGATTTAGAGGACAAGGACTCCTATTATAGTATTCTTTTTAATTCTGGTGGCAGTAGTAGTTGGGATAGCGATCCTGTTAGATTAACGCCTCAAGATTCACTTTATACTTATGATGATGCTTTGATAGTAGGAGATAGTGATTTTCTATTAGTGGGATGGTTATATTCTGGAACACTTCAATCTACTTATTCTACTGATGGAGGCAATACATGGAGTACTATTGAAGATTTTGATTATGATTATTATATCTATTATTATGATTTCGTAATAAGTAATGATGGTGATTTTCATTTAGTTTGGAGTTCATATACCTCAGATGGTACAGAATCAGACTATCGTGTATTTTATTCCACATCTCAAGATAATGGGGAGACATGGTCTTCAGAGATAGAGGTATCTGATTCTAGTATCACTAATACTAATATGTATCCTATGATATCATCTAGTGAAGGTAGTGACATTTTTGTCACTTGGATTGGAGCTACTAGTTCAAATGCGATTCCACTTTTTGCATCATCTGATGATGGTGGAAGCACCTTTGGAACTCCAAACCAAATGAGTAGTTCAGGTAATGCGGGTTATGTTGATGTTTCTTCAGATTCAAGTGATAATGTAGTTGTGTCATGGACTGAGAGAGGAGATGAGTCTGGAAGTTATTCTGTAAAGGCAAGAAGCTCTTCCAATTCTGGTTCTACATTTAATACTGAGATTACAGTAACAGGGACTGACGACATAACTGTAGATCTTAATCTACATTCTGGAAACGATGGTTCAGGTAATTATTACATTACTTGGACTAGACAAGATAGTTCTGATTATTATGATGTAATGGTAGCTAGATCTGCCAATTCTGGAACTACATGGAATAGCGGTGTTGAAGTCGATGGTTTTGATGAGGAAAGCCAAAGGGTTTTTTCTACTATTAGTATAGATGATGATGGTTTGCTAGTCACATGGATAGATTTGTATGATGGTGACGGTGCGTCATCAGATCCCGACATATATTCTTCAAAGAGTACCAACGATGGGAGCAGTTGGTCTAATCCTGTGGAAGTCGGTTCTGACCAGTATTATGAAGGTGATTCATCAGCTGTAGCATTGTCATATTCTGGAGATAATATTTATGCAATATATGTAGATTCAGGAGATGCAGATCCAGATGGAGATACAAATGGAAATGATGCAATGAATAATGATGGTGATATCTTTTTCAGAAGATCTTCAGATGATGGAGATAGTTGGAGTGATGCATTAGTAATCTCTAATGGAGTGAATGATGGGAGAAGTTATGAAACTTTTGATTATTCTTCTTATTATTATGCATATTATGCACCTGCTATTGCTTCATACGGGAACTATGTCTATGTATTATGGTCAGATTATAGTTTTGATGAAGCCAAATACGAGATAAAATTTTCAAGTTCATCAAACACAGGTACTACATGGACTGATCCAGTAGTAATAAGTTCTTCAGACGAAAGTACAAATTCATATGCTCCAGCTATTGTTGCTGATGGAAATGATGTATATGTGGCGTGGCAAAGTGTTTCTAGTTCAGGAGTTTTTACTTATAATATAGAGACTAGAATCTCTGATGATAATGGTGATACATGGGGTGACTTTTCTAAAGTAACTAATAATGATGGGACAAATTACATTCCTGAGGTAGCATATGATAATAATAGATTTCATGTCACTTGGCACGCTTATGCTAAAGATGGAAGTTCAGATTCAGATTATACTGTTGAATATGCTTATACTGAAGATTTAGGAGTTTCATGGGAAAGAGTAACCTTGAGAGATGGTGAAGGAAGCGGTGATTTTTGTTGGTTCCCAGATATCGCCATTTATGAAAATAATATTTATATTGTGTGGCAGGATGATGGAGATTATGATGGAGATGGTGGCTATGATTTTGATGTAGTTGCTATTTATTCTGAAGATGCTGGTGACACTTGGAATGATCCAGTCCTAATAGTCGATAGTGATTCAACATTTAGTAATGGGTATACTTTACCTGCAGTCGTAAGTAAAGATAATTTGGTTTATATTTCATATCAAGAATATGATGGAAGTCAATATGAACACCGTTTTCTTCTCAGCCAAGACTATGGTGAGACTTGGTCAGATACATTCCCTATCAATGAAGGGCATGTTGTAAACTATGCTAAGATGGATATGGCTATTGATGAAAAAGCTTATTTTGCGTATTATGATAATGCAGATTTATTCTCTGAAGATAATATTGATTATGATATCATATTAAGAACAACAGTTGATGAGGGATATCCAACAAATCCAACTATCAATTTGGATGGTGGAGGAAAAGATTGGGAATGGGGTGGAGAGTTCAATTCAGATAACTCACCGATTGTATGGGGTCCTAATGGTCAGAATGGCGCTCTAAAGTCTTTCAAAACGGCTCTAGAAGATGGCATTTCATATGCCGTAGATAATGAAGAAACATATGTTGATGAATATGGTGTTGAAATGGCTACTTTAATATTTACAGTGACTAGTGATAGTGACG
>JBJLBX010000033.1:0-55308 GCA_045567955.1 Candidatus Poseidoniales archaeon | reverse complement strand
ACGATAATGATGGTTTGCTTGATTTAGATGAGATTGCTAATGGAACTGAACCATTAGATCCTGATACTGATGGTGATGGCTATTGCGATGGCTCAGTAACTGTCGGTTCTTGCATTGCAGGCGATGTATTTCCACTAGATGAAAATGAATGGTTTGATACTGATGGTGATGGCACTGGCAATAATGCCGATACAGACGATGATAATGATGGTCTCGATGATACTACAGAAGCTTCATCAGATCCAGTCACTAATTCAACTAATCCTGATACAGACGGTGATGGAGTTTGTGATGGTTCGGTTAATGTAACGATAAATGATGCGCAAATTTGTATTGGTGGTCCTGATGAATTGCCAACAGATCCTGACGAAACGATTGATACTGATGGTGATGGTATTGGAAACAACGGAGATACTGATGACGATAATGATGGCCTCTCAGATGATGAAGAAAATGAAATTGGAACTGATCCTTTAGATCCAGACACTGATGGTGATTTCTATTGTGATGGTCCAATTGTAGTTACTGGCTGTGCTGGTAGCGATGATGCATTTCCACTTGATGATAGTGAATGGTTAGATACAGATGGCGATGGTATTGGAAACAACGTAGATCCTGATGATGATGGTGATAGTTATACTGATATTTTTGAGAATGATAATGGTTACGATCCTCTAGATGGTTGTGACCCTAACCTTAATTCCTCAACCTGTGACCAAGATAATGATGGTTTAAACAATGGTGAAGAAATTACTCTTGGAACTAACTTTACAAATCCAGATACAGATGATGATGGATTCTGTGACGGTGATAGGGGTGTCGAAGGAATTTGTGTAGCAGGCCCTGATGATTTCCCATTAGATCCAGCAGCCCATCTTGATACAGATGGTGATGGAATGCCAGATACTATTAATGGTACATCGACTTCCGAACCTGTATTAATTGAAGATTTGGATGATGATAATGATGGTTTACTTGATTTGGATGAGATTGCTAACGGAACAGAATCATTGAATCCCGATACTGACGGTGATGGCTATTGTGACGGCTCAGTAACGGTCGGATCTTGCATTGCAGGCGATGTATTTCCATTAGACGAAAATGAATGGTTCGATACTGACGGTGACGAGATTGGAAACAATGCAGACTTTGATGATGATGGAGATGGTTACAATGATACGATGGAGCTTTCCGAAGGTTCAGATCCATTAGATTCAGAAAGTATTCCTTTAGATACTGATGGCGATAAGATACCAGATAGTACAGATACAGATGATGATAATGATGGCTACAACGACACAGTCGATGCATTCCCAACAAATGTAACTGAATGGCTCGATACTGATAATGATGGTACTGGTAACAATGCAGACTTTGATGATGATGGAGATGGTTACAATGATACGATGGAGCTTTCCGAAGGTTCAGATCCATTAGATTCAGAAAGTATTCCTTTAGATACAGATGGAGACAAGATACCAGATAGTACAGATACAGATGATGATAATGATGGATTTAATGATGGGGATGATGCATTCCCAATAAATTCAGATGAATGGTTGGATACGGACGAAGATGGTATTGGAAATAATGCAGATACCGATGATGATGGCGACACTCTATCAGATGCTGAAGAAGTTGAAAAAGGCACAGAACCACTAATTGTAGATACTGATGCTGATGGTATTCCTGATAATTTTGACCCTTCACCAACCGATCCTAACGGCGACTTCGATGGTGATGGAATTCTTGACAGAGATGAATACAAACCAGATGGAGACGGAAACCCTGCAGATGCAGACGGAGATGGTCAGAATGACATGCTCCAAGCCTTAGCTTCAGGAAGCACTAATAACTCTGAGAGAAGTCCTACTGAATTATGTTGTTGGGCGCTTTTACTTCTCTTACTTCTATTATATCCATTAGGAAAGAAGCGATATGATAATTCATTAATCTATCAACCAAATGAGATAAACTATGTAATTGGAGATAATGAATCTAAGATACGAGCAGTTCCTTCTTTACATGAATATACAAAGAAATATATTAACCTTGTAAACAAAGAGGGTCTGAAAAATGTAACATATGGCATTTCTGGAGACTTAAATGAGTTAGAGATAGATTCCAAAACAGGAATAATTTCAGGGCATCCGGGAGAGGCTGGAAAATATATTTATGAAATTGTAATGAAACATTCTAAAGGAAAATATACGGGTGAATTAATTGTCAATGTTACTAGCAAAGATGAGAAAATTGAGGAACCAGAAGAACCAGAAGCACCTACTCCAGTTTTAAGTTCAAATCCTGAACCTGAAAATACAACTTCCAAACCTAAATTTAATGGCGGTACAGGAACTAAGATGGATCCGTTTGTGATTACACCAGCTAAAGGCCTAGATCCTGGTGAAACAATCTCTTCAAAGCAAGTTATTACAATCTCTGGTTTGAAATCAGGCAGCACTGTAAATATGCAAGATTTAGACATCAAAGATAATGGTAAGCGATTTGCAATAATCGCAGATCCGGATGAAGTTGGACGCCAATCAGCACTTGTGGCTAACGACGATGGAAAAATCAAATTCAGAGTTAATTTCAAGGATGATAAGCCAAGTACAGATGGTGCTGAATATGAGGGTCTAATCAAGTTAGGTACTGCTTCCGTTTATCTCAGCTGGGCAGTTGATGTGGCTAAGGAAGAATCTGAAAAAGAGCCATTAACTAAAGAAGAAAAGAAGGAGAAAGAACTTGAAAGAGTTAAAGCACGTTCAGAAAAAATTGATTTTGAAGTATTAGGTGAGGCAACCAGTAGCACATTATCAAAACCAGTAGAGAAAGATGCAAGTGAAATTGATTTGGAAGATGCTTCAGATTTTGAAAAGGAAGGAACAGCAACTATCACTGATGCAGATGGAAGTGAAATTATTACTTGGACAAGTAAGAAAGGAAATGCATTGTTTGGTATTGCAGGATTAACTAGAGCTTTTGTTGCAGCATCTATTGTTGTTGCTAAAGATGATCTCCAAGTGATTAAAGGAATAGGGCCTTTCATTGAAGAAAAGCTCAATGCATTAGGCATCTATATGTTTGTGCAGATTGCTCGAATGACTCCCGATTTAGAAGAGGAAGTAAATGTTGCAATTGAATTCTTCCCAGGAAGAGTTAAGCGTGACGAATGGGTTAAACAGGCTAAGGAATTAACTAAATAATGACAAATTATTGGTTGATGAAAAGTGAACCCCATGTTTACTCCTTTGATGATTTAATTAAGGATGGCAGTACTCATTGGGATGGTGTTCGTAATTATCAGGCTAGAAATTTCATGAGAGACAAAATGCGTATTGGAGATATGGTTCTCTATTATCATTCCAATACCAAACCTCCACATATTGCAGGAATTTCCAAAATTTGTAAAGAATCATATCCTGATATTACACAGTTTGATAAGAAATCAAAATATTATGACCCTAAAGCGACAGAAGAAGTACCTAGATGGTTTTTGGTAGATATGGAACCAGTAACTAAGTTCGATGAAATGGTGTCACTGAATCAATTAAAAGAGAATGATAGCTTAGAAGAGATGCTTGTAATCAAGCGCGGCCAAAGATTATCAGTACAGCCTGTTGAAAAGAAACATTTTGATGAAGTTTGCAAGATGGCAAATATACACTTATAGTATTGCCTACTTTCAATAATATGCCTAAGGTAAGGTTTCAAATTTATAGCACAGATAGAGGCAGGAAACTCATAGATTTAGCAGAAATAATGGTTGAGGCAGGTTATCTTCAATCATTCATTTTAGATGAAGAAGCTAGTGAAGTTATTTTTAACTTTGAAGTAAATGTTGGGTTTGATATTGAAAAGTCTGATGTAGATATGGTTGCGTTAAGATCTTATTTTGATGCAGCAGATGACATTGGTAAGAAGTTTTCAGATGAATTACTTAGATCTATTTTTGATTTGGATGACACTGGCCACATCTGGAAAAAGTAATTATCATTAAAAAGTGTAAAAAAGATACGTAAAATAACATTCTTGCGCTCATCATATTTAAGTGTATCCGAAAGGTAGTATATACTCCCCCTGTCCATGTAAAGTTCCCGCACTCTGGGAAACATGACCTTCGGGTTATGAAGCCAACTCAAGGAGTAAGGGAAAAAGCCTAGAAGGAAACAACTTGGGAAACTAAGGGGAAACGATCTTTGAATGCAAAAAAGGAAACAACCGGGACACTGGGGGAAACAATTTGAGCGGGAAAAGAGGGAAACAAGTTAAAAACCAAGGGGAAACGATCTAAGCACGCAAGCCAGGAAAACAGGCGAGATGTCGTGGGAAAACGAAACTTGTACGCCGGAAGAGGAACCTGATCTTAGGATCAGGACCCAATTCCACCCCGGGTACAGCAATGTCAACTGACGTGAGAAGGTCGACAGAACTGTGCCCACTTTAATTTTGGGCGTTAGTGACTCTATTATACTCTATTTATATCGACCGGACGAACGTTTCTTAAGACGATTAACAATATATTTCTTTCTATAAAAGAAATAAACCCCCTCCTAAATGACATCTGTGAGGAGTACTGTTAAATGAGCATTGCCAAGAATTTCCTGACTACATATGCAAAAGTTGCAACCCACGATGGAGACGATGAACCAATTCAAATTTGGGCTAAAGATTCCGATTCATATGGTGGAGTTGGAACTGATAAACTAGGAATATGGGGAAGTGTTGTCGCTGTCGATTTTGATATTTGTGTAGCCGATGGAGCTTGTATTGAAGCTTGTCCTGTAGATGTTTACGATTGGATTGATACTCCAAACCATCCTGCTTCTGATAAGAAAGCAATAATGGCCAGAGAGCCAGATTGTATTATTTGCAGAGCTTGCGAAGAAGTATGTCCGGTTGTAGCTGTATTGATAACTGACCCAGGAGATATAGACTCAGGATCTCCTACTGAGGCAGTTACAGAAGAAGAAAAAATTGAAGAACCAGTTGCCAATTCTCAACCAATAGCATCTTCAGCGTCTCAAATACCAGTTACACCAGTAATGCAACAACGACCTCATGCATATACTGGATACAAACAGAATTCATATTGTGTTAAGTGTGGAAAATATACTTTCCATTGGCATGGTGCATCACCGAACAATCCTGATTTATATCCAGATTATGAATGTAAAGAGTGTGGTTTTGTCAGGGAAAATTAAGATATCTTGATCGACTCTAAATTTATTAAGGAAAGAAAAGAATTCTTTGCAGTTCTTTCAGGAATAACATTCATATTTTTAGTATACGGATTAATGTATATTTTGAATGATTCAAGCTGGACAAATACAAGTCCCTCAGGGTATTGCGAAAAAATTAGAGAGAGCTGGATTCGTGAACCTACAAACACAATTTCCAATTTAGCATTTGTATTTGTTGGAATGTATATTCTTTGGTTAGCACAGTACGATCCAATCGAAGGAAAGCCTTCTCTTTCTACAAGAAGTTGGTTTGTCACACTATACGGAATTTCCTGTGTAGCAGTTGGAATGGGTAGTTTTGCTATGCACGGTTTCAATACTGGCTGGGGAGGTTGGTTAGATGTTACTGGGATGATGATGTATATTTCAATGCCAGTATTCTATAATTTTTCAAGATTCCTTAGATGGACCGAAAAAGAATTTATCATGTATTATTTGGGAACAAATGTAATTTTTGCATTGTTATTGTGGCAGTTTAGTCTTCTTACATTTTTGTGGGGTGCATTAATCGGAATCTGGATATCTCAAGAGTTAGCTCTAAAATATCAGAAAAAACCTTACATCATATTCTTAATTCCTACTTCTATTATTTTGGTTTTATTCTTGTATACTTCTCCAGGTTCTACACCTATAGATTTTATTTTAAATGAGTTTGAAGCAGTATTACTTTGGGCTGCATTAGCTTTTTTCTTATACAAAATTGAAGATATTAAATTAGAAAGAACACATACTCCTTATTTTTGGTTAGGTTTTGCTTCTTATTTCTTGGCTACAATTATTTGGCAACCAAGTAAAACGGATGGAGTTTTATGTAATCCCGATTCACTCGTTCAAGGGCATGCATTATGGCACATTCTTGGAGCGGTTTCAATGTGGTGTTTCTACAAGTATTTTAGAACTGAAGTAGACACTTATTGAGCTTCATAAGTAATAATCCACATACGTAGCTTGATTTCAGGCAAATATCCATCAGGGTCATTTACACTTGGATCATATTCTTCGCCTTGGTATAATCCACGATAGCTTAGTTCATTTACACCAATACTTGATTCGCCAGTAATATCTATTCGATTATACTCTACATCTTGTCCAGGGCACCAACCAGCCCTTCCGTATACCCATGTTCCGTATTGATTAGCTGAAACACCTTCATCGACTCGGTTATAGCAACCATATGGAGTTCCACCGTTAGGATGTTCAAGTAATTCTAATGTATTTCCATTAATAGTAAATTCATGTTGATGGTTACAAAATTCAGCACAATTCTCATCAGTACTGCTATGACCATGACCTGTAAAGAAGGTTACAATCTCTACTCTTTCTGTATTGCTAGTAACATTGTACTCAAATGGATTTTCACTACCAAAGACATCATTGTATTCTAAGTTAAATTTCCTTGTTGCTCCAGCTAAATATTCAGCACCAACTGGAGTATAATCCTTATTTTCATTCCAGAAGAATAATTTTACAGTGAGGCCATATGCATTAGGTTGCCAATAATTAAATTCATTAATATCTTCATTTTTCAGAACACCGAGCATAGGACTTGCATCAGAGATGTATCGTCCTTCTCGGTTGTAGGCTGTAATATATCTTCCAATCTCAGCCTTCCAGACGCGATTCCATTTACCTTCACATCTAGCTGATGAATCCTCGCTGCCTGCATCCCATCGATGTCCTGCATTTTCACATTCATTTTGAGTTCCATATTGAGTTAGAATTTCACCAATACATTCTTCATAGATAGTAAATTCGGTTAATGAACATTGAGCACTGTAAGCATTTAGATATCCAATAAAATCCCATTCATTACATCCTTTGTGATCCTGGCAGGCTTCATAAGTATAAACTGCAAAAGAATCGAATTGGTCTAGATTATCGGGCATTACTACGTTTCTAACGTTTGTACCTCCTCCCCATCCTCCACCGTGCGTGTTAGATTCGCCTTCATCCCATTCAAATATAGTTACAGATTCACCTTTGATACATTTTTTAGGAGAATAAATTCGTTCATGGCAAGGAGTACTAGTATGATATTCCATTGCAGCTAATTCACGTTCTAATCCAAACTCAAAATTAAGATAAATGGGTTCATTAGCAATAAAGTGAAAACGATACCAACTAAAATTTTGGTTAAAATTCAAGTCCCAAAAGCTTCCAACTTCCTGCCATCTTTGCAATTGATCTATGCAAAACCATGCGGGCGATTCCTTAACTTCTATAAATTCAGCAATATGACCATCCAGAAAATTTGCATCCATTGCAATATAATGTACTCTATCAGACCAGTGATTTCGGTCATCTTCATTCATTCCAGCTAAGGCAAAGTTTACTCGACCAGACATGTAGCTAACATCACCCATCCAACCTCCATCTCGATAAGATCCGAAGAAGTAGTGAACATTATCTGGAGATTTTTCAAACATTTGAGTCAATTCCGTAGCTTGACCCACAGGATTTGCTGAATTCCAAGTTATGACACTATCGGGATTAGTAGGATTATATATGACAAAAACATAGGTGTCTTTTCCACTCCATTCTTCGCTAAAAACCCAATTATTTGTAAAATTTAGATTTTCATCAATAGGTTCAGGAATGGTAAAATCACCAACAGTTCCCATGTAGTTGGTAGAATAGGAACCACCATTCCAAGGAATAGATTTTTCAAAGAAAGAGCATCCTTCAACATCTACTTCTTCACCATATAGAAAGGGCCCATCTGAGCATTCATCATTATCACTACAAAGTCCATCACCATCACTATCTCCAGTTGAGTCATCTCCCCAGCAAAGATCAAGAGAATCTACAATTCCATCTTTGTCACTATCTCTTTGAGAGGCTGAGCATCCTTCTTGGTTTGGAATTTCGCCCAATGGAGTTTCTTCACAAAGATCTGAATCATCAATAATTCCATCATTATCATCATCCTTATCTTCATCATTGTCTTTACACCCATCTTTATCCCAATCTGCAGAGGAACCAGCTTCCCAATTCATGCTTCCACGCGGGCATTGATCAACGGAATTATTCATTCCATCATTATCCATATCATCATCTAATCCATCAGGTATTTCATCACCATCGTAATCCAATGGTTTTGATGCTGAGCTTTTTGGATTAGTTCCTAGCATTATTTCCATTTCATTACTAAATCCATCACCATCAATATCTTCATCTTCCGTTAAGGAAGTATTACAATTTTCCTTTATTTCATCAGGCTTTCCATCATCATCCATATCATCGGTTGCACAACTATCATTAGGGAATTTATCGGCATTATCACCTATTGAGTCATTATCAGAATCTTTCCATTCATCTTTATCATATGGAAAAGCATCCATATCGTCAGGATATCCATCATTATCTGAATCATTCTCTTTTATCCCACCATTATTATTTTGGTTGTCATTATTGTTATTATCAGTATAATCAGTAGTATCACTTTGATCCAGGCTGTCATCAATAGTTGTTTCTTCAAGGCAACCGCTCGTCGCAAAGAGTGAACTCAAAAATAAAAAAACCATCAGTACAGAAAGCAATTTTGGAGAGTTCATAAAATTTGGATAATAGGCACAGAAATAAACTTTCGTATGCATCAAATTGCATATTTAGAGGCTTTTACTTTAGAAATTATGTCTATTCAAGTTGCAAGAAAAATCGCACTTGCATATTGGGGTTTTTCCAAGGCTGCTAAATCGCGCGCCTCGTCAGGAACTGATATAGATATAATCAAAGGGAATGGCATACCTGATGAAGTTCCCGCAAAAGGTTTTGAAAGTAAGTTTTCCTCACTAGTCGATAGATCATGGAGTGATTATACTGGACATGTTGGAGGCTATGGGCGTATTCCTTTTGAAACACTCTTAGATTTCGCAATACAAGTAAAAACTAAAGAAGAGCATGTTGGAGAATCTAATATGGACGAAATAAGAAAATGGACAACTAATATGATGAATAATAATTCAGATTATTTTGTTGCCCGTGCCATTTACAAAAATAAAAAAATAGAGTTATTAATCAATACTAAACCTTGATTACAAACTTTATTAATTGATAGGCTAATTAGAGAATAATGAAGATATACACCCGTGATGGAGATGAAGGCGAAACTGGCCTTCTTTATGGAGGGAAAGTATCCAAGTCCTCATCATTGCCCGAAGCTTATGGCTCAGTTGATGAAGCTCAAGCAATTCTTGGTTTAGTTAGAACTGAATGTGAAAAAGGTAGTGACTTAGAGAATAAAGTTATTCATATTGAGAGAGATTTATATGTTTTAATGGCTGAATTAGCCACAGATCCTTCTAATCATGACAAATTAGAATCAGGAAAAAATAAAGTTAATGAAGAAATGATTAATTTCTTAGAAGAATTTATAGACGAGATTTCTTCAAGATTCGAACTACCTAAAGAATTTGTAATTCCTGGTCAAAATAGGATTTCAGCATTGATTGATATTGCAAGAACAGTAGTTAGAAGGGCTGAGCGCCGAACCGTATCTTGTGGAGTTAAAAATTCGTTAGCAGTACCTTATCTTAATCGTCTTTCCGATCTTCTTTGGGCTATGGCGCGTTGGCAAGAAGGAGAATCAATTACTTCTCGCTCAGTAAAATGAAGGTTCCAGAGCACTTAGCTAAGCCTCTACTCGAGCAGTTGGAAGATCAGGAAACTTCAGAAGATTGCTTAGTAATCAGAGGATCTGCATTAGGTTATGCAATATTAGATAATATTGATAAAAGAGATGAATCGATAAATAAATTCCTTGAAACTCCAGAGCCTGAATTATTAGGTAATCAGTTAGCTAGAGAATTACAAGCTCGTGCAGTTGGAAAAATATTATTGGATAAATCGGCAGATGAATTGTTGAAGAGAGCTAAAGAAATATTTGAGACTGAATTAGAAAAAGCGTTACCTGATTTACCTGAAGATTTAGCTATTGATGTTGCAACAGAACCTTTGAGAAACGCTAGACAGGCACGCAGTGGACTGATGGAAAATGCATTCTTAGCAAAGGAATGGAAAATATGCATGAGTGAAGCCGAACATGGCCGTTCTATTATTCCAGATTATTTACTTTACCAGCCTCACCGTGAAGGATATCCGATTGAATTCGTTGCTAAAGGAATGCACGCAGAAGATATGGAAATGGTAACCAAAGGTATAGAAATGCAAGAAGAATTTTTAGATTATGTGATTCAAGTAGGGTACCTTAAACCTTGGGAAGAAGCATATTTCACATCTTATGCATTATCAATAATTTCTAGAAATTTGCTATAGTCTAATTTGAATATCTCTAATTTTATATAGTGCTAAATCTATTCACGTGTTCCTTAAGGAGAATCGAATGTATAATCGAGAATCTAAAATTGGTAAGCAGGTCCTTGCTTGGGCCCTTGTTTTTGCTCTTACTTTGAGCGTAGTTCCATATTCATCTGCAGACGGAGAAACTGAAGAGTGGTTTGAAGATTGGTATTATGATTTTGAAGATAGAGACGAAGATAATAATTCAGATTTAATAACAATTCATGTTGATCCAGATACAAACTCTACTAACGAAGTGGAAGTTTACATAGATTGGTCCGTTTACAATAACACTGGAGATTATATTTATGGCGATGGAGACTCTTTTGATATTAATGGCAATGAAACTGAATATTTTGATTTTGAGTGGGGATTAGAGGACTGTTATTACGAAGACGATGCATGTAATGCAGGACCTTATACTTTCGATTTTACCCTTTATGATGATGAATGGTATGAGGAAGATTATTTTTCGATAAGTAATATTACTCTTTCTGAAGTGGGAATGCCTAACGATGTAATTCAAATTGACGGAGGGCCGTTAGCATGGGATGATGATGGTCTCCACAATGATGCCGTTGCTCGTGCACTTGTTCTAGATTACGAAGTAGCAAATGTTTCTTATGAACTAGAAAGATACGTTCAAGGTCTTTGGATTGATGCAGGTAATTCAACTACTGATGATGAGGGATTTGCAGTAATTTATAATCTAACAGATGGAGAATATAGATGGACTGCATATTATGAAAATGAAGAGATTGATGATGGATGGTTCCTTCTTCAAGCAAATTCAGCAAGCAATATAGGGCATGTAGGTTACTTTTATGATTTAGATGATGATGATGATTTTGATGATTTTGCATTTTTCATAGAAGAAGATAATGAAACTAACGCTTTATCTTATGTAGAAATATTTTATGAAGATAATAACACATTATACAAATCAGATTCAGCTGATGATGGAAATGATGAAGAAGAGATAATATTTTATGACGTTCCAGAAGGAAATTATACTTTTGATTTTTATTATGAAGAGGATGGTGACTTACTTCAAAGTGGGTGGCTGCATTCATATGGAAGCGAAACCGATCATGTTTATTATTGGTTTGAAACTCATAACTATACAACTGAAGATAGTAATAACGACGGAGTAATCAATAATGTTACAATATCTTATAATCCAGATACTTCTAGTCAAGAAGAGGAAGATATAAGGGTTGAGATTAATGTATATGATGACGATTATAATGGCGATTATCATTCATATGAGTACGAAATCACAGGCAATGAGACTGATGATTTTGAAACTGATGTAATCACTGTTGAAAAAGATGGAAATTATACCTTTGAAGTGTGGTTATATGATGACGATTGGTACGATCATGATTCCTTCTCTTTTGAATTGTATCTAGAATGTGATGAAGATTTCACCGAATGTGATTCTGATGAATGGTTTGAAGATTGGGATTACGAAACCGAGGATACTGATGGAGATAATTTAGAAGATACTATAGACATTAGTTATGATCCAAATACAGACTGTGATTGCGAACTAGAAGTCGAAGTTGATGTTTCAGTTTATGAGAATGGAACTGGTGATTGGATAGATGGAGAATATAATTATCATAATATTAATGGCACTGAAGAAGAATACTTTGAGCTTTCATGGACTGCCCATGATAGCAATTCTTATGATTTTTATGTTTATTTATATGATGAAGATTGGAATATGGAAGACTCATTCTGGATATACAATGTTGACTTATACCAAACAAGTGGAGCTGGTGGCCCAGGTGACGAAGATGAATACTTTGACTGGATTGAGGCTTATACTTACGATGATGATGGTGATGGATATGATGACACTGCTGAGATAGATTATGATCCTGATACAACTTGTGAATGTGATATAAATATAACTTTTGTAATTGACGTTTATGACAATGAAACTGGTTATTGGGTAAATGGAACTGAAGAAGATTATACGATTTACAGTGATGATGATGATTACTGGTATCAAGAGTGGTCACCAGAGTACAATGGAACTTTTGATTTCTATGTTGAATTATACGACGAAGATGGAAACTTAGAGGATGAAGAAGAATATATGAATATTTCACTTCACGTCCGTTCAAGTGGCGGCGGTGGAGATGACGACTACGATGAATACTTCTATGATTGGGATTACGATGTTGATCCATCAGACAAGATTACCATAGGTTACGATCCAGACACTGAATGTGACTGTGAAATGGAAATATATGTCTATATTGATGTTTATGAGAATTCGACAGGAGATTACGTAGATTATGTGTATGCTAATCATACAATCAATAATGGATACAGTGACTGGTTCACACAGGATTGGACCTCTTGGAACGATGATTATTACGACTTTAATGTTTACATGTATGATGAGGACTACAATTTCGAGGATGAATTCTGGATTTATGATGTATACCTAAGCTCTGATGATGGTGGCGGCGGCAATCAAACAGATGATGACAACGGTGTTGGACATGTAGGCATTATCGATAATTGGGATGAAGATGACTATGTCAATGATTACATTGGTGGAGTTTTAGAAGATGGCGACTATAAGGAAAATGCCTACTTCGAAATTTATGATGATAACTGGAATTTAGTCGACAGTGGCAATCCAAATTTCTATGACATGCTTTTTGTCTCTTCTAATTTGACTGAAGGATGGTATTATGAAATTGTTTATTATGAAGAGAATGGAGATAAAGAGTTACAGTCAGGGTACTTCTACTCATATGGAAATTCAACCGAATTCGAAGTTGTCAATGTAGATAATATTGTAGTTGATGATGATGAATATACAGTTTATGATGATGTAGGATTCAATGCCCACGAAGGTAATTTCGATAACGGAGTCGAAGGTGTCGAAATTGATATTTACAAGTATAACGAAGAAGAAGATGAGTACCAATATCACGATTCCGTACAAACTAATGAGACTGGTGAGGCTTGGCTCTACAACGAGGATTGCGGAGAGTATATCTGGAGTCCGAATTTAGATAATGACGAACAAGGATACTACCAAGTCTGGGCAGGATGTGACAGCACTGGTGGCGGTGGTGGTGGCGATGAAGACTATGATGAATACTTCTATGCTTGGGATCACTATATTGATCCTTCAGATACCATTACCATAGGTTACGATCCTGATACAGATTGTGATTGTGATATCGAAATTGAGGTCTATATTGACGTCTTCGATAATAATACTGGTGACTACATTGATTCTATCTACGCTGAGCATACCATTTACAATGGAGAAGAAGATTGGTTCGAACAGGACTGGACCTCTTACTATGATGCAACCTATGATTTCTATGTTTACATGTACGACCAGGAATACGGGCACGACGAAGACGAATTCTGGATTTATGATGTCTACCTAAGCTCTGATGGTGGCGGCAATCAAACAGATGATGACAACGGTGTTGGACATGCAGGTTATATCTATGACTGGGAAGACGATGGAAACGTTAATGACTACATTGGATTTGTAATGATAGATGATTACTTCAAGGAAGACGCCTACTTCGAGATTTACCAGGATGGAGAACTAGTAGATAGTGGCCATGCAGTTAATGAAATATTCGTCTCCGATAACCTACCTGAGGGATGGTATGAGCACGTAGTGTATTATGAGGAAAATGGCCCTGACCTTCAAAATGGCCCATTCTACTCATATGGAAATTCAACTGAATTCGAAGTCGTCAATGTGGATAATGGGGTATTTGATGATGACGAGGATACAGTCTATGATGATGTAGGATTCATTGCCCACCAAGGCATTATGGATAACGGAGTCGAAGGTGTCGAAATTGCAGTTTATGTATGGAACGACGACGAAGAGGCGTGGTACGACCATGCTTATTTGGTAACTAACGAGACTGGTGAGGCCACGCTCCACAATGAGACATGTGGTGAATATGAATGGGAAGTCTATAATGACGGAATAGATGAAAAAGGATACTACGAAGTCTGGGCCGGATGTGATGACAATGGCGGTGGAGATGATGACTACGACGAATGGTTCGCTGAATGGGACTACTGGGGTAAAAATGACGAAAATGATGAGAATATATGGCATGACCTCGTAGTTGCATATGATCCAAATACAGACTGTAATTGTGAAATGAATATTATGGTAGAGATGTATGTAGAGAATGATGATGGAAGTTGGAGTGACCACTCTTACTTTGATTATACAATCAATGGAGATGAGTGGGATTGGTTCGAGATTGAGTTATCAGTAGATGACCCAGGAAAATACAATTTCTATTTCACCCTATATGATGATGAAGGAAATCATGAAGATTCTTTCGAATTCTCATTAATCATGTCTGACGAATGGTTTGATGATGTTTGGTCTGAAGATGACACCACAGTTATGGTTGATTTATATCCAGGAACGGCTTATGATGGCGAGATTTATACAACTTATGACTTTTACGTTGAAATGTATAATGAAGAAAACGATTACTGGGAATGGCTAGAATATTATAGTGATGATGCATGGATTAGCGGATCGAATGGCGGAGAGATTCATTTTGAATGGACTACAAATGAAAGTGGTCAATATCGTTTCATGGCAGTCATGTTTGATGAATATGGCAATATTGAAAGCATTGTTGATTACGAAACTTGGCTTAGTACCAATGAAGCTCCAAGAGTTGATGAGTTAGTGCTATGGGAAGACCTCTATGAAGGAAACATGTACAAGATTGAAGCATTAGTATGGGATGACGGCGACTATTCTGATTTAGTAATTAGTTGGGATATGGGCGATGGAAAATTCTATGATAATGCCGGAGAAAATGTACTCCATATGTATCTGGATAATGGGTGGTATGAAATCACAATAATTGTAAACGATGGAGACACCATAACTGAAGAGACATTTGAAGTTGAAGTATTCAATGTAGCTCCAACTATTGATGACGTTATGTTTGATAAACTTGGTAATGAAGGAGACACAGTATCTTTCAATGCTATAGTTTCAGATGTTGGTAATTTAGATAATGTCGTAGTAACTTGGACTTTCCCAGATGGTTCAATTGTAGATTCATCATTCGCACAATATACCTTTACAGATGATGGAGAATTCGTGGTAGTGGTTACAGCATCCGATGGTGATGATGAGACAACAGAACAAATAATGGTTACAGTTGCAAATGTAGCTCCAATTATCACAGAATGGGTAATGCCTTCAACTGGTCAGGAAGGAGAAGCTTTAGATTTCAGTGTTGGTGCTTCAGATCCTGGTGATGATACAATTGTTTACAATGTTGATTTTGGTGATGGAACTTCTCCATTAACTACACAAGATGGCAGTAACATAACTCACAAGTTTGCAGAAGGCGATACTTTCACAATAAAAATTTGTGCAACAGATGAAGATGGTGGAGAAACTTGTAGAGAACAAGTACTTCCAGTCTCAATCCTTGAACAATTAGAAGATGGTGGATTGCCTGGCTTTAATCTATTAGCTGTAATTTCTGCTCTTGGTGTAATAAGTATACTAAGACGTAGAACACACTAAGTAGTTTAACGGCATATGGAAGTGATGGGAACATGATTCCCAGACTTCCTACAGCTTGCGAAGGAGTTGACAAACTACTTGCAGGTGGAATTGAACAAGGAACTGTTTCACTTGTTTATGGGGAAGCTGGAACGGGAAAGACAAGTATGGCGTTACAATTGTCGCGAGAGGCAATTAAATCGTACCCAGACCATGCCGTATTGTTTGTAGATACTGAAGGATTATCTCTTGAAAGAATGGCACAGATTTTTGGAGATTCAGATGCTTCTAAGCTATTATTAATCAGACCTTCAAGCCTTAGTGATCTTCACCAAACATTAACTAGCAAATTAGAAGAACATGACAAAATATCTTTAGTTATAGTAGATACAGTCAATGCTTATGTTCGTTTATCTTACATGAAGAATAAACAGCTCTCATCACGTCAATTTTTGGAAATGACTTCTATTCTTCAACCATTAGCTGAAAAAGGAGATTATCCTGTTTTAATTACAGCTCAGGTTTACGAAAAAGATGGCGAAATTGGACCTTATTTTGGTAAATCATTAATGCATCTTTCTAAGACAATAATACACTTGGAAAAAACAAAAACTCCAGGCTTACGGCATGTTAGACTTAAGAAACATAGATCACTTCCTGAAGAATCGGTTGAAGACTTTGTTTTAACAAATAACGGTATTGAATAAACTCAACTTTTTAATTGTCCCACCATTCCCCTATTCTATGTCCGAATATGATGAATTCATAGGTAGAGTCAAAGAGCTAAATTTGTTAGGCAGTTTAACTGGTTTAATGGGATGGGATCAAGAGACAATGATGCCTCCTAAGGGCGGTAAATTACGTTCAGAGATAATGGCTTTTCTTTCCAGTCAAGCCCACGGTAGAATGACCGATCCTGTAATGGGTGAATTATTAGATTCTTTAGATTCTCAAGAATTAACTGCCGAACAAGCAGCTAATGTACGCGAGGTTCGTCAATCTTATGATAAAGCAACTAAACTTCCAGTAGAGTTAGTAGAAGAGAAAGCACGCCACAAATCTCAGGCATTGCAAGTGTGGCAAGAAGCTCGCTCTGAGAATGATTTCAAAAAATTTCAACCTTATTTAGAAAAAACAGTAGAATTGACCTGTAAAACTGCAGAATATTATGGTTATGAAGACAATATTTACGATGCACTTTTAGATATTTTTGAACCAGGCATGACTGTTTCCCAATTAGATCCATTATTTTCAGGACTCCGAGAAGCGATTGTTCCTTTGGTTAAAGCAGTCAGTGAAAGTCCAAATCAACCCGATACTAGTTTCTTAGATATTGGTAAGTTTTCAGAAGAAAAACAAAGGGAATTTTCAATAAAAGTAGCTGAAAGTATAGGTTTTGATTTTAGCGCAGGACGTATGGATACCTCAACTCATCCTTTCTGTTCAGGAGCAGGACCTAATGATGTAAGGTTTACAACACGTTATGATGAAGAATTCCCATTTGGCTGTCTTTATGGGGTAATGCATGAAACAGGGCATGGAACTTACGAACAAGGACTTTTGGAAGAACATGAAGGTACACCCATGGGCCAAGCTGTTTCATTAGGAATCCATGAATCACAATCAAGAATGTGGGAAAATATGGTTGGGCGTAGTAAAGAATTTTGGCAATTTTATATTGATGAATTCAAAAAATGCTTTGACCATCTTCCTGCAGACCTTGATATTGATACATTGCATCGAGCAGTAAATACAGTTGAACCATCATTAATTCGAGTAGAATCCGATGAAGCAACATATAATTTGCACATAATGGTTCGTTATGAAATAGAAAAGCAATTAGTGAATGGAAAAATATCAGTTGGAGATTTACCTGATTTTTGGAATAGCAAAATGGAAGAATATTTAGGAGTAACACCTCCTAATGATGCAAAAGGAGTCCTCCAAGATATTCATTGGTCTATGGGAGCTATAGGCTATTTCCCAACATATACCCTTGGAAATCTTTATGCGGCTCAATTATACGCTGCAGCTTTAGCAGATGATCCAAGTATCCCTAACAAAATTGCTAAAGGAGAGTTTACAGTATTATTAGATTGGATGCGCAGTCATATCCATGTTCATGGTTCCAAGTTACCACCAGCAGACTTGCTTAGAGAGGCAACAGGCAAGGATCCAAGTAGTGATGATTTTGTTAAATATTTGAAGACAAAGTATACAAAAATTTACAATCTTTAGAATGGTAGCCCCCCTCGGATTCGAACCGAGGTCTCAGGCTCCAAAGGCCTGAATGATGGACCGCTACACTAGGGGGCTTCGACCGTCTAAAGAGTGCTGCCTTTAGAAATATTCCTCTGTAAGCATTAATTAATAAAGGTCTCTTGATGTATCTACACGTATGACGGCAGGAGATAGGTTCATGAAAAAGATAAGTGACTTCTATGATGAACTAGGTTATCCTGTAGTGTGGGAAGGAGAAGGTTCTAAGCGTCAATTAGAAATACAATTCAAATCAGAATCAGGGTATTTTGTAACTGCTACACTTCTGGCTCGTGGAAATGACATTGTGATAAAAGATGAGTGGGGTCGTGAAAATATTGTTAAAGCTACAAAAGGCAATTTAGACCTAATCAAATCCTGGTCTGAAGAGCGTTAGTCTGGTAATCTGCTCATACTTTTGATATCGGGTCTTGGAATAATCTCAAGATTCACCAATTTTTTATCTTCAAAATCAAATATCCAAGGTTCACACCATCCAATTTCAGTTTTCAAAATTTGTTCAGGAGTGTAATTTTTTAATGACATTACAATAGCACGTATACTATTTCCATGAGCACTAATTATAATATTTTTTCCGTCATAAATATGAGGCAAGATGTATTTTTGTAAGTAGGGGATTACTCTTTCTGCAGTATCTTTTAAGGATTCACCACCTGGAGGTGGAATGTCGTAGCTCCTTCTCCAAATATGTACTTGTTCAGAACCAAATTTTTCTGCAGCTTCAGTTTTATTCTGACCAATTAAATCGCCATAATCTCTTTCATTAAGTGCTACATCTTTCTCAATAGGAAGATCTAATTTATCAATTTTCTTTAAGATAATATCCAAAGTATTCTGAGCTCTTATTAAGTTTGAAGTAAATGCTAAATCAAAGTCAATACCTCTGAGGATCAAACCCGCTTGTTCAGCTTCTTCATTGCCCTGTTGATTTAGTTCTACATCTTTCCAACCAGTAAATCTATTTTGGTCATTATAGACTGAAAGACCATGCCTCACCAAAACAAGTTTTCCTCGATTCATATTTAGTTAAATGTTTCTAGTGCAACTTCTCCATATTTAGGTAACGGTTGAGCGTTTATCCCAAGTTGTTTTTCTACTTGCTTTGCCAATTCTTTGGTAGATCCATGAACCGTATAGACTTGTTTTGGATTGCATTCTTCAATAAATTTCATGGTTGAGCTAAAATCAGCATGATCACTTATTGGAAATCCAGCATCAACCCCTTTCAAAGCCCATTTTGCAAAAGCACACCATCCTGAGACTCTAGCCACTTTTGCACCTCTTTCTCTCAAATCTCTAACTATTGAATCTGGATTTTTACCACTTGCAGAAGTTGTAGATGTAACTAGCAATCCAGGATTCTTCTTTTCAGATTCATCTAATTCATCATATCTAGTATATTCTAAAGGAATATCATATTTTTTGTAAATATCACTTACAGAAGCAACAACTTCAGAAACAGCCGGAGTAATTCCAGTTTGGTTTGCCGTTGCAATTATTTCTTGGGCTTTTCCAAGTGAATAAGCCCCGATTATTGCATTACCCTTTGAAGAAGTTGTACTAATCCATGCTTTTAGGTCTTCCAATACTTCTGAACGATCGGGTAAAGTCTGATCAGGTTTACCATATGTAGATTCAACAATAAGAGTGTCACAATCTCTTGGTTTTGCTATACCTGCAGTTACTGTACCGTATGGATTATAGTCGCCAGTATAGAGAACATCATGACATTCAATCATCGCTGAACCAACTACATGGCCTGCTGAAATAAATTCTAGTTCAAAATCATTTATCTTAAATTTTTCATGGAAATCATGAACGGTAGCTTTTGTAGCTCCAGTTCTTACTTTCATTACATCTGCAGTAGGTTTAGTCATGTGTGTATTCGGCCTTAAATGGTCAGAATGCGCATGTGTTACAGCTCCATCGGGCCTGCCCTGAGATGGATCAAGATAAACTGCTCTCTTACCTTCTCTTAGACAGATTCCTTTGTAGTTGACAATATCCAATTATTTTCCACCTTTTAATCTAAATGTATATCTTGACGGTTCTCTCCATCGATGGCCTGTTAGATAAGCACAGATAGCACATCGAAAACCAATTGCTACAACTCCCCCATAAAGAGTGGCATTGTGTACTTTTCTTAATGGAGAAGTACAAACAGGACATGGTTGTCCTGGAGAAGCAAATTCACCACGATGGTGATGGTGTCCACTTAAGTCATCACCAGGCTTTATTCTCCTCCATCTTTTAACTACAGGGTCATATCCAAGTCCCTGTTTTTTGAAATCTTTCTCGTCAGGTTCAGGTGCCGCCCCAACCGATCTTGTCCTAATACTAACTTTAATTTTTTTAGAAAGAATTGATACAATCCTCATCCTTTCTGCAGATAATCTATATGTTTTGTCTTTTTTCTTTAATTTTTGTAAAACTTTCTTATGAAGTTTTGTTTGCGTATCAACAGAACCTCTTTCTTTAAGAACATCCGTTACAACCTCAACAATTACTTTTTTTGTGGGCTTCCGGTAGTCCATAATAGCCTAATAAACACATCAGTTAAAGGTTGTTGGGACCGAATAGTAATTTTTATTATCCCATTACAACAGTAGGTATACAACCGGAGGTTGATATGTCGTTTGAAGAAATTGATGAATTGTTCTATTTATTGGAGAACCCAACGCGTCGTAGAATCCTTCAGTTGCTGTCAGTTGAGCGATTATATCCTCTTAAAATGCACAAACAACTATCACGTGATATTGACGTAACTCAGCAGGCAGTTGTTAAACATCTTAAAATTTTGGAAAAGCATGGACTTGTAGAATCTCAGGATGAACCTAGTAACCGAGGCCCAAACCGCAGAGTTTATCATGCATCAAGAGAAGTTTCTTTACACATAGATGTAGGCCCCTCCACGTACAAACAAAAGGCTGAAACAGATTTTGATATTAACAGTATTTCATCTCAACATCAAAGAGTTCTTGATGCTATAGAGGAATCACACCATATGGAATCAAAAGCCCGAATGGATTTATTATCTCGTGTTTCTGAAGATTTACGAAAATCAGTAGATGATGTTGAAAACGAAAGACGGAGTTTGATGGCGCTAATTGGTGAATTGAATAATGAAATTACAATTACAGCTCAGGCAGCAGAATGTAATTATCAAGAAAGACGTCTACTTCATTATATTTTGCATAATAAAGATTATACGATTGAGAGTGCAGCAGTATCCTTAGGCCTTCGTGAAGCAGAGTTACGATTAATGCTTGAAAGTTTACAAAGTAGAGGATTAACTAGATAGTGGCACGTATTCTTAAATAGAATAACAAAATCACATAATAACTTCATATGTATAGACTACGAAATTATCTAATTTTGGTGTTTGCCATTGGTTTATTTTTACCTTCGGTTCAGGCTGAAGATAATTTGTACCGTGTCGATGGAATTCCCGATAATTTACATTATGAAAGTGGCAAATCTTATCAGATAGATCTTACAGTAAGTAATTCTACATCAGTTTCTTATATTATTGTTACAACAACTAATGGGACGTTAAGTGAAACTGAAGAGTTCGGAGACTCTAATTTAGAAATTAATTTAACAGACAGTAGTGAAGGTTGGGTTTTTCATTGGCAGGCACCCACAGAATCATTTAATTTAGGAGAGGGAAACGCTGAATTAAGAATAGTTTTCATGACTCAAAATGGGACAACATGGGCTTCATATGATTCAGTTTTAAGATCACCTGAAATTTTAGCTGAAAGCAATACAGGAGTTCCAGAATGGGCACTTTCTTTAGCTTGGACTGGAGCAAGTATAACAGTTCTCCTGACAATTATCGGTGCCTTAGTTCTCAGAAGAGATAGATTAACGTAAGGTATATATGCTATCCCAGCCGTCTAGAGTTAGACTTAGGTCAGAGGCTATAAAATGAATCGCAGAATTATTAACAAGAATGAAGAAGCTGTATCTCCAGTAATTGCCGTTATCTTAATGGTCGCTATTACTGTAGTAATGGCAGCAGTATTGTATGCATGGTTAGGCGGAATTATTGGCGGTTCTCCAAAAAGTCCACCAACTGGCAGTATGATGGTTGAGAACGATGGAAGTGATGTTTGGAAAGTTAGTGTCATAAAAATGAGTCCTACCGTTTCAATCACTTCAGTGCATTGGTATCTTTTGGATTATACTGATGTTACAAAAGTAGAAGGTATGGTTTCAGATGTTTATGGTTACAAAGAAGGTGAAGGAAAAGCTGTAATTTATATTGATAATGACTTTGATGCTAAAGTAAGCCCTGGTGACCAATTCGTAATTTATCCTGGCGCAGCTGGAACTCAATTAGAGTCAGCTACTGATCTTACAGATTATTCTTTCCGTATGAAATTCGATCCAACCGGTGATACTATCGGTTACGATACTCAGTTTGCAAGTTAGAATAGATTTAATAATTTGAAAAATAGTAGAACGTTCTAGCTTATGCTATTTTTTCTATTCAAGTTCTTTTAACGTAAGGTATATATGCAGTCCTAGTATTCTTATATTTCTGACTTAGGTCAGAGGACACAACAATGAAACGAAGAATAGTAAACGATGAGCAGGCAGTTTCACCTGTAATTGCTGTCATTTTGATGGTAGCTATTACAGTCGTTCTGGCTGCAGTACTGTACGTTTGGGCTAGCAGTTTCCTTGGTGGTACAACCAAGAATGCACCAACCGGCAGTATGACCGCAAACTCAGACGGACAGGGGACCTGGACAATATCTATTGTCAAGCTTAACCCACAAGTTTCCGTAAACTCTGTACACTGGTACTTACTAGATGTAGAGGGAAACACAAAGACTGATGGCTTAGTCTCTGATGTATATGGTTATTACTCTGGACAGGGTAAAGCTGTAGTATTCATGGACAACGACTTCAATGGAAAGTTGAGCCCAGGTGACAAGTTCGAAGTTCACCCGGCTGAACCAGACTCGGATTTAGAAGGAGTTAGTGATGTCACTGACTACTCATTCCGTATGAAGTTCGAGCCTAATGGTGATGTAATCGGTTACGATATAAGTCTAAAAGCATAGATTTAGTCACCAAAAACAGAGTGGAGATTATGTCTCCACTCAAAGGTAATTTGGGAATTTTGATTCCCAAGTTACCAAACTTTTTTATTTTTTTAATCTAACCAGGGAACTCTCTGTATTGGTTGAGCTCCTTTAGTTAATCCCTTTTCAATTTTAGCTTTTGGTAATAATTCCAGTACTACTTGTTCAATAGTAGCATTACGGGGTGCCTTTCCAGTTTCTAATCTATCTTCATTTAGTGAAGAATCAGGATATTTTTTTAGAAAATCCATAGCGCCATCATCCCATGGTGCAGGACCTTTATGTGGTATAATATCAGGTAATTCAATTGATGCAGTTTCAAATACAAGATATCCTTCTTCTCCTAAATTTGCATTCCAAGCAATAGGTTCAAAATCAGAAATAGCATTATAGATTTTACGACCTTGTCTTTGGAGCCATGGCAATGCAGTTTCTTCATTACCTCCCGGATGAGGTATTATCACAGTCGTAACAAATCCTTGAAATGGTCTTTTCTTATTTTTTGGGAAAAAGAAATCTAAAGTGGGTTTAGTAAGAAACGCTTTAGATGCTAAGACTGCAGATCCAAGCCCTCTTAGTGTTACACCAGCAGCCACATTCCGTTTAGAATCCACAGGATCAGCAATCATAATTGGTGAATTTGGTGCATTGTCAATGTTATCTACAAGGATAGGCGGTTTCCAATTAGCAATTTCATTTACCAAATTTTCAAATCCACCATACTTGATACATAATATTTCAACTAAATAACCTGAAAAACCACCTACTGCCGAATTAGCCCCATAGGCTCCACATCCTTTTAGAAATTGTTTAGTTAACCTAATATCATCTTCCATTCCCGATATATTTTCTTTGACCCAATCCGTGTGGAATGGTGTTCTATCTACTGCTGAAAGCGGTTTTGTTGAATTTTCAACAGAGTAGCAAGGAACAACATCTATTCCTATTCCATCAATTTCACCTCTTAGATAGGGATGCTGAGCATAAAGTTCTCTTCCATTTGGAATAATCTTTTTGGCAACATCTAAACCCTCTTTTTTCAAATTTATATCGGTATTAAATTTCAAAAAAAGGTCGATGTCTGCACCTTTAAGAAAAGTATTTTTTGCAACAGATCCGACTATCAATGAATCAAAATTTAGATTATCTAAATTATTACTTTTATCAATTAATTCTTGTGCTAAATTTTTTATTTTTTCCGTCTCATCTTTACCAGGTTTGATTTGAGAAATGACGTTTTTAAGTAATTGATTCACTCTTCTTCATCAAGAGGGTTGGATTTACCTTTACTCCAAGCCTTCAATCTCTCTTTTTGAGCTCTTTTCTTTAGAGTTTCAATATCATCTTTTACAGGAATTAAAATAGGAATAACAAATATAATCATTCCTAAAATTAGTAAAAAAACACCCCATGAAAGATATTTTTTTGTCAGAAATGCTTCTAAGAAAAAGCTAATAGATAGTAAGGCAAATATGTTGGAAAACCATATGATTCTTCTATATGCCTTTTCACTAAAAAAGTATTTTCCAGTTTCATATTCAATTTCTACTGAAAATTCAGCTTCAGGTATTTCGATATCATCTAAATTGATTCTAGGTCTTTCTAATTTTCTTTTTCTTAGATAAAATGTTGCAAATATCCCGCCTGCAAGGAATGCAACTTGACCAAATCCAGGGTCTCCTGCTTTGGTAGCTGCCCAAATAGCATACAAAACAGCTAACCATATCGCTACAATAATAGAATAGTACAAATTCATCTAATCATTAAGACTAGACTCTAGCTTCCATAGTAATTGCCTCAACTGGGCAGGCAAAGGCACAGAGTGTACAACCAGTACAAGTATCGTCAAGAATAAGTGCTTTTTTAGATTCGAATTGAGAAGTTCGGGCTTTTAAATCCCATGAAATCATATCTATTGAAGCAAAATTACAGAAATAAACGCATTGAGTACAACCTATACATTTTTCATTATCTACTAATGCAATATAATTTTTCCCTCTCGGTAATGAATCTAAAGTCATTTTTCTTAAATCCTTAAACATAGATTTGGCTTTTTCAATACCAGTTGTTGGTAATTCTTCTTTATCTAGTACGTTTTTAGCAGCAGTTAGCCATTTGTTTGGTTTCTTGAAGAATAAAGAAGTAGTTTCTGAAACAACTGGAGTTTGAGTTTCAACAACAGCTTCAGCAGGTTTTTCTTCTTTCTCTTCAGTTTCAGTAGTAGAATCAGTAGATCCGATGTCTGCAGGATCGGTTATCAGGATCGCGTCTACAGGACATACTTCTTCACAAGCTCTACAAACAATGCAATCTGGTTCTCGAGCTCCGACTGCTTTCTTGTCAGAAGCAGGATGATTAGGTGTATCAATCCAATCAAAAACATCTACTGGGCAAGCATCAACGCAAGCCCCATCAGCTACACAAATATCAAAATCGACAGCGACAACACTTCCCCATATTCCTAGTTTATCAGTTCCAACTCCACCATATGAATCGGAATCTTTAGCCCAAATTTGAATTGGCTCATCATCTCCATCATGGGTTGCAACTTTTGCATATGTAGTCATGAAATTTTTGTCGATTTCAGCCACTAATTCTTTTCCTCCAAACAAGCAACTAAGAATTGCATTAAATCCATCATTTCATAGTCATGATGATGTCCTTCTTCAGGGTTCATTCGTTCTTCATTTAGCATACATTGCATATGCATGTAACATTTAGGACACCCTCCTAACATCAAATCAATACCTGCATCAGTACCTTGGTCTAATCTTTTTCGACGAACGGCTTTAGTGGCGTCATTACAATACATCATTGAAGAAACTCCACAACACAAAGCCCGTTCTTTATTATTCTCTAATTCAACCATTGTAGCTCCGTCAACAAGTTGAATTAAATCTCTAGGCGCATCATATTCTCCCATCATTCTACCTAGACGACAAGGATCGTGATATGCTACAGTTACTCCTTCAGGAGCCTTGAATTTCAATCCCCGGCCTTGTAATGTTTGTGTAATATGTTCTACCTTAATACCCAATGTACCTGGAAGATCATAATCTACAGCAAAAGTACGATAACATTCAGCACATGAACAAGTTATAATTTTAATGCCAGATTCTTTCAATCTTTTCATATTATGTTCTTTGAGTGCATCAAATACTTCCAATTGTCCTTGCCATAATTGGTCATGTCCTGAACATTTGAATATGTTCATGTCTAGTATTAGGGGATCAATATCAGCATAGTTCAATAATTTAATCGATGCGGCAGCAATTGAAGCATGGTCTGCATCTCCTTTATTCAGATGTGTAAATTTAACTTCAACATCCATAAAGTCTACACATCCAGGAAAATACCCATATTCGTGAGGTCGTTCAGGCTTCCAAGAATCATTTTCTTTATTCATCGCGTCTTCTACGATAAGTCTCTCAAAAAGAGGGTGCGGAATAGTTCTTGAATATGGTTCTTTTCGACTCATAAGCTTACTCCCATTGTAGTTAATGCTCTTTGTTCTAATACATAATCAACATATTCGATGTTTTGCGGGCATACAGCAGTGCACATGCCACAAGTAATACATGACCACATAGCCACCCCATCATGCTCATTTTGAAATGTATTAAATATAATATTTAGTTCGTGTTCACCTTCCATATCTCTTACTGGACAGATGTCATCACAAAGTCCACATTGATAACAACGATTTAATTTAAATTCATAAATACGTTGCATTCTTCGATCTTTTATTCCATCTACATAAAGATCAAATCGTTCCTCATCAGTTAATGGTTTAGCACCTTCAGACCGTCTCCTATCTAAGAACATATAGGTTATTAGAGCTGAACCAATAGGTCCCCAAAGAGTTAGTTGAGACAATACGTCAGTATTAACTTGCGGATAATATATTGCAATATTAGCATTAACTGAGAAAACAGATAGCATTATGACCATTGCAATTCCATAAACTCCAATTGCAGCTCTCACAGGATCTTCAATAGGTCGTCTTTCGTGTCCTCGGTTGATTACGTCTCCATATTGAGGATCAATTAACGCCCCTATAGCTCTATCAAGGAAAGGAACGGCAACTACAAGTCCAATAATCATACCTTGAACTAAAGTGCCCCACACTTTGGCAGTCATTAGGAAAAGGTGAATATCATCTAATCCTAAGAAAGGTATACTTGATAGAGGAATTAAAATCTGAATATCCCATGCTACTTTCAAACATCCAAAAGCCCATAATAGGTACCAATCTGGTAAAGGAGGTGGAAAAGCAGTACCTGCAGTTGGATCTGCAGCTTCATGTAATGGAGGTGGAATAAACGCAGCTAAATAGAAAAATAAGGCCATTATATACAAACTTAAAACAGAATCTCTGGTCACTTCATGTGGATAAAGAGGTTCACCTTTTACCATTTCAGCTTCAAGAACAGAATGCTCCTCTCTATCTTCTAATTTTTTAATTGTATCAAGAGATATTTTTTCTTCTTGATGTTCATAAATCATTTCAATGGCATCATCTTCACTCATCAGTGCGGCTCAGCCTCCCCTTGTATCCAAACAAGTGCCATATGAATAATAATCAAAACTGTACCGACTAGAGGAAGAACAAAAATATGTAGCCAATACATTCTAGTTACAGTATCTCCTGTTAATTGGGTCCCACCAAAAACAATTTGAGCCATTAGAGGTCCCATTGCAGGTATAGATGTAGCCATTTCTAAACCAATAGATCCCGCTGCATAACCAAGAGAATCCCAAGGTAGTAGATAACCTGTATATCCAAAGAAAATAGTAACCATTAAAAGAATAGCTCCGAGCATCCAATTTATTTCACGTGGATTTCGATAAGCTCCAACAAAGTAAACTCTCATCATATGAAGAAATACAGAAGCTACCATGAAGTGAGCTGACCAATGATGCACTGCTCGAATAATATATCCAAATGTTACCTGCGTCATAATTAATTCCATAGATTTGTATGCACCAGAAGTCGAGTGTCCGTTTTCATCTAATATGAATTCTCCATCAGGTACATAATAAAACCCTAGATAAATCCCAGTAATTGTAAGAATAATGTATGCGAAAAAAGATAAGCCTCCTAAAGAATAAAAAGGATACCAATACCATACAGATTTTACATTATATCTTTCAGTATGTGATTGAGGGATAGTCCGTCCAGTAGCCGGTAAAAGAGTGTATACTACTGAGTAGTATTCTCTTTTTGCTAAAGAAATATATTTATGTAATGCAAATCGTTCATCAATCCATGCCCATGTCTCAAATATTACTTTATGAAGTAAACCAGTAAAATAAAGATAACCAATACCAAAAACAGCTCCAGCCATTGACAAGAATATTAATGGGAATGTATATTTTCTCATTAATTCTTCTAATATCGGAGTTTCAGCACTAACTGGCAATGCAAAAAGAGCCAAACATCCAATTACCAGAGTAATAATCTTATTGATTTTCATATTTATCCTTGCCCGCAATATTTTAGCCAATCTAAATGAGTGGTTAGGCCGATTAATCCTCCATTTTTTTCATCAATAGGAACTACTGGAAGTCCGTAAGGAGCTGGACCTTCTAAGAGTTTCGCAGCCATAACTTCGCGTCCTTGCTCATCAACATTCTTAATCACATCCAATGGATCAAACAAAGACAAGTGGCAAGGACATAGGAACATATTTTCATAATCATTTCCAGAGATAGTACTTTTTCCCTGAGCTGTAAAAACAGGTTTACAACATAAATGAGGGCATTTGTAAGTGTGGTATGCCATCATCATTGCATTTCCATTATCTACACTTATTCCCAATCCTTCCATACCACTCTCAGAGGGTACCTTTGCGAGTGCTAGTTGTATTTCACAACTTCCCAGTTCTTCTTCTAATTCTTTTGGAGCCCAATTAACAATAGCTACGTCCCAGAGATTAAAATCCTCTTTTTTCGCAATATCTCCGCCTTTATCTTCATACCATTTTCCTTCTTCTTTTTTGTAAGTAAGAGTTTCATGAGCATCATCAGAATTACATCTTGTAATCGGAGGTGGCAACAGTGTTTTCAAAGCAGGAACTGACAATGCACCAGCCATCCCTGCACCAGCTAAACCAATAGCTCCTTGTAAAAATCCTCTACGTGTAATATTCATATTTAGCGTTCAAGTTTTGTAATAACTTTCCTCCTTCGTTTTTTAGCCTCTAGTACGTCCGGCATGAATGATCTCCTGTAAAAGTCAATCATAAGTCCTAAAATTAAGAATGCCATGGCGAGTGTAAATGATAAGAATTGCTGATCCCATCCTTCTATGATTCCATAGATAAACAAAGAATCATACATAAGCTCAAGTAGCAGTAATATGATTATTATTGCAAAAATTTCAAGTTGTTCTTTACCTGGAATATTTCGTAATTCTTTTCCAAGTTCTTCATCTTTGTAAGTGCCTAATATTTTTTGCGCATCTTCCGTAGTAAGTTCACCTTTTGCTACTTTTTCTAGAATTTCGTTAACCTCGGTAATGTGAACTCCCTCCTCTAATTACTAGATAAGCAACAAGTATTGCTAAGAAAACTACACCGATTCCTATAAGTCCAATCCAATACTGCATTAGTTCTACTCCAAGTTCATGAATTGAAATTTCTTCTGAGGCTAATTGAGGAGTTCCTAAAGATATGGCTGTAAAATAAGACCATTGATCACCAGTAGCTCCAACTCCATCGACTACATTAAAATACATAGTGAAGACAGCATCACCAGTCCCTTCAGCAGGAGCAGTCCATTGAAATGTCCAATTTCGTACATCATTGCTATTTGCATTATGAGAAATATATGCTCCATCAGCACCAACCCAATAATTTTCACTGTTTTGGTAAGCTCCTTCACTTACTTCACTTAGAAAACCACCATATCTAAGAACACCTTCTTCTGAAATTACATTAGTATCATTTATTTGTAGAGAAATATTATACGTTTGCTCAGGAACATATTTTTGCGGAATCCCTTCTAGCCCGTACATCCCTTCATTCAATTGAGTGTCGGCATGACATGAGCATCCATGTGCAACCACGTCAGCAGCCCACTCTTCACCAGCACCTTCTTGCGCACCTCCTGCTGGATATCCATCAACACTTTTACCAGCTATCAATGCTGTTAGAATCAGCAATGCAAACAGACTGTGATTCATGTTGCTACGTATGTTCATATTACGCCTTTAGAATAGATGGTTTGTGATGGAAGTCTCCACTATATAAAAATATGCGATAATACTACTCTTTTTTTATCAAACATATCTGCTTAATACATTACTCCATTTGATGCAATATGAAAAGTCCAACGTTAAGCAGTAAAAGTGGCCTATTTTTACTTGGATTTCTCACAATATTACTTAGATATCCTATAACTCCAACTCCAGTAGGTACTGATAATTTTTATTATATATCAATGACAAAGACGGTATTATTCAATGGACAAATAACGTGGGCTGAAAATCTAACTTCATTTTATGGTTTATTTCCAGGAACTACTCCTTTAGGTACAACAATATTGGCATCTGTAATTACTTTACTTACTGGGTTTTCAATTTTTGAATATATTTTGATCCATAGTATTTTCTTATCATTAATTTCAGTTTTTGGTTTTTTTATGTTAACAGGCGAATTGACGTCGAATTTCCGTAGTAGGTGGTTTGCAACACTATGTTTTTCCTTTGCTCCAAGATTTTTGACATTTTCATTATGGCAAATTTCTCTTAGATTTAGTTTTATTGCTTTATTGCCCTTTTTTATTTGGTTGCTTCTTAGATTATCTCATTCAAAATATGGTCGATACCCAGGTCGTATTTTCTTCTTGCTACTATTATTAGGCCTTATTTTACCTTCGTTGCATAGAATGGCTTTATTATTTCCAGGAATTTTACTTGCTTTTCTGATGTCTGTTTTAGGCTATTATTGGCAAGAAGGCGCTACAAATCGAGAAAGGGCAGGAAGACAAGTTTTGGGTTTTTTATTATTTTTGTCAATATATTTCTTCTATCTTCAATATTTAGATTTTTCACCTTATAGTCCTGATGATGAACTTATTGGTATTTATTTTTTTAGCGGTAATGGGATATTTTCAGCAATACTTAATTTAATAGTATATTATATGATAAATGTAGGTCCGTTTCTTTTTATATCTATCCTCGGAATTATATTTTGGTTCCAAGAAGGCCGCGTTTCCCAAGGATATTTCTTTTCAATGGCCTATTTGGGATTATCTTTTTTTGTTATATCTGATATTATTTACATTCCTTATTTAGTAACATTTGGTATTTTGTTATTAGTTGTGCCCGGTATGGATTTCTTTATAGATAATTTAGAAGATCATCCAAATCGTTTAGGTGTTTTATTTTCTGTATTTACAATTCTTGTTACTTCATTTTCATATTATGATTTAGATTATCGAGTTAATGCACATGAGCGTGAAGAAGTATATTATTCATATCATGTTCGTGAAAGTAGCATTTCAGCATCTCAATGGATGGGCGATAATTTAGAGAGCTCTATCTTGGAATCTAATGATCAAAAAAGAGAACGAAGACTAGCTGCATATTCTAATATGTTGTCTATGGATGATGCAGGAGAGTTGTCTTCAGGACTCATTTCTTTGAAAGACATGGAAATTGAACGCATATCGGTCAATGAAATGTATTGGAAAAGTGAAGACCATTTATGGACTTGGAATAATAGTTCAGTATTTTCTTCTAGCATTCAAAATAACATATCATTGTCAGCCGTTAATCTAGGAATGCCTTATTCGGTTGGTAGTTCGTCTACAGTTTCTATAATATCTAGTCCCTACTATGAATATATGCCTAATTTTACTTATAGAATTTATTCTAATAGTGAATTAGCATTGTATTGGACTTTAGATTATTAATAAATGCGCTAATGTTTTTATACCGGGCTGACTGGCGCCATAACCTCCATAGGAGATAAACAATAATGGCAAGAATTCATGCACGACGTAAGGGAAGCTCCGGCTCTAGTCCACAAACTAGACAAGATAACCCTAAATGGGCGCCTAAATCTAAAGATGTTGAAAAGAAAATAGTTGAATTGGCATCCGAAGGACATTCTACTTCACAAATTGGTATTGCACTAAGAGATTCTCATGCAGTCCCAAGTGTAAAATTAGCCATGGGAAAATCAATTTCAAAAGTTTTAGCAGATAAGGAGTTGTCTCCATCATTGCCTGAAGATTTAACTAATCTTATGCGTAAAGCAGTTCGTTTGGGTGAGCATTTAAAAATTAACAAAAAAGACATTCATAATACTAGAGCATTACGCCTTACTGAAGCTAAAATTCTTCGTTTAGCAAAGTATTATCGTTCAAATAATGTTATACCAGTAGACTGGAAATATTCATTAAGCAACGCTAAGCTTTTGGTAGGCTAATTTCATAGCTTGCTCAAATGAGCAATTTGAAACTTCTAATAATTGGCAGTTCGGCTCATTTAGTTGATTTAGATTTAGAAGTTTTAGAAGTAAAAGGATTTGGACGTTTTCCAAGTAAAGCTTTACTAAATCATGGATTTGGTAAAGAGTTTGAACTATTAGATGAAAAATGTATACTTGTGGATTATGTTTTATCAGATCTTCAATCAAATCTTAAACGAGGGCCTCAAATAATATCTCCTAAAGATATTGCTTGGATTGTCTATAAATCAGGACTTTCGACCGGTAAAACAGTAGTAGAGGCAGGCAGCGGTTCTGCAGCTTTAACGCTTGCACTCGCTCAAACAGTAGCTCCAAATGGCAATGTAATTACTTTTGAAAATAATAATAGGCATCTTAAAGTAGCTCAGAAAAATATACAAATGAGTCCTTGGAAAAGTTTAGTAGATCTTCGTAATAAAGAATTAAATAATAACACACCTCCTATTTCCGCTTCTTCAATTATATTAGATCTCCCTAATCCTTGGGAACTAATAGAGTGGACCAAGAAATCGCTTCATATTGGAGGATTTCTGATATGTTATCTCCCAACAGTGAATCAGATTAAAGCATTAGTAGATTCATTAGATGGTTGGAAAGAAATAGAGATAATAGAGATAATCCAAAGAGGTTGGCAGTCACGTTCAAGTGCTTTAAGACCAGATAATAAGGGAATTGGACATACAGGTTTCATTATATCATCTAGATGGAATGGTTAATCTAGACACAATAATTTAGAAGCCTTCCTAATTGAAGGGTAATGACTGAAGTTAAAGATTTGATTATAATCGGTTCAGGCCCCGCAGGGTACACAGCTGGTTTGTATGCAGGACGCGCAATGCTCAATCCTACCTTATTTGCAGGTTTTGCAAGCGGAGGTCAATTGATGTTGACAAGCGATATTGAGAATTTTCCAGGATATCCTAAGGGAATAGGTGGCCCTGAGATGATGCTTGAACTAAGATCACAAGCATCTCGATTTGGTTGTGAGATAATAGATAAAAATGTAGATTCAGTAGATTTTTCAGAAAGACCTTTTAAAATAAATGTTGGAAAAGAAGTACATCTAACAAAATCTATAATCATTACGACAGGCGCTGAAGCAATATGGTTAAATGCTGTAAATGAGGAAATACATAAAGGCCGTGGGATATCTACATGCGCAACTTGCGATGGTGCATTTTTTAGGGATAAAGAAGTAATTGTTATTGGGGGAGGAGACTCAGCTATGGAAGAAGCAATATTCTTAACACGATTTTGTAATAAAGTAACTATAGTACATAGAAGAGAAGGATTACGCGCATCTCAAATAATGGCAGATAGGGCTAAAGAAAACCCAAAAATAGCTTGGAAACTTAATTTTAGCATAAAAGAATGGTTGGGTTCAGAAGGTAATTTTGAGGGTGCTCTTTTGGTGAACACAAAAACTGGAGTTGAAGAAAAGTTGGCGTGTGATGGTGCATTTGTTGCAATTGGGCATAAACCAATGACTTCTTTTTTAGATAATCAACTTGAAACAGATGAAAGTGGCTATATTCTTTGGAAAGAAAATACAATGACGAGCGTACCTGGTGTATTTGCAGGTGGAGATGTAGTGGACACGCGTTATAGGCAAGCTATAACTGCAGCAGGTATGGGTTGTATGGCAGCTATAGATGTCGAGAAATGGTTAGAAGATAATGGCCATTAGTTTAACATAATACTTTTTGAACCCCTACTAGATAAGCCCGTGTGCAGCGTCAGCTATCCTTAACTAATTCCGATGAAGCAGTGAGTCCCGTAATTGGTACAATTTTAATTTTAGCGATTATGCTTACAGTTACTGGAACAATGCTAGCTTGGGGTATCCCACAAATACAGCAAAATGAGGCTTATGCAATATACACCTCAGCACAAAATAATCTTTTAAATTTTGATGTTGACTTAGATCATGTTCTTGCTCAGGGCGAAGGTTCATCTCGCACTTCAACAATATCATTTAGTTCCGGAACTTTTGTTCAACGCCCCAATTTAGATGAAATTAGATATTATTATACTGCCGTTCCTTGGTCAGATCCTAAAATAGTTGGCATAAAAACAGGTTCTGAATCTTTTGCCATAAAAGATAATTTAGAAGTAGTAGACAATTACAGAATAACTTTAACTTATCCTAATTTTTGTTATGACTCTGACGATAATGAAGTAGACTTTGACGCAACCGAAGAAGATTGTGTAGATGCAGGATTTACATGGGTTCCAGACGGTACGCAATGGACAGGTACTTCTTCAGAAAATATATTTTCAGGTTTTCCATACCCCTTGACTTATGGCACTTCAGCCACATACACTAGTACTGCAAATACTACACAAGTTGGCGGATTTTTCATATATGGTACAGATTCATTATCTTACAAATACGCCTCAGTTTCAGGCGTCTTCAAAATGCGAATGCTCAATGGTGGAGTTGTTTCCAAGGAGCCTGGTGGGCAATTTTATGTTAGTTCTCAACCATTAACTAGATCAGTTATAAATGAAGAAGTTGGAAAAGAAGATACCTATGATTCACTAACATTTTACCAAACTGATTATAATATGTCATCTTCTATAAAATCTTTGATGGCGGGCAATTATGTTTTCGATATCCGTAATCAAGGCGGGAATGACATATCCTTGAATATTTACAGTTTAAGAATATCTTTTGATGGAGAAAGTGCAGATGCCCTTCAAAGGTACTATATGTCTTACAATAATTTTGATGCAGCAGATTACAAATTTGACAGAAGCGAATCAGTAGTAGCGCATGCTGAATTTCCATTAGAAGAAGACATCATATATTCACAATCAACGCCATTTGACTTTAGACTATTAGAGAGGACAATACATGTCAAATTTAGCTTACGATGATTCTGCAGCTTCAGAATTAATTGGTTATGTTTATACAATAGCCGTTTCAATTTTAATTTTATCATCTATAATGCTGACTTCTACTACAATGCTTAATGGAAATATAGCAAATACAGCACAGGAAGAAGCTGAACAATTAGCCCTTTATTTCCAATTATCTATTGAAGATCTTTTGACTACTGTACGAGAGTATCCAGATTCTTCCCCTGTTGTTAAATTGAGTACAGGTATTGAATCTATAAATCATGGAATTAAGTACAAGGTAAACGGTACAAATGGAGGTCTTAAAGTCACTACAATGGAGCCTAGGGGTGGAGAATTCGAGGTAACTTTCCCTCTATCTCCAGCTACAGCAATAGAGACTACAAGTGGTTCACCATTGATATCGACGACTTCTTATATAGTCATATACTATGACGATAACCTGAAGGTTGTCAAGTTAACCGCAGGATGATAAAATGAGCGCAGCCAAAGAAACAATGGAGAATGCTTCGAGTTTACTCGGCGAGCAAGAAGAGCAAATCGATGAGTCGAAACTTTCTTGGCTCCAGCGCCGCAAATTAAACAAGCAACGTAAGGCTGAAGCTAAAAAGCGAAAAGCAGCAGAAAAAGAAGGCGTTATCCATGATTTAGTAATGGACGATATTGAGATTGGCGAAGATTTTGAAGAATTAGATACCTATCCAGTTCATCCTCCTTATTCTTATGTTAGAATTTTGTTTGATAAAAGAGATTATTCTCGTTTTTATTATGTAGTTGAACCAAAAGCTACAAAGCAAGAGAAAGAAGATTTAGATACAATTAAATTAGTTCTTCAGAGAGCTCTCAATATTGACCGTGATACACTTGACGAAACACAAGAAGACTTTTTGAAACAAGCAGTAGATGATATTTTAGATAGTTATAGATTAAAATCACGTAAAAGTAATCGAGAAAAAATACATTATTATATTGAAAGAGATTTAATTGGTTACGGAAAAATAGATACAATGATGAAAGATCCGAATATTGAGGATGTTTCTTGTGATGGACCTAATGTTGAAATATTTGTTTATCATAGAAGATTTGAATCTTTAAGAACGAATGTGATGTGGGAAGATGAAGATGTATTAGAGCAATACATTATTCGTATGGCACAACGTTGTGGAAAACATATTTCCATTGCTGAACCACTATTGGATGCAACTTTGATGGATGGTTCACGTATAGTTATGACGCTTGGTCGGGAAGTTTCAACGAAGGGATCTACTTTTACGATACGGCGTTTCAGAGATGAACCTTTTACTCCAGTAGATTTACTTGAATTCAAAACGTTCTCGTCGATGCAAATTGCATTCTTTTGGTTAGCAATGCAATATGGTATGTCGATGCTTTTTGTAGGTGGAACTGCATCTGGAAAAACAACATCTTTGAATGCTTGTTCACTTTTCCTTCCGTGGCAACATAAAATTGTAAGTATTGAAGAGACAAGAGAATTGAATTTACCTCATCCGAATTGGATTCCAGGTTGTACACGACAAGGTTTTGGTGGTGAATCAGGAGGTTCTGGTGAAAAAGCTGCAGGAGAGGTTGACATGTATGATTTGCTAAGGGCAGCACTTCGTGAACGTCCAGAATACATAATTGTAGGAGAAATTAGAGGTGCTGAAGCTTATGTTCTTTTCCAAGCTATGGCAACAGGACATACTACATATTCTACTTTCCACGCAGATTCGATTCAAAGTTTAGTACACCGTCTTGAGAATAAACCGATTGAAATTCCTAGAGTATTGATTCCTGCATTAGATGGAATATCTATTCAGATTCAGACTCGTGTTGGAGGTAAACGTGTTCGAAGAAATAAAGCAATTGTTGAGATTATAGGTATTGATCCTCACTCACATGAATTGTTAACAAATGAAGCTTTTAGATGGGATAACACTATCGATGAATATGTTTTTACAGGAAAATCATATATTTTCGAAAAAATTATGATGAAAGCCAATCTTAACCGTGTTGAGATTATGGATGAAACCAAGAGGAGACAATTGGTTATCGAGTGGTGTTTGAAGAAAGGAATTAGAGATTACAAAGATTTTGCACGTGTCGTTGCTGAGTATTATGTTCATCCAGAAGATGTTATGCGTCAAGTTTACGAGGATATGCAAGTAGGTGGCAAGAAACGTCGACGTAAAGTTGAAGACAGAGATATGGATTTATCTCGAGATGATGATGAAGTCGATGTTGGAGATTTCCCACCTAAGGTAAGACAGAAGTATCAAACGCGTGAAGCCAAAGAACAAGCTACTCGTGCAAAGAGCGATGCTAAGATTTCACAAACTGATGATCCTTCTAAGCGATCTAAATTAATTGCAAATGAAGAATCTAGACGTGAAAAAGCAGAAGTAAAATTACAAAATGATTTACTTAAAGATCAAGCATATTATGTGCCTTTGAAACAATTAGCTCCATTGACTAAAGAAGTAGATATTGGAGATGTTTCTTCTCTTAATGAGATTGAAGGCCGTAGAATTTTAAAAGCAGTATTATCAGAAATGAATGCCCGATCTAAAGCAGCAATGAACATTGAAAAGAGTGATGAAGGTAAGAGGTCGGCGGCTGTTGAGGCTGAAGAAACTCGTCAATCTAAGGCATTGGTAGCTTTGAAAACCAATTTAGCCAATAGAGTGCAACGTTCCGCTAATCCACGTTGGTGGCATAAATGGCTCTGACGGGTTTTGAAACATTTAGTAGAGTTTTATTCGGTTGGTTAGGCCGTATGCTGACTAAAGATTCATTAGGGTTTAAAAATCAGTTAGTTAAAGCCCGTATTCCACTTCTCGCAGAAGATTATGTTGCAACTTCAGCAATGCAAGTTGTATTAACTTTTTTAGTTGGTTTAGGTGTTACATTGTTAATTCTCGTAGGTGTAATTCCTCAAATTGAATCTATGGAAGATCCAAATGGCGCAACAGATCCTTTTACGGGCGTCAAAGAGCATTATTCAATTTCTATTTTCGTTGAAATAATTATTGCTGCAGTATTATTGCTAGTTTTACCAGGATTAGTGGCGTTAATTCAGTGGTTAACTCCAGCATTATTGGAAAGTAGTAGAGCTTCAAATATGGATAAACAAATTCCTTTTGCAGCTAGTTATGTGTCTGCAATGGCTGCAGCTAATGCAACACCTTCAAAGACCTTCAAATCTCTTGCTCGAAATAAAGACATATATGGAGAAATTTCACATGATGCTGCTTGGATTTATCATAGTATGGAGTTTATGGGTCGAGATTTAGTAACAACATTAAAGGAAGCTGTAGACAGAACTCCTTCTGAAAGATTCGCTGAATTTATTCAGGGAATTATTGGGACAGTAACGGCTGGAGGAAATCTAAAGCTTTATTTCTTAAACAGAGCAGAATATTATGGTCAACAAAATAGAAGCCACGTTAAGGATGTTTTACAGCAGATGGCATTATTTTCCGAAGCTTATGTTGTTGTAGCTGTAGCATTGCCTATTTTCGCAATGATTATTGCAGTTATTACGTTCTGGGTTTCTGGAGCCGGAATGCAGCTTGAACAGATACATATGTATCTTTTAGTTTTTGGAGGATTTCCAGTTATTCAAATAGTTTTCTCAGGTTTATTTTATTCACTAAGTCAGGAGGTTTCAACTGACTAATGTCAATAAAAGGGAACCTTCAGAATAAAGTCTATGCAGATCGTCGTACTGGCGTCAAAAGACGTTGGATGGAGTATTGGAAAGTCAATCGTTGGCTCAGTGTCAAAAATAAAGATACCGATTGGGGTCCGGCCCTTGTCGCATTTTTCTCAGTAGTATTGGCTTTATTCTTTTTTGCAATTGCTAATGAAGATATTAAGAGTGATGCAAGAACTCCAATGGAAGATAGAGATAATGATAAACAATTTGACAATCCTTGGAATTTGAATGATGGTAGGTTCACTTTTACTCTAGGAAATACATATGCAGAACCACAGAATGGAGAGAAATATGAATTGATTACTGGTTTGGGTTCACCTTTTGCAATTATGAATAATGAGACTAAAGACAAGGATCCTTTCACAAATGGTATAGATGAAGAAATGACAGCAGATCAGTGGTATCGCAGTTATCCTGAAATTTCAGCTATAGATTATATTGTATTTGGTTTGATTGCACTGATGTATCCTTACGGATGGTATGGGAAAAGGCAAGACGCAATTAGAGCACGTGTTGAGGAAAAGTTCCCTGATTTTTTAAGAGATCTTGCTGAATACTGGAAAGGAGGACTTAGCATGACTGTAGCTATTCAAACTTTAGCTAAAGGAGAATATGGTAACCTTAATGACGAGGTAAACAAAATGGCTTCACAAATTTCTTGGGGCGTTTCTTTCGGTGAAGTTTTAGAAATGTTTACTGAAAGAGTGACTTCTCCAATTGTAACAAGAGCAGTTAGGATGGTCGATGAAGCAAATAGGGCAGGAGGTCGAATTTCGGATATTCTTTTGGCAGCCTCTTTTGATGCTAGAGAAATAAAGGCTTTAGAAAATGAAAGAAGACAAGAAGTAGGAAGTTATGTAACTGTTATTTATGCTTCATTCTTTGTTTATTTGGGTATAATTCTAGTTCTTGCTAGTACTTTTATTCCTGCAATTGTAGATTCATCAGCAGCTACAGGTGGAGGTAGTATGTCTATAGGTAACTTAACCATTAGAGAGATGAATGAAGTTTGGATTTCAAGTATGTTCCTTTACAGCCTTATGGTTCAAGGAATAGGTAACGGACTTGCAGCAGGTTTCATGTCAACAGGTAAGCTGTATTCTGCATTTAGTCGAGCATCATTCCTTCTCTTTTTGGGTTGGTTTATTTTCGAATTAATGGGTATTGCAACCTCAGTAAACACTCCACAGATCTAATTGGAGTTCAATTATTATGAAAAATACTAAAGGTCAAATGCATGTGTTGGAAGTTTTGCTTGTAGCAACCTTATTTACATCCACAATCAATGTTGCAGTTAGTGTTCTTCCTACAAGTGATGCCAATAATGTTGAGGAAAACGATCTTTATTTTACTGGTTTAGAAATTCTTGAACTAATGGATGAATGGGTTCCTACAGATTCAACAATTGCTGCAACCCATCATAATTCAACATTGGCTTGGTGGTTAGCCACAGATAATAATACGGCAATAAAACAATTTTTGGATGACGGTCTTTCATCTTCAATATCATATAGATTAGAAGGAACACACGGTAGCCAAACTGAAGTTCTTGTAGATCGAACCGTCGATTCAGGGCCTGTTACTCAAACTTTCAGATTAATTTGGGCAGATGATGAACTTTGGGAAATAACGCTACAATTATGGTATGGGTATAGAGAGGATTAAATGAGAGATCAAGCACAACTTCTTTTGGTTTCTGGACTTTTAATGTCTATAACTTTGATTGCAGTTACTAGTACGATTACTCATTCGGTAAATTTAGGTAACCATCAAGGTGAAAGACACGATATAACTCCAGTAATTACTTCTTTAGAGAATAGTTTTTCTTTAGCTTTAGAACATGAAGTTTTGAATGCAGCTGATGGTACTGAATTATCAGCTTCTTTTGAGATAGTTACTGAAGAATTTGAATCAATTCTTGCTTCACGAGGATATTCATTACTTTATACACTAACATCCGCAACTGAAAATAATGACATTTATACTTTTGTTTATACTTTTGAACTTAATGATAACACAATGTCTGTAAGTTTAGATAAATCTTTAACTTTTTAATCGTTAGAACCAAGGAAGGAAGATATAGTTCTTTTAAACATTCCTCCGAATCCTAGAAAACTAGTTACCAACATTCCTACAAACATGATAATATAACTTAAGTATAATTGATCAAGATGGTTGTCATAATCAGCAGGTATTTCTCCATTTTTTAATCCTAGAAGTCTAATTAAACCGAATATAAATCCTACAAAAATAAGAAGCATCCCAAATCCTGTAATCATTTCAGAAGTTGTGAAACCATCTTCGGATGGGTCCGCTCTGCCTTTGAAATCTGTAAATTCATCATTATTATCATTATCGTCTGACATAATATGGCCAGAAATTACAGCTTAATAAGCTTGTCCTTGTTTTTTTATCTATTTTTATGAACCAAAGCAGCCTTCACTAGGCCAAGGTGTAAAGGAGATGGTTCATCAGGTCTAGATTTAAATTCAGGATGGAATTGAGATGCTACAAAATAGGGATGTCCTTCTAATTCTAATATTTCCATTCGTCTACCGCTGAGGTCTCTTCCAGTATATTTCATACCTTTAGCTTCAATTTGTTCGATATATTCAGGATTTATTTCATAACGATGTCTATGTCTTTCAGATATTCTATCCTTACCATATAGCTCTTTGGCTTTTCCCTTACTAACATTAACTTCATGATCGCCTAATCTCATAGTTGCTCCCATGTCATTTACACCTTCCTGTTCAGGGAGTATATTCACAACAGGGTGTGGGCTTTCAGGATCGAGTTCAGCAGAGTTAGCTCCATTGAGTCCTAAAACATTTCTTGCAAATTCAATTGTTGCTAATTGAAAACCAAAACAAACACCAAGATAGGGTATTTTTTGTTCTCGAGCCCATTTGGCACTCATAATTTTACCTTCGGCCCCTCTATTTCCAAATCCTCCTGGAACAAGAACACCATTTACTCCTTCAAGATCATTGACAGTCCCACTATCTTCTAAGTCAGGTGCCTCAATCCATCTAACTTTAACTCTACAGCCTAGGACTGCACCTGCATATCTAAGAGATTCTTTATGAGATATATATGAATCTTTTAGAGCCGTATATTTCCCAATTAAAGCAATTTCAACTTCTTCTCCCCCATTCGAAACTCTTTTTGCAAAATCTTTCCATTTTGTAACATCAGGTTTTTTTGTTTTAAGTCCCAACCTTTTTTCTATTAATTCATGTAAGCCTTGTTCTAAAAACATTAAAGGGACATCATAGATAGATTTAGCATCAGGTGCAGAAATCACAGCCTTTCTAGGAATATCAGCAAAGAAAGCAATTTTTGCAGCAATATCTTCATCTAAAACATCATTACTTCTTCCAACAATAATATCAGGCCTTATTCCCAATCCTTGCAATTCCTTAATTGAGTGTTGTGTTGGTTTAGTTTTTTGTTCTCCGACAGAACCTACAACTGGGACAAGAGTAGTATGAATATACATTACATTTTCCTTTCCTTCTTCTCTACTCAAAAGACGTCCCGCTTCCATAAAAGGCATAGATTCAATGTCTCCTACAGTTCCTCCAAATTCAACCATACAAATATCAGCTTTTGAATCTTCAGCAGCTTTTCTCATTCCATCAACAATTTCTCTAACTACATGAGGGATAATCTGGACAGTTTGACCAAGATAATCTCCGTGTCTCTCTTTTTCTATAACTCTTTTGTAAACTTTTCCTGTAGTTATATTATGCTCACTTGTTAAATTACAGCGTAAAAACCGTTCATAATTACCAAGATCTAAATCTACTTCAGCTCCATCAGTCATAACAAAAACCTCACCATGCTCATACGGGTTCATAGTGCCTGCATCCACATTCAAGTAAGGATCCATTTTCACAGCTGTAACATTGTAGCCTGCGCACTGTAGTAATAGTCCTGCAGAAGATGAGGTTATTCCTTTTCCTAATCCGGAAAGGACGCCGCCAGTCACAATTATATATTTCATTAACTCAACGGACGTATACATGTTAGCAACCCGCTATAAGGCCGTCGGTTCACTTAAACCCCTATCTTATGCTTTAATGTGGCTCCAATAATTAACAAACATAGTAACAATATCTTTTGGTTTGATTTGTGTCCTAATAATGAATCTAATTTCATATCAGTTTATGTAATTGTAGATGATAAAATTTCGGTAATTGAAACTGGACCAGCAAGTTCACATGAAAATCTTTTAAGAGGTTTGAAGCAGATGGATTTGAGTCTGGAAGATATAGATTATATTATTCCAACACATATCCATTTAGATCATTTTGGAGGTGGTGGACATTTAATGGAAGCATGTAAAAATGCTAAATCAGTAGTTCATCCTAACGCATACAATCACGTTTCTAGTATTGACCGCTGGTGGTCTGGTAGCTGTGATTTTTTAGGCAGTATAGCTAATCTTTATGGCAAACCAAAACCAATATCGGAAGATCGTTTAATTTCTGCTAAAGATAATTTTGAATTATCATTAGGTAGTCGTAAGATTAGAGGTATTCACACACCAGGGCATGCTCCTCACCATATAACTTGGATTTATGGCGCCAATGCCTTTGTTGGTGATTCAGCAGGTCTTTGGTACCCAAATATAGGTAGCTCATTTCCAGTTACTCCAGGCTATTATAGGCATGATTTAGCCTTAGAAAGTATTGAAAAAATGAATAAATTAGATTTAGCATATATTCACTATACACACTTTGGCCCTCGTATCGCAGAAGGTGTTTTTGCTGAGACTAAAAAAGAATTTGAATTATGGATGGAAGTAGTTAAAAAGGGATACAAAGAAGATAAATCATCTGAAATGATTCTAAACGAATTATTTGATTTAAGGCCTGGTCTTAAGACCACACATTCTTCTCATGGCCCACATCAGATAGAAACCCATTTAGGCACAGTTGAAGGTATGTTGAACTGGATTAGGAGGGAAAATGCGCAAGGTTGAGAAAATATCTGCAGTAAAAGATTCACCATATCCTCATATCGTTGTTAAAAATTTTCTTGATGATAGTACTTTAGATTTAGTAATTGATGCTTTAGCAGGCTTAGAATATGACTTTAAAGAATCAGATTTATTCAGTTATTGGGCGAGTGTTGAATTAACCGATATAGATCATCCAGCAATTAATATTCTTCGAGATGATTTAGGTGATGAACTGTGGCGAAATAAGGTTGCAGAGGCATTTAGTTCTAAACCACTTTCTAGTATAGATATGGCTGCATATGTTTATGGTTTAGGTGATTTTTTATTGCCGCATGACGATCAAGTCGAAGAAAGAATCATTGCATATAGTTTACATTTAACTCCTGAAATAACTGAAGAAATGGGCGGTGCTTTACAAATTTTTGATGTTGATGAAAATAACAAATCAAAATTAGTAGATAGTATTATTCCTGAATATAATTCTTTAATTATGTTTGAAGTATCTAAACATTCTTGGCATCAGGTTGGTGAAATATTACAAGATATCCAGAGATTGACTGTTACGGGGTGGTATCATCGCTGAGATAAATTTTTATTATTTAGAGGATGCAACACTTTCTAATTTGAATAGAATTTTCAATTCAGCAGAGATACCTTTTATTCGGTTATCTAAATTCCTCGATGAAGCGCCAAAAAAGATTAATCCTAAATTAAATTCAGAAGAAAAAATAGGTTATTATAATCGTAAAATCGGAGATGCTTTACTAGACGATTTTTGGACATCTTCTGTTTTTAATGATTTCTTATGCAAGGCAACTGGCCTCAAACCAAAATTTAGAAACTCCAAACATATTTCTTATTCTCCGGGAGATTATTCATTATTGCATATGGATGAATCAGAGTCTGATCGATTATTGGTAGTATATGATCTTACGAAAAAATGGAGACATGAATGGGGTGGTTATGATCTATATACATCACCAGATCAAGATCCTTTAGTTTGCAATAGAGATTTTGGATCATTAATGATAGTTAGGCTTAATTCTGGTGACTTATCCTGTACTAGATATGTTAGTTTAAAGGCCCAATCTAGCGCACATATTGATTGGATAGCTTACGATTTAGACTGATTACTCATTTATGAGTATCTACGCAATTATTTAATGGTAGACTTAAAATCAAACAAAACAAGGAACTAAGAAATAGAGGTAGAGAGTATGATAAACGTAAAGAAGGTTACTAAGATTTTGAGAGAAGGAAAACCTATTTTAGTCTTCGATGAAGCCAATAGAGAAGGAGAAACGGATATTTTCTTTTCAGCTAAATATGTTACACACTCTAGTATTAGTTTTCTTAGAAAAAACGGAGGTGGTATGATTTTCTTAGCTGCTGAAAATAGAGTTTCTACTGAATTAGGATTGCCCTTTGCTCAAGATATTTATGAAGAAGCAAGTAAAAATGGCACTAAATTTGAGATACTGAAAACTATGCTTAGTCATGTACTTCCATATGATAAACGTTCATCTTTTTCAGTTTTCTTAAATCATAAAGATACATTTACAGGAATTAGCGATAATGACAGAGCATTAACTGCTAAAACTTTTGCACAAATATTTGAAGACGTGACCAATTCTAAAACATTAAATGGCCAAGATATCCTTTCTCAAAATTTCCGTATTCCGGGTCATGTTCCAGTTTGTATAGCCGATTCCAATCTTCTTAATTCTCGGCAAGGGCATACGGAATTAATTATTGCTTTATTCAATTTAATAGATATGAATCCAATAGCATTAGGGTGTGAGATGGTTTCAGATGATGGGACTTCTTTATCACCAAGTGAAGCTAAAAGATGGGCTCAAAGTGAGGGATATCTGTTTTTAGAGGGTCAACAAATAGTGGATGCGTGTCAATGAAAGTCGTAGCAACAGGTGTTTTTGATATAATCCATTCTGGACATGCACATTTTTTGAATGCAGCTAAAGAACATGGAGATGAATTGATAGTAATAGTTGCCAATGATGATACAGTTCGTAAAATGAAAGGTGAACCAATATTATCAGATGAAATGCGTGCTGAAGTAGTTTCTCATATTAAACCAGTCGATGGCGTTGTAATTGGACGAACTGGAGATATGTTGGACATAATTGTAGATGAAATTAAACCAAATGTGATTGCACTTGGTTATGATCAGAGATTATTTACACGATTAGAATTAGAAGAGAAGTTACTTGAACGTGGTATCAAAGTAAAAGTAGTCAGATTACCTGAAATGGAGCAGGATTTAGCAGGATCTCGCAAAATAATCTCAAAGATACTAAAAATCCATAGGAATAAATATGTTAAAGAATGAGGTAAGATGGTTTTTACAGGAATAGTAGAAGGTACTGGGATTATTTCTAAAATCACTCTAAAAGAAAACTTAACTACAATAATAGTTAAAACTCCTTCTAATTTTAGTAAAGGAATTCAAGTAGGCGCCAGTGTTTGTGTTGACGGTGTTTGTTTGACTGTAACTGAAATAAATCAAGATAGTTTAGAATTCGATTTGATAATGGAAACTTTGAAAGTTACGACTTTTGGCAAAATTGAAGAGAAATCCATAGTAAATATTGAAAGATCACTGAAGTTGGGAGATGAAATTGGAGGTCATATTATCTCAGGCCATGTTTTTGATACTGCAACTATAATTGAGATAACTGAACCTGAAAATAATTATATTTTAACATTAAGCTTTAATCCTGATTTACAAAAATATATTTTTCCTAAAGGCTATATTTCACTTAATGGAATCAGTTTGACAATAGGGGAAGTAAATGAAAATACTTTTACCGTTTATTTAATTCCTGAAACTTTAAGATTAACAAATTTAATGCATAAATTGGTAGGCGATTCAATTAATATTGAGATTGAAACTCAAACACGAAATACAGTAGATACAATTATTGAGATGGATAAGGAGTCTATAAATGGCTAAATCTATAGCAATTATTGCAGGTAGTTATCATAAGAATCATGTTGTAAAGATGGTTGAAGAAGCTCGTAGTGTAGCTTTAGATAATGGTTTGACTGTTGAAGAAGTTAAATGGGTTCCAGGCTCTATGGAGATGCCATTACAGATTAAACGCTTGTTTCTTAGAGAATCAATAGATGGAGCTGTTGTTTTAGGTATAATAGAAAAAGGAGAAACAGAGCATGGTCTGGTTATGGGCCAAGCTGTGATTCGTTCATTAATTGATTTACAACTTGCTTCTATGAAACCAATTGGTTTTGGAATAATAGGGCCTGGTGCTAAGCCTGAAAATATTGAAGAGAGACTGTTGCCTTATGCTAAGAATTCAGTTTTAGCAGTAAATGAGATGCTATCTAATTGAATTTTGTTTTAATTCTCCAATTACTTTTAGCATATTTATTTTGAATATAATGTAATGCATGATAAAAGCTAGGCAATGCAAAAACAGCCATTAACAGAGAAAAAAGAACTAGTGTGATAATTAATGCAAAGAAGTTTCTTAAACCAACAAATTGAGTTCTATAAAATGAAATTAAAACACCTGAAAATACACCTCCCATAGTAGTAAATGTAGCTTCTACAACAGATTGGCCTGTGTTTTCAACTGCTTTTTCGATACCTTCAGGTGTAGCGCCTTCTTCTCTTACTCTTTCAGTTATTTGAATAGAATTATCAATTCCTATCCCTATGATAATAGTTCCTACCATTGCAGTGAAAATATTTAGATTAGTTCCCCCAGCATCTACAGTTGCAGGGTACCACAATATTACAAGTAAAATAGGTAAAAAGGTTATAAAACCATACTTTGGAGACCAGAAAATTATTATCATACATATTAAAACTAAAAGTAAGCTTAACTTGATGGTATCAAATTGCGTTTCCTGAATACCTTCATTAATTGCAATTGTTACTGGCGGACCTCCAGTAAGTGTAGACATTTGAGCATCATAGAATGACATTTGCTTATTTCTTATTCCAGAGATCTGGTCAATTTCGTTTACTAAAATAGTAGTATCATCTATATTGATATATGGCATACTAACATAAATCAGAGCTTTATCATACTCATCAGTTAGAAGCATAGCACGCATTTCATCAGTAAATGATTCATAGAATACATCAATCATATCAGAACGTAATTGTTCTCGATTATACAATGGATTTAGATCAATTATGGCATAATCATCACCAAAGAAATCACTGTGAAGAAAATCCCAGAAGCTACCATCAAATTCGTATAGAGCTTCTCCATCTAGATCTTCTATTACTATTGTAAAGTGTGCGGATTTAAAGAAATCAACTATTGAAAAAGCAGATACATTGATTATTTCATTAGTATTTCTATTTTCAACCGACAGATTATTTATTTCTCCCTGCGTCCAATTCATTACATCAAGCACATCTAAATCTTTAGCAGCTGGTTTTTCTCTTTCAGTTTGATTATTGATAAGTAAAATTCCAGTCTGTCCAGCTTCAAATTCTTCAGAGTATTCTTTTAATTTTTGAATAGAATCAACATCATCTGGAGCTGATTCATTACCTTTCATATCTTGATCCATTACTGAAATTCTTGCAATAGAGTATGCAGTAGTTAGTAAAACTACAACCAAAATTGCTTTCCACTGTTTCGTCGAAAAAATAGCAATTTTCTTCCACCCATCACTCTTATACCTTGAATAGTTGGTTAATCTCATTATTGCAGGAGTCATGCTCACAGTCAAGAAAAAAGAGCAAATGACACCTACAATCATAGTGAAGCCAACAGTTCTCATTGGTACTATTGGTGAAATAAATAATGCTGAAAAACCGATAGAATCAGTTAAAGCACAAAGAAGAGTTGCTTTTCCAGTACTCATTAATGCCAAATAAGTTGCTTTAGGCATTTTCTTTCCTTCGTCTTTAAATTCTACAATTCGATTCGCAATATGGAGTCCATAATCTACGCCAATTCCAACTAAAATCGGGCCTGCAGCTACAATCATAGGCGTTAGCACAATTCCTGAAAGGTTTACAATTCCTAAAGTCCATATTAAAGAGCAAAAGATTGGTACCAATACAACAGGTATTGCTAACCAATTTCTATGAAATAGAATCATTAGTGATAATACTATTCCTAAGGACATAGGTAACATTGTTAGTAAATCTTCATACAGGCGTTCTGTAACTTCATGCAATACTACAACTAGTCCAGTTTGTGTCATATTCGTTTTTGGATTAGTACGTAAATCAATAAATTCCTGTATTTGTTCAATTTTTGCCTTTTGAATATCATCATTATTTTCTTCTGAAGCTTTCAATGCAAAAAGTATTACAGCTGTATCAATAATTCCATCATTATTTGTGTCTATGGCAAAATTTTGTAATGTAGATGCTGTACTGTCAAATATCTGGTCTACCCTTTCTTGATCATCAGGTATAGCATAAGTTCCTGTTTGATTAACAGTATCATCATCATTTTCTTCTATGCTAAGTCCACCAAATATCTTCCCTTCCGACGCTTCAATAAACCTTGCATTAGTAGAATTAAATTCCTTAATAAGTGTAGAAATACTGAGTGTAAAAATTATATCATCTTTTTCACCTCTGTCTGCTTGATACTTCTCTAAATCTGTAGTTTGACCATAAGGATCAATATTTTGTTCTAAAAGTGAGATTTCTTTTAATGTTGCAACATTAGTTATATTATATTCTTCTTCTTTATAAAATTCTGGATTTTCAGCATTTGGTGTTTGTACATAGACTATAATTAAATCTGTAGCCCAATCTTCTCTAACTTCAATTAATATCTTAGTAGATTCTTCACCTTCAGGAAGATAAACCTCAATATCTCTCGTCATATTTTGTTCAAAAGTCATTGCAGATTGCAACAGTAATATTGTAATCAGACTTAGAACACTAATTGTGAGTACAGCATACTTCATGATTATGTTCGTATATCCTCGAACAAGGTACTCTAAGGGCCTTTGTAACACGGATGCCTATCGAGACCCTGAAATAAATTTAATCATCAACTAGAATAGTAAAATTCTTTCTTACTTTTTTGTTCTCTATCAAGTCTTGAACCTGGTTTATTTATTCTTGGTCTGTATGTATTTTTGTCTCTTCTAAAAGTAATACCTACTTTACCTAAGAAGGTGTTCATCCCTTGACGCATATTGTATGGGCCTTCTGCCTTTCCTTCTTTGCTTGGAATTCCATCAAAACATAATAATCCATCTGAGATATAATCAATAAAATAAACATCATGATCAACGACTAGAGCTGATTTTCCTCTTTGTTCCATTGAACGTCTGATTGTCTTTGCAGTAATCATTCTTTGATTTGCATCAAGATAGGCTGAAGGTTCATCTAGCAAATAAAGATCAGCTTCCTTCAATAAGCACTCAGCAATAGCTACGCGTTGCAATTCTCCACCTGATAGTGTCTGTAATTCACGATCCATTAACGGTTCTAGATTAAGAGGTACATTGAGTTCCGTAGCAAGCATGTGTTCGTCAAAACCCTTTACAGATTGTAATAAATCACCTACAACAATACCTTCAGTTGCATTAATGTATTGAGGTTTATAGGAAACAGTAATATCACTTTCAATTTCACCTGCATCTGGTTCTAATTCATTAGCTAGCATTTTTACAAATGTTGTTTTTCCAGTGGCATTTCCACCAACAACTCCCAACACCTGTCCACCCAATATTTCACCAGCCGAAGCCTCTAATTTGAAATCACCTAATTGTTTTGAAAGATCAGGCCATTTGACTAATACCTGACCATCCCATCCAGTTCTAGGAGGATGTTTTAGAAATTTGATTGCATTATCTCTAATTCTTACATTTGATTCTTGAATATATCCATCCAAATAAGTGTTAATTGCATTTCTTACAGCTAGTTTCTGTGAAACAATTCCATATGCATTTGGACTTCCGTACATGATATGTATATTGTCAGTTACATAATCCAAAATAGCTAAGTCATGTTCAATTACAATAACACTTTTTGTTTCTCCTAATTCAGAAATCATTCTAGCAATAAAAATTCTTTGTTCGATATCAAGATATGAAGAGGGTTCGTCAAAGAAATAAAGATCTGCTTCTTTGAGAATTGTAGCTGCAATTGCTCCTTTTTGTAATTCCCCTCCTGAAACTTTAGTCAATTTTTTATCCAAACTAGTTAAATTAATCTTAGTTGCAAATTTTTCAACTTTTTCTGGTGATGCGACTCTTTCTAACAGTTCTCTTAAAGTTCCATCAAACATTTGAGGTATTCTATCAACATATTGTGGCTTTAGAGCAATACTAATATTCCCATCAGATAATTTGGTGAAGTGCTTTTGAATATCAGTTCCCGAATAAAAATCTTTTACATCATCCCAGGAACCTTCATCTTCCCAATCACCAAGATTAGGAATTATTTCTCCAGCTAAAAGTGAAATTGCGGTTGTTTTCCCAGTTCCATTTGCACCTAGTATTCCAATGACTTTTCCTTGTTCAGGAGCTGGGAGTCCAAATAAGCGGAATTCATTCATTCCGTATCTATGAACTGTATCTTTTTCCTGTTCATCAGGCAAATTAACTATAGTTAATGCATCGTGTGGACATTTGTGCACACATATGCCACAACCAATACACAAAGGTTCAGAAACAACAGGTTTGTTGTCTTTTCTCCAAGTTATAACTTCAATCCCATTTCTAACAGGTGGGCAGAAATTATAACATTCATTCTGACACTTTTTTGGTTGGCATCTGTCTTCATGGAGGACAGCGACACGCATAATATCCTGCCGGTAAGCACCTAATTAAAATAATATGTTGGACAAGCACGTTTTTTGTCCCCCCCGTATGGGTTATTGTGCGTATCAAATTTACATTACCTGGAAAGCCCGTTGCTCAAGGCCGTCCTAGATTTTATCGGAAAGGTAATTTTGTTGTTGCTACAGATCCAAAACCTAGTAAAGTTTACAAGGCAGATATAGCTTATATTGGGCAAAAAGCACGAACTAAGGCAGGTATTGAAGGTCTATTCGAAGGGCCATTAGGTATGGAAATATTTGCATACTTTCCTTGTCCTAAGAGCAAATGGCGGGTTAAAGTACCAAGAAAAGAAGAGCACCATTCGAAAAGACCAGATGCCGATAATATAGCTAAATCAATCAAAGATGGCCTTAGTGGAGTCTTGTACCATGATGATGGGCAAATTTCTGAGTTAATAGTTCGAAAAAGAATTGCAGCACAAGGAGATGGTCCTCGCATTGACGTCGAACTTTATCAATTGGAGGATTTAGATTGACTGCTAAATTAATTGATGGGAAGAAAGTTGCAAAAGAAATAGAGGATGAGTTACAAAAGAAGGTAGCTCAAATGCCTATACCTCCAAAATTATCAGTTGTTCAAGTTGGTGAAGATCCAGCTTCTACATCTTATATTCGTGCTAAAGCAAATGCAGCTGAGCGTATTGGAATTACTTTAACTCACCATCATCTTTCTTCAGATATATCTAAGAAAGAATTAGAAAATTTAGTAAATAAATTGAATAAAACAGAAGATGGAATAATTGTTCAACTTCCTTTACCGACAGATTATGAAAGTGTTTTGGATTTAATAGAACCTGAAAATGATGTAGATGGCTTCCATCCTATTAATTTGGGTAAAATAGTACAAGAAAGTTCAGGTATGAAACCATGTACTCCAGCAGGAATTATTGAACTATTATCTCGTACAGGAAATGACCCAAGTGGAAAGAATGTAGTGGTTGTTGGCCGTAGTACGATTGTTGGAAAGCCAATATCTCTTTTATTACTCCAGAAAGGAATGGATGCAACAGTTACAGTTTGTCACAGCCGAACACCAGACATTCATAAATTTTGTAAGGAAGCTGATATTCTGATTGTAGCCGTAGGTTATCCAGATACAGTTACAAAGGACATGGTTAAGCCAGGAGCCGTAGTAATTGATGTTGGAGTTAATCGCACTGACGAAGGATTAGTAGGAGATACCTCTTTTGATGTTAGAGATGTTGCTGGCGCATTGACTCCAGTTCCTGGTGGTGTAGGACCTATGACTGTAGTTATGCTAATGTCTAATGTGGTTGAAGCAGCTTCAAAAAAACAAAGGTTATTTTGACAATAGAACTTTAAGACCTATTCTATTTGCAGTTAAATGAAATGGTGTAATAACACATAAGTCGAGTAAAATCAATGAAAAATAAGCGTAAAATAATAGGTGGTGGACTTTCAGGATTAGCTGCAGCCATTAATTTTGCGAAGAATGATGAAAAGGTAGAAATACACGAAGCTCGAGAAGACATAGGGATGCAATTCCATCCCAATTATCAAGTTTTATTGAAAGAAAGCCCTACTACTCCTTCTTCAGAAGCTGATGCAACATCATATCTGAAAAGGTGGGGACTCAATCCTAAGTTTACATTCAAAGATGCTAAAAAATTCGTATGTTGTACTCAAAAAAGAGATTTTACAATATCACTCAAGGAACCGTTGCCCCTCATACTTAGAGGTGGTGAAAATTCTTTGGAGAGAGGTTTAGCAGATGAAGCTAAAGATTTAGGAGTCGAATTCAATTTTAAGTCTAGACCTAAATCAAGTCCTGGCGACATAATGTCTTCAGGTTCATACCGAACAGATATGGCTGCATTTGGAGCATATTATGAGAATTCAGATTTTCCTAGAGATCAATTTTTATATATGCACGATGAAAAATATTCTCCACGTGGTTGGTATCTCTATATAATTCCAATGGATAAAGATACTATAAAAGTTATGAATTGTTGTTCAAAGCCTTATGCTAAACAAGTAAAAAAATTGATGTATAAAGCAGTAGAAGAAAGACCCGTTCTGAAGAATATTATTGATGGAGCTAAACCAACGGGAACTGTAGGTGGCCAGGGTGGCGTTCACTTTCCTAAAACAGCTGTAAAAGATGGTGTTTACTATACAGGAGAAGCTGCAGGATTCCAGGATCCATGGAGAGGTTTTGGAATGAATTATGCTATAGAATCCGGAGTCTTGGCTCAGAGGGCACTTTCAAATTCTTTAGATTATGATAAATTGTGGAAAGAACAATTTAGAGAAAGGAAAAAAGCAGATATAGCTCGCAGAGGAATTTTTGCTATGTTAGGAAACCGAGCTTTTGAGTATGGTATGAGGAAGGTTAAGGAAGGAGATGAAGTAGATTGGGAGGAAATTAATCCAAGTGGTTGGAAAAAATCACTTATCTATAATACATTTTATTCAATGGAAATGGCAAAAAAGACAGTTTGGGATTCTTGGTAATGGATTTTAGTGAAGTATTATCTTATTTTTTAGCATTAACTTGTGTAGTGGCAGGTGGAGTAATTTTATGGGGTAATGAAGAGTATATTGTCCCAGCTTCAGGCCGTTCATTACAGCTCCCATGTTCCTTTCTTTTTTGGGTTTTAGCAGTTGTTTTCTGGGCTATGGCAGTAGTAATTGAAGATGATGAAGAAAAACTATAATTAATCGTTCTAGGTTAAGAAAATAATGTTAGATTTAACCCAAATAGAAAAGTTATATGCTGAGATGGCGAAGAAGCACGATATAGCTAGACAAAATCTAGGAAGATCGCTAACTTTATCTGAGAAAATTCTTTTTGGACATTTAATAAATTTGGATAAAGTGCCAAAACGTGGTAAGTCATACGTTGAACTTCAACCAGATAGAGTAGCAATGCAAGATGCTACAGCACAAATGGCACTTCTTCAATTTGCACTAACAGGTCGTTCTGAGGTTGCAGTTCCTTCTACAGTTCATTGTGATCATTTGATCC
>JBJLBX010000032.1:0-21109 GCA_045567955.1 Candidatus Poseidoniales archaeon | reverse complement strand
GTATTAGATGGTGCTGAAGATTTAGATAATGATGGATTAAGTAATTTAGATGAAATCCAAGGAAATAATGATTATGGATACATTACAAGCCCATTGAACTCAGACACTGATGGTGATTCTCTATTTGATGGAGATGAAATATACCCTTTAACTATAAACAAAGATACCATTGATAATCAATACAACTATCCCTCAGACCCTACAAAGAAAGATTCTGATGATGATTTAGTAAATGACTTGGAAGAAGTACTTCCTTCAAATGACACCTATAATTCACGTACAAACCCGAAGAATAGTGATACCGATGGAGATGGATTGAATGATTATTATGAACTATTTTACTACTGGAATATTACAGGTGATGATAACACACCTCAATTATTTTATGATATTCAAGGATGGAATACTTCGAATCCAAAAGAAGAAAATACTGATGAAGACAATTGGGACGACGGTGATATTGATGAAGAAAATCCAGTATATGGAAATTTTGAAGATGAAGATCCTCCGTGGGGAAGTCCGCCATCAAGGGCTGAAACACCCGAGGCACCTCCTGAAGTAGTCTATAAAGATCAGGAATTTATTTGGTCATTTAATATGATAAACGCTACTTCTGAAGAACCATATGTAGGAGTATTAGTAGAAGCATACATAAATGAAACTGAGGAGTATGGAAGTCCATCTCATAAAATTGGCCAAGGAATTAGTGATGGGGATGGATTTGTAAAGGTCATATGCAATATCAGTGCTATTGAGACAGATGTGAAATCAGGAGATTGGATAATTAAGTTACATCGTCCATTACAATTCATAATTCATGCAAATGAATCTAAACGAATTATAGAAAGTTGGAGCCCAGCACTAGATCTAAAAGTCAAGGGAAATAGTTCTATGATTCTTAATATACCAGTAACTGGAGCAAGCCAAGATTCTACAATTGTTACAGGCAAATTAATTGAATTAAATGATTTGGATTTAGAGGGGCAAACTGTTGAACTGACATTTAATAGTGAAAAATACTATCAAGTTACTAATGAAGATGGAAGTTTTGCGATTGAAATAAATTTACCAGAAGTTGAAGACCAAATATTTGAATTAGGCTTCAAGTATAATGGTACTGAAAATATTACTGAGTACTTTGTTATGAAATACATTCGTGTAATTAATGCTTCTATTAATTTAAGTTTTGACGGAGATAATGAAAATGTGCTCGAACTGGGAAATACATATAGTATAGGTGGAAGTATATTGGGTGACTTAATAGAACAGCCAGTAGGTACTGTAAGTATTCAATATGGTGGAAATGAAGTCGGGAATATAGATATCACTGGAAATCAGGATTGGGAATTCGAACTCACGATTCCAGGTAATGCCTCGTGGGGTGAAACTATCTTGACTGCAACATATTTACCTTCTGTGGGGGATGTACACCCTTCTGATGTCTCTGTTTACAATATTATAATAAAAGGTCAAAGCAGTGTAACTATTGAATCGATACAAAGCAATGAAATTTGTGTTGAATGTCTTAGAACTAATATAATAAAATTAGAAGGGAATTTGACTGATCATAATAATGAAAATATACCCGAACAAACAGTTAACTTATATTTTGATGAAATGTATATTGGTTCAGCTGAAACAAATAGCCAAGGAAGATATACTTTTTCTGCTGATTTATCACTTGAAAACTCTGGAGAACATAGTGTTTCAGTTCAACTATTTAGTTCAGAAAGTTTAGTAGGTAATTCAAGCATTTTTAATTTGTCACTTTTAGCCTCACCGTCTTTAATATTTGATGAAGAAACAAAATGTGAAATGACCTTGGATGACGAATGGCTATGCAAATCAGAACGAAATTCAGAATATTTCGTATCTGGAACTGTAATTGATGAATTAGGAATCCCAATTCCAAATGCAAGTTTGGAGATTGAAATAGATTCCTACTTATTAATTAAAACTGATGAAAATGGCCAATTTAGCTATAGTACTTTTGTTGATGAGGGGCAGACTGACATATTTGAGATTGACATCTCAATTGTTGCTAGTAGTAGCATAGAAAGGGCCAAAAACAGTTTGTCTGTAATTCCTCAAACTACAGTTATAATCGTTGTAGATGCTAGTGATGCATTAAGAGGCGAAAATACAACCGTAAATGGACTTATTACTGATAATAGTGGAATCCCTGTTGATAATGTAACAATTGGAGTGTATATTGCTCAAACGGAATATTATGTTGAAACTGACATGCTAGGTACATTTAACTTAAATTACACTCTCGTTTCAAATTATGATACCGGATTAGACAATATAACTGTAGTTTTTAACGAAACTCTGTGGTATCTAGGTCAAGAAGGAAATGCCACTTTTACAGTTTATGGAACCAGTTCTTTTGATTCTGTAAAAGTTACAGGTGATTGGTATGATGGAAAGATAGTAAGAGGAGGAGCCATAACTATCACTGGAATTTTAATTGATGATCTAGGAAATCGTTTAGAAGGAAATATAAGTGCATCTATTGGAAGTGAGTCTCTGAATATAACTTACACTAATCAGACTACATTCATAGCAAGTGGCTTGATACCTGATAAATACAGAAATAATCATACTTTAAAATTAGAATACCAAGGATCTGATTACCTGATTGGCAGTGCTCATAGTAGTGAAGAAAACATATTAGTAATCACCAATATTGATTTTGAAATTGAACAGCAAATTAATGATTTACCAATTTATCCTGGTGACACCGTAAATATTACAATATCTCTTAATGAAGATGATGGCTCGTCACTACCTAATTCTAATTTTTATGCTAATATAACAATGTACCAATTGACTGAAACGAATAGTCTCATAATATTAGAAAATAAAAATTTGAACCAAATTCTAACAACTGATGAGAATGGAAAGGCTGTTTACAGCTTTATTTTCCCAAAAAATGGAACTACCGTTACAATTGATATAACCTATGAAGGTGGATATGTTAAATTTGATGACAAACTTCAAGCATCCGAATTTACCGAAGTTAGTGTGTCAATAAGTATAACAAAAACGCCAACTCCTGTGGCGCCATTTGATTTTAAAAAATATATCCCCTTATTCATTGGAATTCCTGCTGCATTACTAGTAACTGTGTACTATATGTATTGGACTCAGAAACACAAATATGAAGTTAGAAATCTTATCAAACAAATGCAAAAAGATTTGAATAAAGATGAAGACTATCGTCAGATTATTATAAAATCATATCATCAATTACTAAATATTCTTAGCAGATATGGATTCATTAAAACAAATACTCAAACGGTTCGTGAATTTACCGATGTAATGAGTAAAGCATTGCCTATTCCAGTAAACACTGTCAAACTTCTTACTTCGCTTTTTGAAATTGCTAGATATAGCGGTATTAAACCGAAAGTTGTAGATGAATTTGGAATGGAAATGATTGATGGATCCTACAATATCTGGTGTGTAGAAGCAATTAACAATCTTCACCAAGTAGAACATGAACTCAATACTGGTTTAAAAGAAGGCAAGGTTTCTAGATTTACTAACATCTTTGGAATGGGGAGAGGGAAATGAGGGGAAGGCTCATGAAAGAATATGGATCTAAATTATTCGCTCTCTTTATTGTTATAATTATGGTGACTGTCGTTTATCCTGTTGTGATAGATAATGCAAAGAATCCCTCTCAATTATCAGTCTATGATGATGATTGGAATGATATTTCAGAATTTGCAAACGACTTAAATGTTGAAGGCAATGGTAAGCATGAAATTAGAACTATTGTTTCTCGGCCATCTATAATTAGCAAAATTTCTGAAGTTGAAAAGAATACGACTGAACAAACTCTTCTAAAGAATAAAACTATCTTAGTTATCATAGGAGTTGAAAGAGAATATAATGAGTATGATTCTAAAGCACTTTACCAATTCGTTAAGGATGGTGGAAGAGTAGTATTAGCTGCAGATTCAGGATATGCAAATTCGGCATTTAACGGCGAACAAGATGTTGGTATACAATGGTGGACTAACACTGTTCAAGAAGGATGTGAACAAACAATAGGTGATGCAACAATAATAGGACAGGTTGCTGAATTCGCAGGTTATGGTTACATAGATCCTAAATGTGAACCTGCAAGACTTTATGATGCAAATCACTGGGATGAAACTATACATCCGCAAAACAATTCAATTGTAATTATTGATGCTAACATCGAACGAATGAATTTTGAAGGGCAATTGATGATGAGTTCTCCATCTGCACTTAAGATAAATGATAAAACTGCGGAGGGACTTGCATATTCTACACAGCAAGGATTTGTTGATTTAAATCAAGACGGAGAGGGAGGTCCTGGTGAAAGTACTCACAGGAATTCAGAAGATGTAGGTGAAAATTGGACTGCAACACACGGACGGGAAGTAATAGCTGAGGCGAATATTGGTGAAGGGAAAGTCATTGTAATATCAGATACTAGTATATTTACAAATCGTTACTACGAACAAGCTGATAACAAAGAATTCATAACAGGAATGTTTGAATACTTAACTGATGGAGAAAAAGAAACCATTATTTTTGATGAAAGTAGACATATCCAGTCCGATGTTATTTCATTAGTATACGTACAATTATTTGGGATCCTAGGACATGTAAGTAGTAGTGAAACATTAGGGTTGATTATGTTAGGTTCAATTATACTATTAATGCAGATAGCTATGATGCGTGTCGAAAATCCGTCAATATGGAGACATTTATTCAATATATATGAAGGGCGTGTGTCTAGATTTAGAGTACCTCATGCACACTATACACATCCTGAAACCATAAAAGAGGTATTTATTGAGAAAGTTAGAATAGACTATGGTTTCACAAGAGAAGAATTCGAAATGTTGGCACCTTCAAAGATTGAAGAACTTTTGAAGGACCCAATATTAATTAGATTCATTATAAATAATGAGAAGAACATGACCTTAAAACAGGTTGAGGAAGCAATCAAAGGGTGGGAAAAATGAGCCTATTTGGAAGTAATAAAAAAGAAGAAGAAAAGCAAGAAGAAGCAATAGCTGAGACTGAAGAGCAAAGTGATGGAGTTCAAACTTATGTCATGGAGCCTTCTTTACAAGAAACTCATGATTTAATTCATGCAGTGCTTGGTGAAGCGGAACAAGTCGTTATGGGTAAACGCCCAATACTAGATCTTTGTGCCGTTGGAATTCTAGCAGGAGGAAATACTCTCTTTGAAGATAATCCAGGTCTGGCAAAAACTTTGCTATCAAATACTTTTGCTCAAGCTCTTGGAATTAATTTTAAGCGTGTTCAATTTACTCCAGATTTGCTACCTGCCGATATTACTGGAATTTATATCTGGAATCAAAAAGATCAAAAATTCCAATTCCGAAAAGGTCCACTCTTTTGTAACTTATTATTAGCTGATGAAATTAATCGAGCACCTCCAAAAACCCAGGCTGCACTTCTAGAAGCTATGCAAGAACATCAGGTAACTATTGAAGGTGATACACACATACTTCCTGAACCTTTTGTAGTTTTAGCGACACAGAACCCAATAGAATCTGAAGGTACATATCCTCTGCCTGATGCTCAGTTAGATCGTTTCATGATGAAATTATCTGTCGGTTATCCTGGAAGGCCAATTGAAAGAGCAATCCTCATTAAAAGAAAACAACGTGGAAAGGATGACCATACTCTCAAAGCAATCACAACACCAGAAAAGCTTAGAGAAATGCAACAAAGTCTAGAAAAGGTACAAGTGGATGATGCAGTGATAGAATACATCGTTGAAATTATCAATCGAACTCGAGAAGATCCAAGAGTTAAAGTTGGTTCTTCTCCTAGAGGTGCTCAATCACTTTTCAAGCTTTCCAGAGCTTTAGCAGTGCTAAATGGGAGAGACTATGTAATTCCTGATGACATCAAAAGACTAAGTATATACACACTAAGACACCGAATTATACTAAAGCCCGAACCACGTATTAAAGGTGTTAAAACTGAAGAAATTATTTCACAAATACTAGAAGAAGTAGAAGTACCAACAACCCAAGGTCAACTAGAAGACTAGATGTGGAGTAAGAAAGCTGTTGCAGTCGCAGGTGGAGCAATATTCCTAACTCTAGCTGGTTTAATCCGATTGAACTACTTGTTTATCAGTGCAGGATTAGTAATGCTAACATTTGTTGTTCTCTCTAGTTTTCTTGATGTCTGGATGCCAAATGTCAAAATCCGAAGAGAAACTTCATCGGATAATATTTTTGAAGATGGAAGCATAAATGTAAAATTTATAATCAAGAATACGGGACTCGGATTAGGTTTTGTAGAAATCTATGATAAGTTACCACCACAAGCTCGAATTACTAAAGGATCAAACTATACCTTATTGTACATGAAACCATGGCAAGAAGTATCATTTGAATATTCTCTAAAATTGCCTTTACGTGGACATTATCATCTTGGGCCTGTAAAGATGAGAGTAAAAGATGCATTTGACCTCTTTTACAATGAAAAACTGGAAGACTCAATCCACAGTTTCTCAGTATTCCCACAAATTGAAGTTTTAGAAGAACAGATAATAAAATCAAGAGCACCAAAACTATTGTCTGGGGCAATGCCACTAAATTTAATTGGCTCTGGAACTGAATTCTATTCTCTTAGAGAGTTTGTACCTGGGGATTCTCTAAGAAGTGTAAATTGGAAAGCTCTAGCGAAAAAAGGGAAGATGATGGTTAATGAAACTGTAAGAGAAGATGTCATGGATGTGATATTATTGTTAGATGCTAGAGAAGTTTCAGCAGTCGGGGGAGGTAGAGATACTCCTTTAGAAATGTCATGTCGAGCTGCTGCAACCTATGCTAAACAACTTCTTGATGAAAGAAATAATGTAGCCTTAATGACATACGGAGAATCTATCAAAAGAGTAGATTTGGACCGAGGTGAACATCACCTTTTCAAAATTTTAACATCGTTATCTAGTGTAAAACCTGAAGGTAATTTAAAATTAGAAATTGTTCTAAAAGATTTACTGCCATATATACCTAGTGGATCGCCAATAATTCTTTTCAGTTCTCTTGATGATGATCACACAATCTCTGAAGCTTTTACAAGCACAATCAGTAGAGGATATACAATAACAACACTCTCACCATCTAGCTTAGATTTTGAAGAAAAGATGAAGCGAATACCACATCAACCTTTACTTGTTGCCAGAATTGAAAGAGAAAATATGATTTCTGAAGTTAGAAGCTTTGGAATGCAAATTGGAGATTGGAAAGCTGATGAAGCAGTTAATACAGTATTACAGGGTGGATAAATGGAAGAAACTGAAACAACTAAATCCAGAATGCCAAAAATAGAGAATATTATTAATTATAAAGATTTTTTTGGAGAATATCCTCTTATTTTTGCTATTAAGATTATCTCAAGTGTAGCCTTATTCTATGTTATATATGAATTCTATATTTATCATAACCCTCTAGATTCATTAATTACAAAATATGCTCCAAAAGTAATTTCAAACTTCAAACCTAATCCTGATATTTTTGTATTATGGGGATTTATTTCAGGATTCTGTTTCTATATATTTACCCTATTCAAGGGAAAATACAAATTACTGATTTTTGTATTAACTTTAGTTATTGTAGGTCAATATATCACTGATCCAGCTTTAGATTGGCAAGTTGGTGAGTATGTAATTCCGAGTAAAATGGAAGTAAATGAAGAAACGGGGGATGAAGCATGGAAATGGAAACCTGTAAAAATAATATATGAGGATAAGGAAGGTACAAATGAACGGATTGCTGATGCAAAAGTTCGACTATCTAATATAATTTTTGGGATAGTGCCATTCTTAGGGGCTTATGGGATATGGAAACGAAAAGGATGGGCCATTGCTGCGTCAATTGGATTAGTTATTATTATTGGGTTTTTGTATAATCCTAATCTTTGCCTAGAAAACTATGATGCTGAATACTGTGGATATGATACCATGGAGAAAGAACTTACCTGGAAAGAATATCTTTCTGGAGGCATATTTATAGGGATGGGATTTGTGATTTATATTGAATTATCTTATGCTGCAATCAAATACGAAAATTATGCTGAACAATTTAAACCTGCAGGAACAGAAGCTTCTTTATTGTCAGCTGCACAGAAAAAAAATGTAGCGAAAACACTAAGTACTTTATTTGTCAGTTATCTTATAAATCTTGGAGTAATGTTATTCATTACATTTAGTGTAGCTGAAATTGTAATAAATATTAACTATTATTTATCATCAACGGAAGGAAGAATACAAGATTCTATTGAATTACAAGGCCCGTACGGTATCGTATTTACTTCCCTAATTTTCTTTATGCTATTAGGCTTTTTAAGAATGTTTATTGGTGCTGAATATAATACTGAAGAAAATTAATCTATATTTATATTTTCATTTTCATGAGGTAGAACTAAATCATAATCTTTAAGATCCTCTGAAAAAGCTTCTCGATTATCTCCATGATAAAGAATAACTTTTTCGGGATTGCATTTATTTATGAAATCTACTATTTGGCTATGGCCTGCATGTCCACTCAAATCAAATGATTCAACATTACAATCCACATTAAATATTGTGGATTCAGGATCTCTTTCAAGCCTTAAACGACCTTCTTCTCTAAGCAAATGACCATTAGTACCTGGAACTTGAAATCCAGTTAAAAATACAGCTGAAGATGAATCCTTACGTACTCTAGATATATAATTAAGAACTGGACCTCCATTAAGCATTCCTGAAGTAGTTACGATTACATCTCCTTTCATAGCTCTTTTCCTTTGTTTACTATATCTGACAAAATTTGTTTTCTTAAAAGCTCGATTCATAGAACCTACATCACGAATAGAACCAGGATACTTTTGAAATATTTTCGCCATATCTCTCCCCATTCCATCTAACCAAACTTCAAAACCTAAATCTTGAACCAACATTAATAATTCTTGAGAACGCCCTAAACCAAATGAAGGAAGTATTACTTGCCCTCCTGAATTAACTGTATCTTCTATGGAATCTATTAATTCAGATTCTACTTCTCTTCTATCCGGATGCTCTCGACCTCCATAGGTAGATTCTATTGCTAATGTTTTACATTGTTTTGGTTTAGCAGCTCGTGTTAATTGCGTATTTACTGTATGGATGTCTCCTGTAAAAAGAAAATCATGTTGAGGAAATTCAAACATAACTGCCCCAGGTATATGGCCTGCATTATGCATTTGGAATTCAAAACCTCCTCTGTATTCTACACTACCTGGTATTGAAGGTCTCAAGTTTTGTTTCAGGTCCCCTATTGCTGTAGGATGAAAGGGGCGTGGATAATTCTCTATTTCAGACACATACAAGGTATCTTTAGCCATTCTTGCAGCTAATTCACCAGTAACTGGTGTAGAGATAATAGGCGTACCTCTACTTGCAATATCTGGGACTAAACCACAGTGATCTAAGTGGGCATGTGTTAGTAATAGAGCATCAACATCTGGAGCTGGTAAGGGATAACTTGGCGGATCATCTGGTTGAATACCATAATCCATCAGTAAACGGCCTTCGCTACCTTCAAGTAAAGCTCCTACTTTTCCAACTTCTGAAGCTCCCCCTAAATACCGCAATGAGACTGACATTAAAATTCCTTAATTCCAATCGTCCCAATCATCATCTGACTGTGAACTATTATTTTCAGCCAATTCAGGCACATCGTCATCGTCATAATCTTCCCAATAATCTTCATCATTACGAGAATAGGTAACGAAACCAATTGTTAGAATCAATCCTAAAAACACAAAAACATACCATATATCTGAAAAAGCAGAAACCAATCTGTCAGTAAAACCTTGTTCAACTTCAACAACAAAACTTTGTTGTTTTTCTATATCTGAAAGTTTACTTGAAATTGAAATTGTTATACTTTCTTCATCTCCATTTCGTGCATCATCCGATACTGTAACCTGTATTGGAATTACTTCCACTCCACCTGCATCTATAGAATAAGTAGGCCCTTCTGGAAATACAACTCTCCAACCTGAAGGCACTGAAAGAGCCGACAATGTAAATTCATCATCTCCATTTGCATTATTTTCTAGGTTAAGTTGAAAAGTAAAGCTTTCACCGGGCTCCAAACTTTCTTTATATTTTACAGATGATAAATCAAAACCATCGGTAAGTTTGAGAATAACCGTTATCGGCTGACGTGCATTGATTGTATCGTCCCCAATTTTTGCTGCTAAAACCTCAAATGAATCACCATCGACATTGTAGCTTGCTTGAGAACCAACAGTTATAAACAAATCAAGAGGCTTACTTTCACCATTGCTTATTTCAGTATCTTCTATGGTATTTCCATCTTCCTTGAAATTAAATGACCAATCACTAGGAAAGTCATCAGACAGATATAATCTAACTGAATGATCTCCATCAATAGAACAATCAAGTAATAAATTTATTTCAAATTGTTCACCTGCTTGTTTATTCAAGAAAATTCCTGAAGTCCCTTGGGGTGTGACTCTAAGAGATAAACCAAATGTTCTGGTTAATGACAAAGTTGCAGTATCACTTTTAGTTGTATTACCTTGTGAGATACCTATTAACTGAATATTAGCAGTCTCAATGTCTCCACCTTGTGCTGGCTTAGCTAAAACAGTAACATTGAGTACATTATTTCCATCGCCTGAACGAGGGATGCCTTCGACAACAATCGAACCGTCTTCTAAATCATTGTACAGGAATTTTATTTCCCAATCTGCTGGAACTGATTGGGCTAATAATTGAACTGCATCCGTAGCCTGGCCCAGATTTGCTATACTTAGTGCATATGAATTCCATTCTCCAGCAGTTCCGCTTGTAGATAAACTTGAAACTGCTTGACCTGAATCAGGATCATTGAAATATAATGATACTTCATACTCAGCCCCTACGGAAGTCTTAGTTTCCAACTCAAAAATAACTGAGCCTGATGGAACGGCACCTTCTGAACGACCTGTAAAAACCACAACTGTACTCTTTCCAACCATTTCTGTAGAATCTGCAGCAGATATTGTAAAGGTAATAACCTGTTCAGCCCCAGGACTTAATGAACTACTTGTTGCTGATTCTGGATCAATAACCCAATTGTCTGAAGTTTCACTAGGTTCAATCAAGAAAGTATCAGTTTCATCACCTGAATTCAAAACAAATATTTTGTACTCTATGATTCCACCAACTGCAACACTTTGTTGTGGTTCTGGTGTAGAAAGATAGACTCCATAAGCATCCATCTGTATTGTCTTCTCTAATGAGAATTCATTCCCTTGCTGATCAATAGCTGAGACCTGGATCGTATAAATTCCTTTACCATTATGATTTTCAGTGGGCTCAGCAGGATCATTATAATTCCAAACTATATCATCAAAATCATTTGTCCCAGTATTCTCTTCCGGTTCATCTGCGTCTATTTGTCCCTGAAATAATTCATCATCATCTGAATCAAAGACTGTAACACTAAAACTAGTAATATCATAAGTTCCAAAAGCATTTAATGCAGTACCTGAAACAAACATTTTAGAAATTTCTGAAGGCAAATTAGGATTAAAATTATCTGTAACTTTCTTATCTTCAGTATCTGACGTTTCTAAATTATATGACTCAGTAGTAATCTCAATATCAGTAACTGGGTTTGTATTTGTTATAAGTCGTGATGGCGAATCCCCACTTTTACCAGTGTCTAATTCTAAATTAACTGCATTAGTTCCATCATTCTCTAATTCTAATACAATAAAATGTTCCATATCAAAGGTATACTCTGGCCCATAGTCTTCTTCCCAAGGCACATCTACATGCACTTCATTTGAAGATTGTAAAGCTGTAGGAATATTAATATCACCAGATGCGACTAATTCCCCATTTGTCATTGTGGTTCCATCTCTAACAAATATGTTTAAATGAGCAGCATTCCAATCTGCTGAATTAGCATATAAATATATGTGGAAACCAATATCACTTCTATACGATTTGGCTAATAAATCCGCTTGTAGACTATAATTTAAAGCAAAGAATATACTACTCCCAGGTTGAATATTAACTTGGTTAGTATCTCCATGATTTCCAGACTCTAAAGTATGGAGCTTCCCAATTCCATTATCACTGTAAAGATAAAGTGAAATATCTTGTTCTTGACCAACGACTTCTTCACCTGAAGCTGGCATCCAAACTATTAACATCCCCAAAAAGGCCGCTGAAAGAACTGCAGAGAGTATTTGGCTTCTGTTCACATTAGATTGAGCAATAAAAGGTCATAAATAGGTATCCCTCCCAAAAACCTACTAAAATAATTGACTCTATTATGTTATTTTGCCTTATTTTGCCAAGTTCGAACTATACCTTCTAAGTCTCGAATAAATTCAAACAATTTAGTTCTTGCATGTTGAGGAATATTAGTATCATTTATTTGTTCTTCTAATACCGAAATTGTAGAGTATATTCTTAAATCTAAATCATCTTTTTCATTCAGTAAATATGTTTCTAATCCTGTAACAACATTAGATCTTACATTTCTTGGTACTGATGGATCTTCAGTAATTGTATTTCGTATATCTTCTGATAAAATGGATATCATTTCTTCGACCATTAATTTCACCTCTAATTAAATACTAGATTGCGTCGCATTTAGGGGGTATGTATAAGAGTTAGGCTAGCATACCATTAAAATCTATTTCATTATTTCGTATTCGGCTGCTACTAATTTTATGACCATCATATGCATTGACAAAAGGTACTGTGATAATTTCTAATTTTACTTTACCATCCTGAACTCGGATTTTATTTATTTCTTCAGCTGCTTTTCTAGTCTCTTCAGATACTATAATTGCTGTAAATGAATCTTCAATAACTGAGGGACCCCAATCATTTTCCAGAGGAACTATCTGAAAATTACTAGGAAGTTGCAGCGATTCTAACAAATTTCTAAGATTTTTTTCCCGGATTTTATATGAATTAATTTCAGTATTTTTCCGATACTTCCTAGCTCGTTCATCAGTAGTTAAACCAATTAGGACTATCTTACCAATTTCTGAAGCTTGGGTTAACAAGGCAACATGTCCTTTATGTAAAATATCAAAAGTTCCACCCATGCAAACCTTATGTATTTGTCTCAAACAAGCTAACTATAATATAACCCTTTAATGAACTTGGGGTAGCATGGATTTAGAGCATGATTTTAGACCTTTCCTATTATTTGGAATTATATGTACTATTTGTGCCTCTACAATTACTTTAGGAGGAATCGATTTTGTAGGTATATGGATGGATGCTCTTTACCCAGTCTTTGTAATATTTGCTGTAGGAAGTCTTTCAATCAGTTGGATTCGATGGCAAAAAAAGGATGAAGAAAGTTAATAAACTCCATGATATAAATTAATGTAAGGTTAAATATGAAAAAACTAATTATTTTTGCACTTATTTTTCTATTGCCATCTGCAGTTTCTGAAATATCTCATTCACCTAATGAGGTGGCATCTGGAGAAAGTTTTACCGCCATTATTGACACTGAAGAAGATGTTGAAAGTATTAAATTCTATGTTTGTACACTTGAAGAACCGTATACTTGCTATAAACCTGAAAGTAAAGATCGTAACGATACTGCTAATGGAAGATTTGAATTTACATATACTGTAAAAAATAATGATTACCCTGGCTATAAATATGAAATAAAGAAAACTGATAATAGTAATGAAACGATTCCTGCAGCCTATACCTACTATGAGGGATTAGAAGTTAAAGAAATGGGAGATTCACACTACTTTAAAGTTAATATCAAGTCCAAGACTGCTGAAGAAGACTCTCTACTTTCCTCTTTGAATCTTGTACCTATTATTGCAATAATTGCAATTATGGCACTCAGTGGTCGAAAATGAATTTTGTTGAAATACTAATTTATCTTAATCCATTATTAATTTCGGCTGCCATCTATTTTGGATATCAGAATATACGTAATAAAAATGAACTAAACAAACTCAACTTTGATTCGTTACTATATTCTATTTTGGGAATACATACCATTTCACTAATTATACTAATATACTATTTTTTAAAGACTGATCTTAGATTCACTTATGTATCTGATTATTCTTCAGATAATTTATCAATAGGATACAAATTAGCTGGTGTTTGGGCTGGAAGAGATGGAACTCTTCTAATATGGAGTTGGGCTACAATTGCTTCGATTGTTAGTGAAAGAAAATTGTCTAAAAAAGAAAGTTCTCAAAAAGAAATAACATCTCTAATAGCTTGTTTCCTTTTATTAGCATTGACAATTATTCAATTATACATAAATCCATTTGAAATAAATGAAATAATACCTGATTCTGGAAAAGGACTGAATCCCTTATTATTATCTCCATACATGATAATTCATCCACCAATTGTATTTCTATCGTATGGGATGATTGTCTTACTTTATGCTTCTGGTATGTCCTATCTAATAACCAAAAATAAAGACTGGAATGAAACAATTAAAAGATGGGGGAGAGCGTCTTGGATTGGAATGAGTTTGGCTCTTGTTCTTGGAGGATATTGGGCATATCTTACTCTTGGATGGGGAGGATACTGGGCTTGGGATCCTGTAGAAACTGCAGGATTGTTACCATGGTTAGCTATGACCTCTCTTTTGCACACTTCAGTGATGTCACGTCGCAAAAATAACTATCCGATTTTAGGACCTTTATTGGCAATGTTAAGTTTTGTATTAGTTTTACTAGAATCTTTTGTTACGAGGGGAGGTATTTGGTCTTCAGTTCACTCGTTTATTGTTGAGGATACTGGCGGCGCTTGGAGCCGCTTGGGTTATGTTTTAGAAAATGATGTCTCTGTAAAAGGTTTTTTCATATTAATGATTCTAAGTTTTATTTTGACTATTGGGTTAATATGGTTAAATTATAATCCAACTAAAGAAGAAAAAATTAGAAAAGAAACTAATAACGAACTTTTTAGTGAAGACAATACCTTTTTTGCTGCAATATATACTCAATTACTCATACTCACAGTAACCTTAGTGCTCTTATTTGTCCGAGCCAATGGATACCTCGGACCTGAAGTTTTTGAAGTGAGATTGGCTCCTTTTGTTATTATTTTAGCTGCAATTTTTACAATACATACCTTAAGGCCTTTTATGGAATTACAAAATATCTTAATCTTGGTAGGCTTTGGACTTGTATTCAGTCTAATTTATGCACTAACTTCTGAAGGAAGAAGTTGGATGGTGGGGGCTATGATTCCCTGGGCATTCATTTGTGGATTTTCAATTTTCAGATATATGTGGAGATACAGGACAAAAAAATTACTGCCTATGTTAAGAGCCTGGGGGCCATATACTGCACATCTAGGTATTATGCTTATACTGGTAGGATATTGTTTTTCATATGGATTAGGGACGGAAACAAGTGTTACTCTTAATGAAGAAGAAAAGGCTCTTGTGGGAAATTTTGTTTTAGAATTAGATGAAATATCTATGGAACCAAACCAAGATGAAATTAAACTCACAGCTTCAATAAAATTAATAGAAAGAAACAATAATAAAATTGTAATTGAAGACGTAATATCTAAGACAATACATAGCGAAACAGATGAAAAAACAACTCAGATATATCTGCAACATGATTTGCACAGAGACATATACATAACACTAGATAATGCAGAACCTGGAGGATCTGGGAGTGAAAGTACTGCTACAATAACCGTAAGAGAAATCCCAGGAATAATACTGGTTTGGATTGGTGCAGTATTAACAATACTTGGTATGTTACTGACAATGTTTACTGAGTGGAAACCTGGGAAAAAATGGTTGAGATCTATTTCATAAAAGTGCCAGACCACTGATGTTGTCGTCCTAGTAAGATGTCAGACACCACATTTCTTCTCAACCCCGCGACCCACTCGAGCGTTGGAAGTCCACGGTGAGGCTGCTCCCTTCCGGGCCTGACCCGGTTTCCATGATGAAGATTCGAAATCCACCCTCCGGTAAATCTCATTAATCACCTGCAACCCCGAGGGACAGGATATCTCAGTTGAAATGCGGATTAGACAGCCCACTGGATGCGCCGTCACCAGCTGTCGCCCCCCCTAAAGGCGGTTGAGGGTTACAGGGTACGTCTAGCTCCCCGGCCAAGTCTAGCTTTACCTCTCTTCAGTACGACTATTTGGAGGTTTGCATGCCAAAAATTCGCTTTAAACCATGGCCAGAACCCCGGAAAAGTTTTTCAGTCCAAGTTTCTTTATCAGAACTAAATTGTTTAATTATTGCATTACCATAAGGGTTGATAGTCTCACTTGCTACTGTTGCATATCCTTTTTCATGAATATCTGATAAGGTATCGCTATAATATTCTAAAATATTTTCATAAAGAATCTGACCTGCCACTTTAGGGGCTGTGATTGCTACCACTGCAGCTTTCTTAGCTCTGTCCGTCGCTTGTAATGTCATAACTCCACTCAATTCCATTAAACTTTGATCTTCATCAGAAGCTGTATCTAAGAATTGCTGTATTAAATTAGAAATTTTATATTTGGCATCTCCAGCAACCTGGCCAGTTTTAGAAAACAAACCACCCACAGAATCTTGTATTTCTTTTATATTTTCTATAATATCATCCTTGGACAATGGAGGTGTATCTATATTTTGAGCAAAACTTGCGGTCGTACGTTCTATACCTTCAAGTAAATCCTGAATAGTATCTGAATCATTCTTTGAATCAATATATCCTTTTTCGATTAATTCTGCTCGCAATCGTTTAATATACATTTTTCCACCTTTCACTGAATCTGCAAAAAATGCAAATATCCATAATGGAGACACATGTACTGTAGCTATTCCTATACCTTCAATTGCATTACCAAGTAATTTACGGCTTGCATAGTCTCCATCAAGTTCTTCATCATCATACACGCCCTTGACCTCACCAATATTCTCAACTGCAAAACGAAGTAAGTTAGTTACAAAGAGATTGTAAGTTGTAGTATCTTTAACAAAATCAGGAATTAAAATCTCGGTTGTTTCATGCAACATACCCCCAATTATTGCTGTTAAACCTCTAAAATACCTCTCAGGTAAAGATATAGTATATAGTGTACTGTTCCACAATACTTCTGCAGCCTGTTTGATAGGCTTAGGCATCTATAACTTTACCGCCAATAATTACGGTCTCAACATTATTCATTCCAAAATGATAAGTTAGATGGCGATAATCAGGTATGTCGCATATCAATAGATCAGCACGCCAACCTTCAGCGATACATCCTCTATCTGTCTTTTCAATAGCTAATGCAGCATTGATAGTTGAGGCGACCAAAGCTTCAGCAGGTGTCATTTTCATTCTAAAGACTGCCAATTGCTGGATAAATTGCATTGATTCTGTATAACAATTAGGATTACAATCAGTAGCCAATGCTATTGGTAGATTATTAGCAATCATCTTTCTTGCTGGTGAAAAATTGTCTGAAAGTATTGCAAAAGGAGTACCTGGTAAAAGAACTCCAATTACTCCAGCTTTTTGTAATTCTTTAATAGTCTCTAAAGTCGAACCAGCAAGATGGTCTGCACTAACTACACCAATGTCTGCAGCGAGTCTACCGCCTCCTGTGTCTCCAAATTCATCTGCATGTATTTTTAAACTAAAACCATGGTTTTTAGCCGCTTCTAAAATCTTACGCGCTTCATTTTCAGTAAAAGCCCCTTCTTCACAAAAAACATCACAGAAATCGGAATATTTCCTAACTTCTGGAAGCATTTGTATAACTTCATTAATGTATGAAAAACGATCTGCGGCTTCTGGTAAGGCATGAGCGCCCATGAATGTAACAACTGTTTCTGCAAGATCTAAACTACCTAACCAATTGGCAACTTTTAATTGCTTAATTTCAGTGTCCTTTTCAAGACCGTAACCTGATTTGATTTCAATTGTAGTACTACCGTGTCTGATGGCATTTTTAAAACGTAAAAGTGATTCAGCTTGTAAATCTACTATGTCTGAGTTGCGTGTTTCTTTTACAGTTCGTAATATCCCTCCACCGCTTGCTAATATTTCTTGATAAGAACGTCCTTTCAATTTCCATTCAAGTTCATGCTCACGTGAACCTGACCAAACTAAATGAGTATGAGGATCCACAAAACCTGGAACAATAACTTTACCACTTACATCTATCACTTCTGAAGCTAATGATTCTAAATCCTTACCAACGGCAATTATCTTGTCATTCTCAATTAAAATATCCGTATTAGTGTACCTTTCAACTTCCCCCATTGCCTCACCAGAAAGTGGTTTTGAGGTTACAGGAGGTGTAACAACTTCAGCAGCACCGCGTAAAAGAAGCATGATTTCCAATGGAGCATGCTCATAAAGACCACTGCTCTCTGAAAGTAATGCTTGAAATGAAGAACTTCCGGGAAAATCTGGAAGAAATATTAGATGATCTTGAAAGGAGAAAACTTTCTGATGAACTAGTTAAAGGCGTTATTAAACAAGACAAAAAATGGCGCGAATTAATTGAAGAAGGGAATAAAATTCGAGCAAAAAGAAATAGTATTTCTAAAGAAATAGGTGAATTGAAGAAGAGTGGAAAGGATATTGCTGTATTATTAGAAAAAATGGCAGGAATAAAAGAAAAAATTAATAAGAATGAAGAACTTACAAAAGAAGCATTAGCTGAAAGAGATAATTACAGAATGAAAGTACCCAATATTTTAGAAAAAAATGTTCCTATAGGTAATGATGAACATGATAATAAAGAAATGGCAATATATGGTCCAAAAATAAATACAACTTCGGCTAAATCACACCAGGATATAATTGAAAGGATTGAGGGGGCTGATCTTAAGAGAGCTGCAAAAGTGGCTGGTAGGAGATTTTATTTTCTAACTGGAGACTTAGCAAGACTAGAAATGGCTTTAATTAATTATGCAATTGAAATACTATATCAAAAAGGATTTTCTCTAACAATACCTCCCTTCTTTATGAATCGTGAAGCATATGAAGGAGTAGTCGATTTAAATGATTTTGAAGAAGTTATGTACAAAATAGAAAAAGAAGATTTTTATCTTATTGCTACTTCAGAACATCCTTTAACTGCAAGATTTAAAGACGAAATAATAGAACTAAAAGAGGAACCCTTACGTTTTTCTGGTTTTTCAACTAATTTTAGAAAAGAAGTTGGAGCACACGGTTTAAGTGATAGAGGAATATGGAGAGTTCATCAATTTGCAAAAGTTGAACAAGTAATTATCTGTAAACCTGAAGAATCTGAAAAACTTCATAAAGAGATCTTGGATAACGCAATTGAAATATTTGAAGGTTTAGAGATACCCTTTAGAGTAGTTGATATTTGTACTGGAGACATAGGCACTGTAGCTGCACGCAAATATGATTTAGAAACCTGGATGCCAGCAACACAACAATGGAAAGAAATCGTTAGTGCAAGCAATTGTAAATCCTATCAAAGTGTGAGACTAAATATGAGGTATCGAACATCAGATGGTACTAATTTTCCACACACTCTAAATTCTACAGCTATAGCTACAACAAGAGCATTAGCTTCAATTCTAGAAAATAATCAGAGAGAAGATGGAAGTGTTCTCATTCCAAAAGTATTACGGAAATGGATGGCAAATCAAGAAGTCATAGAATCTAAATGAAGAAAGGATTAATTTTAGGGCGATTTCAACCTTTCCATCTAGGTCACTTAGCATTAATAAAAAATGTAATCAATGATGATTTATATCCATTAATTTGTATTGGTTCTTCACAAAAGGGAAGAAGCAAAGAAAATCTATTTACAAAAGATGAAAGAAAGAAAATGATAAAAACTGTATTAAAAGATTTGAAATGTAAATATGAAATTTACGAAATCCCCGATATTAACAACTATGATCTTTATGTATCACACCTCAAAAGTTTAGTGCCTTCATTTGATGTTGTTTATAGTGGAAATCCTCTGGTAAAGAGATTATTCATGGAAGCTGGACACAATGTTATAGTACCTGAACTGATTAACCGCGAGGTTTGGGAGGGGTCCTCCATCCGTCAGGCGATACTGGAGGGTGGTGACTGGGAAAAGGATGTACCTCAAACTGTTGCAGATATAATTTCCGATATAAATCTCGAAAAACTTGCATAATTATTTTAATTTACTTTTACTTTAGTACCTTTAACCTTTTCAGATATTTTCTTCTTTAGTACTAAATCTAAAATTCCATTAGTATATGTTGCTTTAGATGATTTACTTTGAACTTCATTGGAAAGCTCTATTTTTTTGAAATAATTTCTAGATTCAGTTTCAACTTTGACTTCTACTTTAGTTTCAGCTACATTTATGTCTATATCTTCTTTAGCCACACCAGGTAATTCTACAGTAATGGCAATCTCTGTATCTGTTTCATTAACATCGGTAAGAGGTTCACGACTAGTGTCTATAGTAGCCTCTTTGGTGCCAGTTTTAGAAGATGAAAAAGGCCTCATACGCGTATTACCAAAATCCTCAAATTTAGGAACTCCATCTGGACCAGTACTTACTGAAAAACCAAATACAAAAGGGTTTTTTGTAGCATGATCTGGAAGATTACCCTCAACTGCATCTCGCATTAAATTATCCATTTGCTTACGCATTTTACGGAATTCACTATCTAGATTACCAAATATATCTTCTATATTCCAATCATCGCCACCAAACCAATCACCATCTCTATTATCTCTCTTCCTGTCCATAATACATCACTATACAACCTTTAGTTGTAAACCTATAGTTTAATACTTGTATTTAAAAGTTATCTCAATACTATTCTTCTGGATCAGGTATAACTACGGCCTGAACAACTACGGGCTCGGCTACAACTGGTTGGGCGACTACTGGCTCAGCTACAACTGGTTGGGCAACTACTGGCTCGGCGGCAACAGGTTGAGCAACTACTGGTTCAGCGGCAACGGGTTGAGCAACTACTGGTTCAGCTGCCATCGGTTGAGCAACTACTGGTTCGGCTGCCATCGGTTGAGCAACTACTGGTTCGGCTGCCATCGGTTGAGCAACTACTGGCTCGGCTGCCATCGGTTGAGCAACTACTGG